>NZ_JBKDRI010000150.1:0-13067 GCF_046341535.1 Acidovorax sp. | reverse complement strand
GCCTCAAATTCGGTCGCGCGTGGTCTGGCGCCGGGTCTCGGTGTGCAGTGGTGCGCGGGCTGATGCAAAGTACGCGCGCGCGTTGTCGCAGTCCCTGGCAATGCCCGCTGTCAGGGCCTCCAGACTGTCGTATTTCAGCTCATCGTGCAGTTTGTGCAGCAGTTCCACGCGCACGATTTTACCGTACGCTCCTTCGGGGCCCAGGCTGGCCGACCACTGCAGGCAGTGCGTCTCCAGCAGGACGCGACCGCCGTTGACGTCGCTCGGGTCGAGCGACGGCCTCACGCCCAGGTTGGCCACGCCCGGCAGCGGTGTTGCGCCCAACCCGTGCACCAGCACGGCAAAAATGCCGCTGGCGGCCGGTTTCCAGTGGGCGAACCTCAGGTTGAGCGTGCGAAACCCGTCGCCCGCACCGGCAGCGGTGGCCCCCAGCTCGCGCCCCAGTTTGCGGCCGTGCACCACATGGCCGCTGATGGTGTAGGGGCGGCCCAGCAGGCGCGCTGCGGCGTCCATGTCGCCAGCGGCCAAGGCCTTTCGCACCGCCGAACTGGACACGCGCAACCCGTGCACTTCATACGAGTTCATGCGGGCCACGTCGAAGCCGTGGCGCTGCCCGGCCGCATCCAGCATGGCGTAGTCGCCCGCGCGCTGCCGCCCGAAGCGGAAATCGTCGCCCACCAGCACATACCGGGCGCCCAGGCCCTTGAGCAGCACTTCTTCAATGAAGGCCTCGGGCGACTGCGCGGCCAGCCGGGCGCCAAAGGGCAGCACCACGGCCTGCTGAACGCCGCAGCGGGCCAGTTCGGTCAGCTTGTCCCGCAGCGTTCCGATGCGGGCCGGTGCCAGATCGGGCTTGTGCAGGGCGCCCGCGAAGTAGTCCCGTGGATGGGGCTCGAAGGTCAGTACGCAGCTTTCCACGCCCCGGTGCGCGGCTTCGCTGTTGAGCAGGGCCAGCATGGCCTGGTGGCCCCGGTGCACTCCGTCGAAGTTGCCAATGGTCAGCGCGCAGGCGCGTGCAATGCCCGGATGGTGGAAGCCGCGAAAGATCTTCATCGATTTGTTATGGATTTGATAGCAACATGTGCGCTCCTGATAAGCGCAAGACGCCAATCTGTCATGAAATCGGAGTATATTGTGACCTACGGGTTGCTCAGCGTACTGCGCCCGCGAGACGTCAGTGTTCCGAATCCTTGTGTACTTGTGTTCCAGGAGGCGTGTTTTGAAGGTCTTGAAACTGTCAGCCCAGGGCTTGCCCCAGTCGTGGATCTCGCTGGAACAGGCGGTGATCCACTACGCTGCCGGCGAGGTACGGTGGGAGTCCGGTGCCCACATCGCCCGTTTCCGTGGTGGGCACAACGCCATCACGGGCGAGCAGTCGGTCATCGCCGTCAACAGCATCATCGGCACCAAGGGCGTGCCGGGCATCAACCCCTTCGGTCTCCAGCCCAGCCTGACCAACAGCAAGCTGTTTGCGCGCGATCGCAATGTGTGCGCCTACTGCGGCGGGCACTTTCATGAACAAGACCTCACGCGTGAGCACATCGTGCCCTTTGCCCGCAAAGGGCAGGATCACTGGATGAACGTCGTTACCGCCTGCCGCCCCTGCAACCACCGCAAGGGCCCGCGCACGCCCGAGCAGGCCCACATGCCGCTGCTGTATGCCCCCTATGTGCCCAGCCTGTGGGAAGACTTCATTCTGCGCAACCGGCGCATTCTGGCGGACCAGATGGAGTTTTTGATGGCACACGTGCCCAAGTCGTCGCGGCTTCTGACATGAAGCCAGGCGCGCGCTGACGTCCGTTTCCATCAGGCAAACACGCCTGCGGTGTCTTGCATGCGGGCCGACACTTCGCCCAGGTGGTGCATCGTGTCGCCCAGGGTCATCTCCAGCTGCGTGAGCTTTTTGAAGTAGTGGCTCACGATGTATTCGTCGGTCACGCCGATGCCGCCGTGCAGCTGCACTGCCTGCTGGCCCACAAACCGCATCGACTGACCCAGCTGCACCTTGGCCCGGGCCAGGGCAGCGCGGCGTTCGGCCGCGGGCGCACCCAGCTTGAGGCTGGCGTAATAGCTCATTGAGCGGGCCAGCTCCAGCTGCATCTTCATGTCGGCCGCGCGATGGCGCAGCGCCTGGAAGCTGGCAATCGGCACGCCGAACTGCTTGCGCTGGTTCATGTAGTCGAACGTGGCGGCGGCGGCCTGGTCCATCACCCCCACGGCCTCGGCGCAGACAGCGGCAATGCCCGTGTCCACTGCCCGTTCCAGCGCGGCCAGACCGTCGGTGGTGATGAGCGCGGCAGGCGCATCGGCCAGCTGCACTTGCGCCGCGCGGCTGCCGTCTTGCGTGACGTAGCCTTGCGTGGCAACGCCGCTGGCGGTGCGCTCCACCAGAAACAGGGCGATGCGGCCGCCGAGCTGCGCGGGCACGATGAACGCGTCTGCATGATCGCCCGCAGGTACTATGCTTTTGATAGCGCTTATGGCATACGCAGCGTGCGTAACCGTTGCTTTTGCATCGCAAACCTCCAGACGGTAGCGGGCCTTGCGCTCCTGGTGGGCCAGCACCACCAGTGCCTCGCCACGGGCCACGCGCGGCAGCCATGCTGACTGCATATCGGCGGGCGCATCGCCTGCAAGCACACTGCTCGTGATGAACGACTGTGCGATCGGCTCCAGCACCATGCCGCGGCCCAACTCCTCGGCGACCACCATGGCGTCCATCGCGCCCTGACCCATGCCGCCATACGCCTCGGGCACGGTCAACGCGGTCAGGCCCAGCGCGGCCAGTTCGCCCCAGGCCGCGCGGTCAAAGCCACCAGCGACCACGCTGGCGCGGCGGCGCTCGAACGTGTAGCGCTTGTCCACCCACCTGCGGACGGCATCGCGCAGCTGTGCCTGGTCGTCGGAAAAATCGAAATCCATCTGTCTCTCCTGGTACTGGCCTGTGGCGCCTTGGCGCCTTCATGGGCCAGCGAAGCTCTGGCGGGAACCCCCTCCCGGAGGGGGCACGGGGGAGCAGTCCTGTCGCGCACTGCGGGGACCGTGCTGGGCGTTAGCCCAGCACGTTCTACGCGACGTTGTTGCGGTGTACTTGCTTAGAAAAATCGAAATCCATGTGTCTCTCCTGGTGCTGGCCTGTGGCGCCTTGGCGCCTTCATGGGTCAGCGAAGCTCTGGCTGGAACCCCCTCGCGGAGGGGGCATGGGGGAGCAGTCCTGTCGCGCACTGCGCGGACCGCGCTGGGCGTCAGCCCAGCACGGTCTGCGCCACGATGTTGCGCTGTACTTCGTTGGAGCCACCGTAGATCGTGGTCTTGCGCAGGTTGAAATACGTGGACGCCAGCGGTGCATTGGCCGTGGCCCCGCCGGGGAAGTTGCCTTGCCAGCCCGCTTCCATGGCCTCTTCGATGAAGGGCAGGGCAAACGGCCCCGCGGCCAGCATCATCAGTTCGGCGTAGCGCTGCTGGATTTCGCTGCCCCTGATCTTGAGCAGGCCCGCGATGTCGAGCGAATTCTTGCCGCTCTTGTCGGCCGACAGCACGCGCAGCACCAGCATTTCCAGTGCCACGATGTCCACCTCGAGCAGGGCGATCTGGTCGCGAAAACGGCCGTCGTCCCACAGGCCTTCCGCTTTGGCGATGCGCTTTAAGCGCTCCAGCTCGCGCTTGCTGCGATTCACATCGGCAATGTTGGTGCGCTCGTGGCTCAACAGGTGCTTGGCGTAGGTCCAGCCCTTGTTTTCCTCGCCCACCAGGTTTTCAACGGGCACCTCGACGTTGTCAAAGAACACTTCATTGACTTCGCATTCGCCATCGAGCAGCTTGATGGGGCGCACGGTGACGCCGGGCGACTTCATGTCCACCAGCAAAAAGCTGATGCCGGTCTGGGGCTTGCCCTCGTTGCTGGTGCGCACCAGGTTGAACATCCAGTCGCCATGCTGTCCCAGCGTGGTCCAGGTCTTTTGGCCGTTGACGATGTACTTGTTGCCCACGCGCTCGGCACGGGTCTTGATCGAGGCCAGGTCCGAGCCCGAGCCGGGTTCGCTGTAGCCCTGGCTCCACCACACTTCGCCGCTGGCGATGCCGGGCAAAAAGCGCTGTTGCTGCTCGGCATTGCCAAAGGCCATGATCACCGGCGCCACCATCACGGGGCCAAAGGGGACGATGCGGGGTGCGCCCGCCAGCGCGCATTCTTCTTCAAACAGGTGCTTTTGCACAGCCGTCCAGCCGGGGCCACCGAACTCCTTGGGCCAACCAAAGGCCAGCCAGCCTTTTTTGCCCAGAATCCTGGCCCAGCCCTGCAGGTCGTCGCGGGTCAGGCGCAGCGCGTGGTGCACCTTGTGCGAGATGTCTGCAGGAAGGTGGGCCTGAACCCAGCTGCGGACTTCCTCACGAAAGGCTTGCTCCTCGGGAGTGAATGCGAGATCCATGCGGGCGTCTCCTGGTGACTGCGCCGTTGTAGCACGGTCGTTCGTTTCAGTCCTGTCCGGGTGGTGACATGGGGGCGGGCTCCGGGGTGATGCCCAGTTCATGGCACAGCCGCTGCACGGTGGCTCGCAGGCTGGCCACGTCCTGCTCCAGTGCGTGAACCCGGTCGCGCAGGCCTTCGGTTGCGGCATGGGGCAAGGAGCCCGACGGCCCGCCCCCAGCCTGGGCGGTATCCACCGGCCCGCACAGCAGGTGCGCCCAGCGCTGCTCGCGTGCGCCGGGCGCCCTTGGCAGCTGGACTACCAGCGGCCCGCCCTTTTCGGCGCTGCGCTCGTGCAGTTCGTCCAGGAAGGCCTCGACAGAAGAAATGTCGGCAAAGCGGTACCAGCGCTCGGCGTTGATGCGCAGCTCGCCGGCCGTCTGCGGGCCACGCAGCATGAGCAGGCCCAGCAGCACGGCGGACTGCTCGGGCACGCCGATGCCACGCTGAAAGTTGTGCTCCCAGCGCGTGGTGCGGCTGCCGCTGCTCTCAAACGCCAGGGTGCGCAGCTTGAGGGAATCCAGCGCCTCCTGGGCATCGGCGTCGCTCAGCTGCATCACCGGGTCGCGGCTGGTTTTCTGGTTGCAGCCGGTGACCAGGCCGTTGAGCGTCATGGGATAGCTGTCGGGTACGGTACGCGCCTTCTCCATGAGCGTGGCCAGCACGCGGGCTTCGTTGGGGGTCAGGGGGCGGGTGGTGGGGTCGAAGGGCATGGCTGGGATAATCTGCGGCAAATGAACAAGAACATTGTGATTTTGATCTCAGGCGGCGGCTCCAACATGGCGGCCATCGTCCGCGCCGCGCAGCAGGAGCACTGGGAGCAGCGCTACGGCGCCCGGGTCGCTGCCGTCATCAGCAACAAGGCCGATGCCGCCGGGCTGGCGTTTGCCCGCAGCCAGGGGATTGCCACCGAGGCACTGGACCACAAGGCGTTTGAAAGCCGCGATGCCTTTGATGCCGCGCTGGCGGCGCGCATCGACGGCTACCAGCCTGCGTTGGTGGTGCTGGCGGGGTTCATGCGCATTCTCACGCCTGGGTTTGTGCAGTGTTACGCGGGGCGGCTGGTCAACATTCACCCGTCGCTCTTGCCGGCATTTACCGGGCTGCACACCCATCAGCGCGCCTTGGACGCGGGCTGCCGATTCGCGGGCGCTACGGTGCATCTCGTCACGGCCGAGCTGGACGTGGGGCCGATCCTGGATCAGGCGGTGGTGCCGGTGCTGCCGGGCGATACGGCCGATGTGCTGGCCGCGCGGGTGTTGTCCCAGGAGCACATCATCTACCCACGCGCCATCCGGGCGTTGCTGCCCACGCTCTGACGGCCGGCGCGGCGTCGCAAGCCCCGCGCAGGCATGCATGCTTGCGCGGCATGGTGTGTTGATTGCTATGTAAATCATAGCTACAAATCAATATGCAGCGGGCGTAAAGGGGTATTTTTAATTTAAACCTGACCGTGGCCGGGTCGACACGCCACCGCTGCGCCTGGCTGCACCTGGCTGCGCCACGCGGCGGATCGGTTGCGGCGATGTCTCCCGCGCTCTGCGCTGGCGCGCGGCGGTTGCGTCGGTGGCTCAGGCATCGTCGCCGGGTACGGTGGCGCAGCGTTCAAACCGTGGGCGCAGCACGCCGTCCACCACCACCTGGTCTGCAAACATGGCGGCCGGGCGTACCCACAGCCCGTGTTGCCCTTAGAGCGCGCGGTACACCGTCATGGGCTCCAGGGTCTCGCTGTGTCGCGCAGTGCCGATCACTTCGTAGAGCATGCCTTTGTAGTGGCGGTACAGCCCCGGGGGCGTCGTGTCGGGCAGAGCGGGAAGGTCGGTGTCGTTCATGGGTAGGATAGCGTCTGACAAGAATCCACCAAACGAGAGGGGCGCGCTTGGATCAGGCAGATTTTGTGCACCTCGTGCGCTTGAGCGAGCATGACAGTGCCGACAACAACCGAGCCTATCGACTGCGCGTGGCGGCGTTTGCCGCGCTCGGCTACGTCTGGGTGCTTGGCTGCCTCTTGCTGGCCATCGGTATTGTGGCCTGGGTGCTGCCTGCGTTGCTGTCGGGCCGATTCCGGTTGCTCATGGTCTTGGCGTGGCTGGGCGCCGCAGCACTGTTGTGGGTGAGCGTACGGGCGCTGTGGGTGCGGCTTGACCAGCCTTCTGGCGTGGAGGTGACCGCGCTGGATGCCCCGGACCTGTTCGAGGCGCTGGAGCGCATCCGCCGCAAGATCAAGGGCCCGCCCATCCACAAGGTCACGCTCAACGAAGAATTTAACGCGAGCATTCAGCAGCTGCCGCGTTTTGGCCTGCTGGGTGGTTCGGTCAATCACCTGACCATCGGCCTGCCGCTGATGCTGGCGCTGGACCGACCCCGGCTGATGGCCGTGCTGGCCCACGAGTACGGGCATCTGCGCGGTGACCACGGGCGGTTTGCAGCCTGGATCTATCGCACCCGGCTGTCGTGGATGCGCCTGAACCACAGCCTGTCTGACAACGTGGGGCCCGTGGCCGCTGCCACGCAGGCGTTCATCCGCTGGTACTTTCCGCGCTTTTCGGCTAGGACCTTCGCACTGGCGCGCCAGGATGAATACGAGGCCGACCGCATCGCCGCACGCCTGCTCGGGCGCGAAGTCACGGCTGCGGCGCTGGTGGAGATCGAGGTGCGCGGGGCCTGGCTGCGCTCGGAATTCTGGAGAGGCCACTGGAGTGCGGCGGCGGGCAACCCCTTGCCCGTGGGGCCCTACCGCAGGATGCGCAAGCTGCTGACGACCCCGCCCGATGCCGCATTTGCCAACGACGCGCTGCGCCAGGCCCTCAAACGCCTGAGCAACCTGGAAGACACCCATCCAGGGCTGCGCGACCGCATCGAAGCATTGGACACTCCACCTGCCGTGCCCGATTGGTCACGCGGCACCGCGCTCGGGTTGCTCGGCCGCCAAGCCAAACGGTGGATGGCGCATCTGGACAAGCAGTGGTGCCGCGATCATGCGACCGAATGGAAACTGCATCACGCCCGACTGGGTCGGATGCGCGAGCGCGTGAAGGCACTGGAAGCCGCCATGCCGCAGGCCAGCGCTGCCGACCTGGTGGAGCTGGCGCGCCTGAGGCGCAGGCTGGACCCGCGGGCCGTGGTGCGGGACCTGTACGAAATGGCTCTGGAGCGCAACGCCGAGAACCCTGCGGCCCTGCGCGGGCTGGTCAAGTGCGTTGGCAAGGACGACCGGGAAGCCAAGATGGCGCTTTTGCACCGGCTCTGGGAGGCCGGTGGCAACAACCGTTACTGGACGGCTCGCACCGCACTGGCCGAGCTGGAGACCCCGCGCCTTGGCGCAGACCACGACGCTGCGGCCTTCAAGCGGTGGCGCAGGCGCTTTGAGCGTGCGCAGGAGGCTGAGGATCGGGCCTGGGATGAGCTTTCGGGTACATCATTTTTCAGCCAGATCACACGCCATGACCTGAGCCCATTCGAATTGACAGAGGTGCAGGCCGAACTGTCGCGCTGCGCGCCGGTGCAACGCTGTTGGCTCGTACGCAAGAATCTGCGCGACTATCCGCAGCGCCGCGCCTACCTGGTGTTTGTGGAGCTTCCCAGTATGAACCACGAGAGATGCGATCGCCTGTGCCGCAGGCTCGAGCGCAGCCTGAGCCTGTCCGGCCCTGCGCTGGCCTTGTGGGCCGGGGAGTCGCTGACGCTCGGCAAAATCGAGCGGTCGGCCTTCGAGCCCATCTTTGCGCGCTGACGAACACGGGCGCGTGTGAGTGCGCTCCCGGATTCGTCCGCAGAGTGCTGGCACAGGTGGCGTTGTTACAGGCCCAGTGCGGCCACGCTTCCGCGGCCTTCGCGCACCACCACGGGATCATCCCCCATGCCCATGGGAGTCAGGTCCACCACAGTCGTCGGCTCCAGCGGGCAGGCGCCCGCGTCCACGATGCCGTCCAGCAGTTTTTCGTACCGGCTGCGAATCTCGTGCGGGTCGTTCAGTGGCTCGGCTTCGTGGGCCGGGATCAGGGTCGTGGCCAGCAGCGGCGCGCCGTGCAGCTCCAGCAGCAACTGCAGACCCTTGCGGTCGGGCACGCGCAGACCAATGGTCTTGCGCGACGGATGACTCACCCGGCGGGGCACTTCCTTGGTGGCTTCCAGGATGAACGTGTACGGGCCGGGGGTGCCCAGCTTGAGCAGGCGGTACTGCCGGTTGTCCACCCGCGCGTAGTTGGCCAGCTCCGAGAGGTCACGGCACAGCAGCGTCAGGTGGTGCTTGTCGTCCACCTGGCGTATGCGGCGCATGCGGTCCACCGCGTCCTTGTCGTCCAGATGGCACACCAGCGCGTAGCTCGAATCGGTGGGCACCGCCAGGATGCCGCCTTTTTGCAGCAGCGTGGCTGCCTGCTTGAGCAGGCGCGGCTGCGGATTGTCGGGGTGAACTTCGAAGTACTGGGCCATGCGGCGAGGGTCATCGTTGATGTGCCGGGCGAAAGCCGGCGGTCATCCTGCAGGGCGCACCCCAGCGCCACAGACGCGGCAACCTGCCATGCCGGGGGCGTGGGCTCAATGCTGGATGCGGTCGTGCAAAAGCTCCCACACGGGCGTCAAACCGCCGGGCAAGAACGGCAACTGGCCCAGGTCGGTGTGTGATTCGTCGGGGCTGTGAAAGTCGCTTCCCCGCGACGCCGCCAGCCCGAACTCCTGGGCCATGGCCGCGTAGGTGACGTATTCCGCTGTGGTGTGGCTGCCGGTCACCACTTCGACGCCCGCGCCGCCGTGCGCCTTGAACTCGGAGAACAGCGCAAATTCTTCGTTGGCCGTGAATTTGTAGCGCGCCGGGTGCGCAATGATTGCCATGCCGCCAGCGCCGGTGATCCAGCGCACCGCATCGCCCAGCGTGGCCCAGCGGTGCTCCACATAGCCGGGCTTGCCTTCGGTGAGGTATTTGCGAAAGACCTCGGGGGTATCGCGGCAGACGCCAGTTTCCACCAGGAACCGGGCGAAATGCGTGCGCGAGATGAGCGCGGGGTTGCCTACGAAACGCAGGGCACCCTCGTAAGCACCGTGGATGCCGACCGCAGCCAGCTGCTGCGCCATCTCCATGGCCCGCTCGCCGCGACCGCCGCGCGTGGCCGCCAGGCCCGCAGCCAGCTGGGCATTGTCGGGGTCGAAGCCCAACCCCACGATGTGCACGGTGGTGTCGGCAAACGTCACCGAAATCTCGGTGCCCGTGAGGTAGGGCAACCCCTGGGCGCGTGCCGCTGCGGCTGCGCGGTGCTGCCCGCCGATTTCATCATGGTCGGTCAGCGACCACAGCTCCACCCCCTGGGCCTTGGCGCGACTGGCCAGCACCTCGGGCGTGAGGGTCCCGTCCGATACGACGGAGTGGCAATGCAGGTCGGCGTTGAGGTAGGTTGGCACGTGATTGATTTTACGGGCGTCGGGCGTTTTGCGCCTTGGCAAGTCGCATGCCGCTGTCATTTTGGCGACGGCTGCGGGGCGCTGGCTTCGACAGGCTCAGCCTGAACGGGTGGGGTGGGGCGCTGGCTCCGACAGGCTCAGCCTGAACGGGTGGGGTGGGGCGCTGGCTTCGACAGGCTCAGCCCGAACGGGGTGGCGTGGGGCGGGCGGTTCCGCTCTGGCATGGACACCTCTACACCTGCGCCCCCTCTACCAAAAATTGCACCTTGCGCTCACCCTTCCATTCGTTCACATCAAGGCGAAAGGCCAGCAGCACGCGCTGGGGCAGTTGCTCGGTGTGACCGAACCAGATGGCATCGACCGGGTTGCCCTGGTGGATGATCTTGATCGACAGGTGGTTCCTGGCTTCGCCCACCAGGCGCTGGCTGAGTACCTGCACTTCTTCGCTGAACGTGGGCGGCGCAAAGCCCTGGCCCCACACCTCGCGGTGCAGGGTGTCCACGATGTCGGCGCGGCAGTACTCGGCGGGCAGGGGGCCGTCGGTCTCGATGCGGCGCGTGAGGGTGGACGCGTCCAGCCACTCCTGCGCCACCTGGGCCAGGGCTTTTTCAAACACCTCGAAGCCATGGGCCGCCACCGTGCAGCCGGCGGCCATGGCGTGGCCGCCAAACTTCAGGATCACGCCGGGGTGGCGCTTGGCCACCAGGTCCAGCGCGTCGCGCAAATGAAAGCCGGGGATGGAGCGGCCCGAGCCTTTGAGCTCGTGCGCCTTGCCGGGCGCGCTGCTGGCGGCAAATACAAAGGTGGGGCGGTGCAGCTTGTCCTTGATGCGGCTGGCCACAATGCCGACCACGCCTTCGTGAAAGTCGGGGTCAAAAACGCTGATGGCGGGCGGTGGGTCTTCGTCTTCCTGGAAGAGGCTCTCGGCCATCAGCATGGCCTGATCGCGCATGCCGCCTTCGATCTCGCGGCGCTCGCGGTTGATGGCGTCGAGCTGCCCCGCCAGCTCGGCCGCGCGGCCAGCGTCGTCGGTCAGCAGGCATTCGATGCCCAGCGTCATGTCGGCCAGGCGGCCTGCGGCGTTGATGCGCGGGCCCAAGGCAAAGCCAAAGTCAAACGTGGTGGCCACATTGGCCTTGCGGCCCGCCGCGTGGAACAGGGCCGCAATGCCTGAAGGCATCTGCCCGGCGCGGATGCGGCGCAGGCCCTGGGCCACCAGGCGGCGGTTGTTGGCATCCAACTTGACCACATCGGCCACGGTGCCCAGCGCGACGAGCGTGAGCAAGGGGTCGAGCTTGGGCTGGGTGGCCTGGTCGAACAGGCCGCGCGCGCGCAGTTCGGCGCGCAGTGCCAGCAGCACGTAGAACATCACGCCCACACCGGCAATCGACTTGCTGTCGAAAGTGCAGCCGGGCTGGTTGGGGTTGACGATGGCATCGGCGGCGGGCAATTCGGGGCCGGGCAGGTGGTGGTCGGTCACCACCACCGTCAGGCCCAGCGCCTTGGCCTCGGCCACGCCGTCCACGCTGGCGATGCCGTTGTCCACGGTGATCAGTACATCGGCCCCGCGCTCTTTCACCCGCCGGGCAATGGTGGCTGTGAGGCCATAGCCGTCGGTGATGCGGTCGGGCACCAGGTAGTCCACATGGCGGCCGCCCAGCATGCGCAGGCCGCGCACGCCCACAGCGCAGGCGGTGGCTCCATCGCAGTCGTAGTCGGCCACGATGACCATGCGGCGGTGGTGCTGCACGGCATCGGCCAGCAATCGCGCCGCCGCGTCCATGCCCTTGAGGCCCGCGGGCGGCAGCAGCCGGGCCAGGCCGTCGTCCAGCTCGTCCTTGCCCAGCACGCCGCGCGCGGCATACAGCCGGGCCAGCAGGGGGTGCACGCCCGCCTGCTCCAGCGCCCAGGCGGCGCGCGGCGGAATGTCTCTTGCTATTATTTTCATAGCTGCTTGAGTAGGTCAGGCAAGCGCAACGGCCTGAAAAATCTCTGAACCCGCTGCGCCAGCCCGCGCGGGGCGGCACTGCCAAACGTCAGTGCGTTGCGGTCCCCGCACAGCGTGAGCTGCACCGCCGCACCGCGTTCGGCCTGGCGCAGCAGGTCGGCCACGGGACCTGCGTCCAGCGCGGCCCAGGCGGCGGCCCAGGCGCGCCAGTCTTCGCGCAGCGCAGCGTCGCGCAGGCCGGTGGGCATGGTGGGCCGGGTGTGTGTGGCAGGCACCGTGGGCGATGGCAAGGCCCCCGCACCGTGTACCCAGAACGAATTGACCACGGGCAGGCCGCGCTCGGCGCGTTCGTCGTTGAAGGCGTGCGTGTACAGCAGCATCTGCATCTCGCTGTGCAGGCGGTGCAGCGTGCGCGCCGCTGCAGGGTCGGTGGAATACGGCATCCAGGCGCGCACATCGCGCAGCAGCACGCGTTCGAGGGATGCGGTGGACAGCTGTGCGAACACATCACCGCTGGCCAGCCAGCGCGTGGGTTGGTCGTAGTGCAGGGTGAGGCCGTCTTCGGCAAACCAGGGCGACACGATGGCCAGCAGCGCGCGCGAGGCAGCCTCATCCAGGCCCAGCGCCTCGGGGTTGCGCAGGGTGACGTGGTCGGTGCTCACCTGCCACTGGCAGGGCGTGACAAAAGCCCAGGCCTGATCGCCAGCGGGCGCGCCCTGCTGGTGGCGGTGCCAGGCGGCCCAGGGGATGCGGCCGTCCTCGGCAGGCAGGCCCAGCAGGTGTGCCAGCACGCGTTCGTGCGGGGGGGAGAAACTGGTTTCCTCGCCTTCAGCGGCAGCCGCGCCAAGGAGGGCGGGCAGGGCGCCCAGCCGCGCCAGAAGCCGGTCCAGGTGGGGCAGGGTCAGGCCCTGTAGGGCTTGCTGGCATCCCTCGGAGGCGCTTGCGGCGTGGGGAATGAGCACATGGTGGGTGTCCGGCATCCGGGTATTTTGCGGGATGCCACAATCGGCGGCGCTCCCGGGCCGACATTCCGTGCTGCCCGGGCGGCCATCCCCTTTTTTCCCGATCCATGCAAATCCCCTACGAACTGGCCCTGGGTTGGCGCTACACCCGCGCTGGGCGCGCCACGCGGCGCAACGGCTTCATCTCGTTCATCTCGGGCGTGTCCATGCTGGGCATTGCGCTGGGGGTGGCGGCGCTCATCATTGTGCTGAGTGTGATGAATGGTTTTCAAAAGGAGGTGCGCGACCGCATGCT
>NZ_JBKDRI010000149.1:0-11817 GCF_046341535.1 Acidovorax sp. | reverse complement strand
CATCAACGGCGGCCGGCCTGTGCATGGCGTCTCGACGCTTCAACCCCGCCAGGCCCAAGCCCTGGCCGCCCTCAAGATCAAGAAGCCCACGCTCGACCCCCAGCTGCCCTTGCTGTAGTGACAATTCCAAGGTCATGGCCTATACACATCAAGCACTTACGGCGGTTGGTGTCGAACTCGGGAGACCTGGTCATCGGCCCGCCGCTGTCGAGGTGTGCATCGTCGAGCGGGCGCTTACGCGTCAGTTGCTGCTTGAATTGAATAAATCAGGGGCGACGATGTACGCCCAAAACATGGAAAAACAGGGGTCTGCACTGGGGCGCACAGGCGTCACCGGGCCTTGCCACGCGTTGTTGAGCGACCGATCGGCGCGACGCATGCTAGAAAAAGAGGTCGCGCTGATCAATCGCACTTCGTTTTGCTCAAGTACGACAGGCTCCTAGGGAAGCCTTTTTTCACGGAGCAATAGCTAGCGGATCGGGCCGAGCCCAGCTTCATTCCGTGCGAAAGCCCTTTTCGAGCATATACACGTTCTTGACGCCCTTGCACCAGTCGAGCTTGTATTCATCGGCGCCATAGTTCTCCCAGCTCACGCGAAACGGCACCACACAATCGCCCTCATCGCTTTTCCAGTCCAGTGCTACCGACGCACCAGCCTGGATGGTGGTCCCTTTGCCAAGCCAGTTTTTGCTCCAGCGGCCATCCTGGAAGGTATAGAAGCCGTTGATGGTCCATCCCTTTGCGCGGTTGTGCAGCGTAAATGCATAGTCGCCAGCGGTCGCCTGCAAAGTCAGCAACCCTAGCGCCAAAGTAGCGGCGGTCCGGAACATCAAACGCATGGTCAATCTCTCTTTTCAAGTGGTTAAGTTGCGAAATTTCAGCACAACAAAACTGCCTCGACAAGCGATGCAACGTCTCCAAACCAGCGAAAAGCGGAAAAAGCCGCGCGCCTAGTCCAAAGCCCGACATTCAAACAGGTACCCCAATCAGGTCGTGGCCCTTGGCACCCACAATACGGGCCCGCGTGAACTCACCCACCTTCAGCGTCTTGCTGATTTTTTCGGGCGGCAGCAGTTGCACGGTCCCATCGATCTCGGGCGCGTCGGCATATGTGCGGCCCACGCCGCCCTTGCGGCCCATCGCAGGTGCATGGTCCACCAGCACCTGCATGGTCGCGCCCACGCGGCGCTGGAGCCTGGCAATGGAGACCTCTTCGGCCACGGCCATGAAGCGCGCACGGCGTTCTTCGCGCAGTTGCATCGGCAGCATACCGGGCAGATCGTTGGCGGCCGCGCCGGTCACATCGCTGTAGGCAAAACAGCCTGCGCGATCGATCTGTGCTTCGCGCACAAAGTCGAGCAGGTGCTGGAATTCTTCTTCTGTTTCGCCCGGAAACCCGGCAATGAATGTGCTGCGGATCACGATCTCCGGGCAGGCCTCGCGCCAGCGCTGGATGCGTTCGAGGTTGCGCTCGCCGCTGGCGGGGCGCTTCATGCGCTTGAGCACATCGGGGTGGCTGTGCTGGAAAGGCACATCCAGGTAGGGCAACACACGCCCGGTGGCCATGAGCGGGATGACCTCGTCCACGCTGGGGTACGGATACACGTAATGCAGGCGCACCCAGGCGCCGTAGGGCTCGGCGATGTCGCCCAGGGTCTGTACCAGCTCCAGCATGCGGGTCTTGACGGGCTTGCCTTCCCAGAAACCGGTACGGTATTTCACGTCCACCCCGTAGGCAGAGGTGTCCTGGCTGATGACCAGCAACTCCCTGACGCCACCCTCAAACAGCGCCTTGGCCTCGCTGAGCACATCACCCACGGGGCGCGAAACCAGATCGCCGCGCATAGACGGAATGATGCAGAACGTGCAGCGGTGGTTGCAGCCTTCGCTGATCTTCAGGTAGGCGTAGTGCTTGGGCGTGAGCTTGATGCCTGCCACGCCAAAGGCTCCGGGCACCAGGTCGATGAAGGGATCGTGGGGCTTGGGCAGGTTCAGGTGGACGGCGTCCATCACCTCTTGCGTGGCATGGGGGCCTGTGACGGCCAGAACGCTGGGGTGCATCTGCCGCACCATGTTGCCGCCGTCTTCTGACGTGCGTGCGCCCAGGCAGCCCGTGACGATGACCTTGCCGTTTTCGGCCAGCGCCTCGCCAATGGTGTCCAGGCTTTCCTTGACGGCATCATCAATGAAGCCGCAGGTGTTGACGATGACCAGATCCGCGCCTTCAAAGGTCTTGGAGGTCTCGTATCCCTCGGCGCTCAGTTGCGTCAGGATCAGCTCGGAATCGGTCAGGGCCTTGGGGCAGCCCAGGCTGACAAATCCGACTTTGGGTGTTTTGGTGGGGGCAATTGCTTCGCTCATAGACGCGTATTGTCCCAGTTCCGGCTTGGGTGCTGTGGCCTGGCTGGCGCACCGCAAGGCGCGAGACTCTTCAACCCATGAACCCGACTGTGCCCACACGCGCCAGGCCAGACGCGCTGCAGGGGCACCGGGCCGCCCAGCCGCCTACCGCTTCAAGCCAAAGGCCCCCAGCATCTGGTCGGTCTGCTTTTGCATCTGCTCCTGCATCTGCGTGAGCACCGTCTGCGACTGCTCCACATAGCTGCCCATCATGCTCTTGAGCAGGGGGGACTGCAGGTTCATGAACTGGGCCCACATCTCGGGTGTGACGCTCTGCGACTGCTCGGCCAGCTTGGTCTGGATGTCGGTAAAGGCTTGCACGTTCTTTTCAAGGTACGCACCCATGAAACTCTGCATGGCATGGCCGTAGAAACGGATGATGTTCGCCAGCACGGCCTCAGTGAACATGGGGGCGCCACCGGCTTCTTCTTCCAGGATGATCTGTAGCAGGATGCTGCGCGTAAGGTCGTCCCCTGTCTTCGCATCACGCACCAACACATCTTGCTGGTCCATGACCAATTGGCGGACTTCGGCCAGCGTGATGTACGAGGAGGTGTCCGTGTCGTAGAGCCGGCGGTTGGGGTACTTCTTGATCACGCGCTGTGCTGGCTTCGCGCCAGCGGTGCTTTGCTTATCGGACACAAGGAAACTCCCGAGGGACATGGCCCATATTGCGGTGCAACAGATTCTAGGAGGCCGACCGCGCAAAGCCGGGAAAGGATAACCCTAGGTCTGCACGCCTGGGGGCACTGAGCGGATACGGGCGGAGCATGAAAAAGCCGGGACTCCATGTGCCATGTGCCATGTGCCATGTGCCATGTGCCATGTGCCATGTGCCATGTGCCATGTGCCATGTGCCATGTGCCATGGGTTTTCGAAGCAAGTTCTTTGGCTACGGGCCGCCGGTGGCGGCGATCACACTCAAGGCCACGCTTTGCTGTCGCCCTACCCGGTCCATCCACGATCCGGCCAAGAAAAAACGACCTAAGATTTCTCTCAGGTCGTTGATTTCATTACCAAATTTGGTAGGCGCGATTGGACTCGAACCAACGACCCCCACCATGTCAAGGTGGTGCTCTAACCAGCTGAGCTACGCGCCTGTCGTTTGTCTAGCCCGCCATTATAGCCATAAAACCCGTCTCTCGCCGCTGGGCAGGATCGCCTGTGAGGCCGTGGGTCGGCGCTGTGGAGGCTGGCCCGCATGTTTCGCCAGGTCGCTCGTCGATGTCCCAAGACGCCCCATGCATGCACACTTTTTTGGCTTCGAGTGCCCAATCCAATGAACTCCGTTCGCTATACCCCCGATGTAGCCGTGCTGCGGCTCTCTGGCGGCGTTGCTCCTCCTTGCGGGCACGAGCCCGCAGCGTCCTCGCGCTTTGCCAGCGCACCGCATCACAGCCCACCCGGGCGCGTCCCTGGTGAAACATCCGGGCTAGCGACGGCGCGCGGATCGCACCCCTGACACACCCGCCACGATGGACAGCACCTTGTTCAGTCGCCCCGAGTCCGAGACCTCGACCGTGAACGTCATCCAGGCCGTGCCCTTGATGGACTGCGTCTGCACGCCGATCACGTTGGTCTTCTCCCGGGCGAATACCTCGGAAACGTCGCGCAGCAAGCCCTGGCGGTCGGCCGCTTCCACGGCCACATCCACCGGGTAGACGGCCGCAGTGACCACCCTCTTGGGTGCGCCCCACTCCACGTCAATGACACGCTCCATGCTGTGGGCTGCCATCTGGCGGAAGTTGCTGCAGTCGGCCCTGTGCACGCTCACCCCCTTGCCGCGCGTGATGAAGCCACGGATGTCGTCTGGCGGCGCAGGTTTGCAGCACTTGGCCAACTGCGTCATCAAAGAATCGATTCCCACGACCAGCACGCCACCTTTGGAGCCGTGGTCATTGCTGCGCGTTTTCCTCAGGAGCAGGGAGTCGTCGGGCTGCACGACGGGTTCCTGCGGTCGCAACACCGCCTCGATGTTGCGCAGTGAAAACTCGTCCTTGCCCACCACTTCAAACAGGCCATCAGCCGATTTGAAGCCAAGCTGCACCGCCAGATCGTCGAGCTTGAGGGCGGTCTTGCCTTCGCGCTGGAGCAGCTTTTCGACCGCCTCGCGGCCACGCGCAACGGTCTCGTGGGTGGCTTGGGCGTTGAACCAGGCGCGTACCTTGGCCTTGGCACGGTGGCTTGTAAGGTAGCCCAGCTCGGCATTGAGCCAGTCGCGCGATGGCCGCCCCTCCTTGACGGTGGAGATTTCCACCGTCTGGCCGTTTTGCAGCGTGGTGTTCAGCGGCACCATGGCCCCATCCACCCGTGCGCCGCGGCAGCGATGGCCCACGCTGGTGTGTACCGCGTAGGCAAAGTCCACCGGAGTGGCCCCCTGCGGCAGCTCGACCACAGCGGCGTCGGGCGTGAGCACATAAATGCAGTCTTCAAACAGGCCCGCTTTCGGCACGGCACCCGAAAGGTCTCGCTCCCAGGCCAGAAGCTGGCGCAGCACGGCGATCTTGGAGTCGTAATCGCCGCTGGCCGACACACCTGCATAGCCCTTGTTTCCGGCTTCCTTGTAGGCCCAGTGCGCTGCCACGCCATGCTCGGCATGCTCGTGCATGGCCTGCGTGCGGATCTGAATCTCGATGGCCTTGCCCTGGTCGTCACGCACGATGGTGTGCAGCGACTGGTAGCCGTTGGGTTTGGGCTTGGCGATGTAGTCGTCGAACTCCTCGACCATGGGCGTGAACTGCTCGTGCACCCAGCTCAGGGCAGCGTAGCAATCTTTGACCGACGGCACCACCACGCGCAGAGCGCGGATGTCGAACACCTGGTCGAAATTGAGCGACTTGCCCCGCATCTTCTTGACGATGCTGTAGATGTGCTTGGGTCGGCCCTGCACCGTGGCACTGATGCTGCGACTGCGCAGCTCAGTCTCCAGGCGTGCGCGCAGATGTTCCATGTACACCTCACGCTCACCGCGCTTTTCATCCAGAAGGCGGGCCACCTCCTTGTAGGTGTCGGGCTCCAAAAAGCGAAACGAAAGGTCTTCCAGTTCCCACTTGACCTGCCAGATGCCCAGCCGGTTGGCCAGCGGCGCAAACACTTGCAGCGACTCGTGCGCGAGGCCGGGAGGCACCGGGTACTTGCTGGCGGCATAAAAGCGCAGTGTCTGCAGGCGCGATGCCAGTCGCAACATCACCACCCGCAGGTCGCGCGAGAAGGCCAGCAGCATCTTGCGCACGTTCTCGGTGTGCACCGCGACATCGTCCACCTGCTGGGCGCCCAGCGCCTGGCGCTGCACGCGCATCAGCTTGGTGGTTTCCACCGCGAGCGCTGCGAAGTTCTCGCCGAAGGCCTTGGCAATCACCTCTTCTGGCTTGTTGAGATGCACGCACGCGTGGACGAGGTAGCTTGCGGCCTGCATGGCCTCGGAGCCCCCGATCCCGCAGAGGATGGCGGCCACCGCGTCGGCATGTGCGAGCGTGTTTTCGCCAGACTCCAGCATCTCGCTGGCCAGCAAAGGCTCGGCAAAGGCCCGCGCCCGCGCCAGCGCGTTGACCTGCTCCGGCAGCGATTGGGACGTGGCCGCGATGAGTTGTGGAACCGCCTCACCAGCGACCGACAAGGGTGACGGTGCAACAGGGTTGGTCTTCATGCCGCTGCAACACCTTCTGCTGCCAGTAGGAAATCTGCCACCGTGCGCACCTGATGGTCTGCCACCAGCGTTGGCGCGTGCCCCACCCCCTCGAACTCGACCATCGTGGCCCGTGGCCCGCGCATCGACATGGCATGGGCGGTCTGTCGGGAAAGCAGATCCGAATCCGCGCCGCGCAGCAGCAGGGTGCGCGCTGTGATCAGGTCATACAGCTGCCACAAGGTTGCCTCGCCGGCTGCCGCAGCATCCTGCGTGAGGCTCCTGAAAGCCATGGCGATGGCGGGGTCGTAGTGCCAGGTGAAACCACCATCAGGCAGCTTGCGCACCATTGCGCGTGACAGATCCAGCCATTGTTGGGGGGTATGCGGACCAAAACTCGTGGAGATGGCCCACAGGGCATCTGCGGCATGCTGCAGCGAACCGAACTGCACTGGCTGGCCCAGATACAGGCCAATGCGTTGCAGCGCATCCCACTGGATGACCGGCCCCACATCATTGAGCACCAGGCGCCGCATGGGCACCGGCAACGCCACGCCCGCCTGCCCCGCCACCGCCATGCCGATCAACCCCCCCATGCTGGTGCCAACCCAGTCCAGGGTCTGCATCGGCGCGCGATGGTGCAGTTGCGCCAACAATGCCAGCATGTCAGCCGCGTAATGCGGAATCTGGTAGCCCATCGGATCGGCGAGCCAGTCGCTCTGGCCACGGCCGACCACATCGGGGCAGATCACCCGCACGCGCGTGCTGAGCGCCTGCGCCAGGGTGTCGAAATCCCGCCCCTGCCGCGACAGGCCATGCACGCAAATCACCACATGCGGATGGTCAGGGTCGCCCGTGGCATTCCACTCCCAGTAAGCCATGCGGTGCATGCCCGTGGGCGCAGCCTCGCGGCCCGGCAAAGAGGCGACGGCAGCCGCGCCTGGGCACAGTACGTAGTTCAGCCTAGGTTCATTCATGGAGGCGATATTCGAAAGCAGCGCTGGATAATGTCGTGGAAGTTCGGCAGGTCTCACAGCATGTGCAAAGCGGCAGTGGCGTGACAATGCACACCGTGCCGCGCCCCCGGCTAGGCCAGGCTTGCCGTGACCACGCCGCACGCTGCTTGGTTTTTTGTGACAAGCCGCCACGCCTGCTCATGTACCGATCTTCCTGTGCAACGCATCCTAATTCATTCGGAGAACCTCCCATGCTCAAAGGCAAGACTGCCCTCGTAACCGGATCGACCAGCGGCATTGGCCTGGGTATTGCCAAGTCACTGGCGAGCCAGGGCGCAAACATCGTGCTCAACGGATTTGGCGACGTGCAGGGGCCCCGCGCTGAAGTCCTCGCGGCAGGACAGGCATGGGGAGTCCAGGTGGCCTATCACGGCGCAGACATGAGCAGCGCCGCCGACATTGAAGACATGATGACGTACTGCGCGGATCAGTTCGGTCGCGTGGATATTCTGGTCAACAACGCCGGCATCCAGCACGTGGCCAGCGTCGAGGATTTCCCGGTTGACCGCTGGGATGCGGTGATTGCCGTCAACCTGACCAGCGCGTTCCACACATCACGCCTGGCCCTGCCCGCCATGAAGGCTGCGCAATGGGGCCGTATCATCAACGTGGCCTCGGTGCATGGCCTGGTGGCTTCGGCACACAAATCCGCCTACGTGGCGGCCAAGCACGGCCTGGTGGGCCTGACCAAGGTGACCGCGCTGGAGACCGCCACCACCGGCGTGACCTGCAACGCCATCTGCCCCGGCTGGGTGCTCACGCCCCTGGTGCAAAAGCAGGTGGATGCCAAGGCGGCTGAGTTCGGCCTGTCCAACGAAGACGCCACCAAGCTGTTGCTGGGCGAAAAAGAGCCGTCGATGCAGTTCACCACGCCCGCCGAGCTTGGCGAGCTGGCTGTGTTCTTTTGCTCACCAGCCGCCAACAATGTGCGCGGCGTGGCCTGGAACATGGACGGCGGCTGGGCAGCGCAGTAAGCAAGCCTTGCCGGCCCGGGGCTTGGACCTCGCGGCCCTGGTCGGCTCCCATCCTGCGCGCGTCGCGGGGGCCCGAGAGTGCGCTTGCTGCCCCTCGCAGGGTGCTGCCACACCGGCCCCGTACAACCTGTCATTTTGCTATGTAAATAGTAGCAACAAGTCCAATCAAAGCGTGCGCGGGTGGCAGTTTTATTGAGTCGGCATCAACCAACTTGAATGCGTTGATGCGGTTCGAAGCTCTGCGCAAGGCTTCGACAGGCTCAGCCCGAACGGCTGGTTCAAGTTCAAAGGTGCCGACTCAATAAACCTTCAAATCACCAGAGCAGACCCTGGTGGCCTGCGCGCACCGGTCAGCGCATCTGCACCGAGCCCGATACGTTGACAACCACCTGGGCCTTGCCCGCCTCCACAGGCACCGGCGCATCGGCCATCGCAGCCACCTTGCCTTCGGCCGCCATCATCCGCACGCGAGGCCCCGGGTTCATCTCGTTGCTGTTGACGGCCACCTCGCGCAGGCTGTAGGCGCTGAAACCAAAACCCTTGGTCAGTTCGGCCGCGCGCGCCCTGAAACCCTCAATGGCCTGGGTCTGGGCTTCGCCCTCGACTTTGGCGCGCGCCTCGCGCGAGAGGCTGAACGACACCTGGCTGATGGCCATGGTCTGGATTTTCGCGGCCGTGGCGGTAATGCGTGCAAAGTCCCGCCCCTCCAGAATCAGTTCAGCCCTGCCCTGCCAGCCGTTGATCTTGCCGTCTTTGCCGTAGCGCGGGTACAGGCCAAACGGCCCCGTACGCGCATCCATCTGGCCCGGCTGCGCGCTGCGCTTGGCTTCGGCAAGCGCGGCGTCAAGCGCCTGGCGCAACTGTGCCTGCACGCCAGCGGCATCGGGGCCCTCCTTGCTGGTAGCAAGGTTCAGCACCAGAAGATCCTGCTGAACCTCTACCGTTCCGGCGGCCGACAACTGCACCACGTTACGCAAATCGGCCGCTGCACCACCCTGTGCAAAAACAGTGCCAGCAAAAGCCATGATGGCAGTAGTTGCTATCACATCGAAGCGTATTTTCAACACGGAATCTCCTTGGTCATGAAGGGCGACGCAGATCGGCCGGCCCAGACAAGCACATTAACCTCAGCGCACCG
Organism: Acidovorax sp.; assembly: GCF_046341535.1. Classification (GTDB taxonomy): domain Bacteria; phylum Pseudomonadota; class Gammaproteobacteria; order Burkholderiales; family Burkholderiaceae_C; genus Acidovorax. Next base: position 2,664 of record NZ_JBKDRI010000149.1, on the reverse strand, counting down.
GTTGTGTAAAAATGCGACTAGAGTCAAGGTTCACGCTGGGGCAACACTTGTAACAGTTGGTCAAGCCCCAGCGCAAAACCCCACCTTCGCCGCGTCAAGTGGTCAAAATTGCGCTGTTACACATTGAACCCAGGACACCGATGGCTACACCAACCAATCGTACCGACAAGGTTCTGGTGGTCGACGACGATGCACGAATCCGCGACCTGCTGCGCCGCTACCTGGCGCAGGAAGGCTTCGAAGTGATGGTCGTAGAAGACGGCAAGGCGCTCAACCGCCTGTTGCTGCGCGAGACGGTTGACCTGATCGTACTGGACCTGATGATGCCGGGCGAGGACGGCCTGTCGATCTGCCGCCGTCTGCGCTCCGCAAATGATCGCACTCCCATCATCATGCTCACTGCCAAGGGCGAAGATGTGGACCGCATCGTGGGACTGGAAGTGGGTGCCGACGACTACCTGGGCAAACCGTTCAACCCCCGCGAACTGCTGGCGCGCATCCATGCCGTGCTGCGCCGACGCCCCGCCCAGGAGGCACCGGGCGCTCCCTCGGGTGACAACGAAATCGTCACGTTCGGGCCTTTCACCTTCGACATGGGCACGCGTGCCTTGCAGCGCAACGGCGAAGAGCTGCCTTTGACCACGGGCGAATTCGCCATGCTCAAGGCGCTGGTGCGCCACCCGCGCCAGCCCCTGTCGCGCGAAAAGCTGGCCATGCTGGCACGCGGGCGCGAGTTCGAGCCCTTTGACCGAAGCCTGGATGTCCAGGTGTCACGCCTTCGCAAGCTCATCGAGGTGGATGCAGCGGCTCCGCGGTACATCCAGACGGTGTGGGGTGTGGGCTATGTCTTCGTGCCGGACGGCACGAGCTGAGCCTTGCCAGATGACCCCCGCTGACGCGAACACCCGGCCGGTCAGCCTTCCGGACGACAGCGCATCGGCCAACAGCTCTGAAGCCACCGCTGCGGCTGCGCCAGAGTCGCTTCGCGCAGCACGCGAGCAGCGCGCGCGCATGGGTCTGAATCTTTTCTGGCGCACCTTTTTTCTGCTGGCCCTGCTGCTGGCAGGCAGCGTTGTTGCCTGGCTGCAGACCCTGCGTGCGCTGGAGTTCGAGCCGCGCACGCTGCACACCGCGCAGCAAATCGCTTCTTTGGCCAACCTCAGCCGTGCCGCGCTCGTTTACTCCGATGGCATGGCCCGAGCGTCGCTGATCAAAACCATGGCTGAGCAGGAAGGCGTGCGCATTCTTGCCCTTGAGCCCCAGGACCACTTTGAACTGCTTGATAACACCCCGCTGGCCAACCGGCTTGCTGACGAACTCAAAGATCGCCTCGGGCCCGACACCATCGTGGCGCAAAGCGTCAACGGCGAGAATGGCCTGTGGGTAAGCTTTCACATCAACGGTGAGCCCAACTGGCTGCTGATGGACCGCTCGCGGTTCAGCCCGGTGGGCGAACGCTCGTGGCTGATCTGGCTGCTGACGGCGGCAACGCTTTCGCTGGCAGGCGCAGCGGCCATTGCGCGGCTGATCAACCGTCCGCTCAAGCAGCTCTCCCGAGCCGCCAACCGCGTCAAGGACGGCGACTTTGAAGCCAGCCACCTTGATGAAGAGGTCGTGACCAGCGAGATCCGCGAGGTCAACATTGGCTTTAATCGCATGGCCCAGAAACTGGCCAAGTTGGAGCAGGACCGGGCCGTGATGCTGGCCGGGATTTCGCACGACCTGCGTACGCCCCTGGCCCGGCTTCGGCTGGAAACCGAGATGAGCGTCAGTGATGAGGTGGCCCGCGAGCACATGGTGGCCGACATCGTGCAACTGGATGCGACGATTGACAAGTTCCTCGATTACGCACGCCCCGACCACGTCACGCTCACACCCATCAACCTGCATGCGGTGATTTCCTCATGCGTGTACGCCGTGCAGGACTACGGCGAGCTCATGATCACCATGACGGTCCCCAAAGAGCTCAATGTGCTGGCCGACGAGATCGAGCTGGCGCGGGTAGTCTCCAACCTGCTTGAGAACGCTCGGCGCTATGCCAAGTCAGAGTTGACCGGCATCGCGCAGGTTGACATCTCAGCCAGGGGGCGAAAGAACTGGGTTCTTGTCGAACTGCGCGACCATGGCAGCGGTGTGCCGCCAGAGCAGCTTTCCAACCTGACGGAGCCGTTTTTCCGCGGCGACTCGGCCCGCACAGCCGCTGCTGGCGCGGGCCTGGGCCTGTCGATCGTGGATAAAACGGTGCAGCGCATGGGCGGGACGTTTGCCCTGTCCAACTCCCCTACCGGGGGTCTGATGGCGCACATTCAACTGCAGCGCGCCACGTCGCTCGCCGATGGGCAGGACCCCAAGCAGCGATTGATGCGTCCAGCGACCAAGCGCAAGCCGCCCCAACAGGACGCAGCACCCGTCGATACGGCCGCAGCCTGAATCCGCCCAGCGGGAGGCCGACCCCGCGCCGCGCGCACGCGGCAAGGGCCGGAAACATTTGGCCCAAAACGGCAGTTAGATGCATTTGCCAGCGCTGCTGTTGGGGCGCCAGGCAAGGCGCGACGACGCGGCAGGCTCGTGCCTGCAAGGAGAAGCAACACCGCATGGCGCTCCAAAAGCGGTGCTGGCAAGTGCATAGCGCTGTCACCCGAAAGGTGAGGCTGCAAAAACAAC
>NZ_JBKDRI010000148.1:0-4073 GCF_046341535.1 Acidovorax sp. | reverse complement strand
GCAGCTTGTGCAGCGCATCGACCACTTCGTCGCCGCGCACAACACAAACTGCCAGCCCTTCACATGGACTGCCACCGCCGATTCGATCCTTGAAAAGCTGCATCGACTTTGCTCACGTATTTGCGGGACAGCACACTAGCGTGGCGCGAGCATGGCCATCGTCAGGCGCGACACGCAGGTTGGCTCGCCTGCATCGTTGACCATGTCGATCTGCCACACCTGGGTGGTGCGACCGATGTGCACCGGCCGGGCGGTGCCCGTGACCCAGCCGCTGGTGGCAGCGCGCAGGTGGTTGGCGTTGATGTCCAGGCCCACGCCGCGCCATCCCTCGGGGCAGGCGTAGTTGGCGGCGATCGAACCCAGGGTTTCGGCCAGCACCACGCTCACGCCGCCGTGCAGCAGGCCAAAGGGCTGGCAGGTTCGGCGGTCCACCGGGACGCGCCCGCGCAGGAAGTCGTCGCCCACTTCGGTGATTTCGATGCCCAGGTGCGACACGGCCGTGTCCTGGCAGTCTGCGTTCAACAGCGCAAGCGTCGCCGTTTTTTTCCAGAGGCTCATGGTGCTCCCGGCAGGAGGGTGGTCAATAGAGATGACTGACCACTGTAACGGCACCGGCCCTCGTGCGCTGTCATGTCGGCGTCGGCGGGCGAGCGATCAGGCGCGCATGTTGCCCGTGTCCACATAGCGCTGGTGCCACGACAGCGCCTCGGTCAGCAGGTGCGGCGTGTGCTGGCCGGCGGCGCTGCGCTTGGCGCGGGCCACGTAGTCGTGCAGGGCCGGGCGGAAGTCGGGGTGGGCGCAGCGGTCGATGATGAGTTCGGCGCGCTGCGTGGGCGAGTGCCCGCGCAGGTCGGCCAGGCCGTGCTCGGTGACGATGATCTGCACATCGTGCTCGGTGTGGTCCACATGCGAGGCAAAGGGCACGATGCAGGAGATGGCGCCGTTTTTGGCCAGCGAGGGGCTCATGAAGATCGACAGGTAGGCATTGCGCGCAAAGTCGCCCGAGCCGCCGATGCCGTTCATGATGGCCGAGCCCATGATGTGCGTGGAGTTCACATTGCCGTAGATATCGGCTTCGATCATGCCGTTCATGGCGATCAGGCCCATGCGTCGGATCAGCTCGGGGTGGTTGCTGATCTCCTGGGGGCGCAGCACGATGCGCTCTTTGTAGAAGTCGATCCGGTCGTTGAACTCCTGCAGGGCCGCCGGGCTGAGCGACAACGCCGTGGCCGATGCGCTGGCCAGCGTGCCCGATCGCAGCATCTCAAGCATGCCGTCTTGCAGCACCTCGGTGTAGGCCGTGAGGTGCTTGAACGGCCCCTTGTTCAGGCCCGCCAGCACGGCGTTGGCGATGTTGCCCACGCCCGATTGCAGCGGCAGCAGGTTGGGGGGCAGGCGGCCCTGGCCCACCTCGTGCTGCAAAAAGTCGATGATGTGGCCTGCAATGCGGTGCGACACATCGTCTGGCGGCGCAAACACGCTGTTGCGGTCGGGCTGGTGGGTGACCACCACCGCGATCACCTTGGCCGGATCGCAGCGCAGATAGGGCTCGCCGATGCGCTCGTCGGGCCGTGTCATGGGGATGGGTTTGCGGTGCGGCGGCACATCGGTGCCGCAATAGATATCGTGCATGCCCTCCAGCTTGGGGTTGTGCCAGGCGTTGACCTCCAGGATGACCTTGTCGGCCTGGTCCAGCCAGGCCTTGTTGTTGCCGATGGATGACGACGGGATCAGCCGCCCGTCGGGCAGCACGCCCGCCACCTCGACCACCGCCATGTCGAGCTTGCCCAGAAAGCCAAACCGCACAAACTGCGCCACATGCGACAGGTGAATGTCCACGTACTGCATGTGGCCAGCATTGATCTGGCGGCGCACGGTGGGGTCGGACTGGTAGGGCAGGCGCATCTCGATGCCATCGACCTGCGCCAGCGCGCCGTCCAGTTCGGGGGCGGTGCTGGCGCCCGTCCACAGGCCGATCCTGAAGCCGTGGCCCTGGGCGTTCAGGGCCTCGATGCGCCGGGCCAGCGCGCCGGGCACCGCCTTGGGGTAGCCCGCCCCGGTAAAGCCGCTCATGCCCACATGGGCCCCCGCCGGAATCAAGGCCGCGGCCTCCTCGGCCGACATGATGCGGGACACAAAGTCGGGGTAAAGCACCCGGTCGGCAAGGGACATGCAACAGGCTCCGCAACAACAAAAGGGGGCTGCGCCGTGCACACAAAAAAGCGGCGCAGGGGTGTAATCCTAGCCCGCATACTTCATCAGGGGCGCATCGAGGCCCGGCCACGGCAGCACCAGCCAGGGGCGGAATACCCCGCCTAACTGCACAGGAGGCGTAGTCAGGTCAAAGTATTGCCCCGCAGTGCGCCCACAGTGCGCCCACAATGCGCACACAATGAACGGCTGCCAACGCCTTGCAGCATCCACCCGACGAGGCCCGTCACGCCACAGCAGGAGAGTCCCGTGCAGCACCCCAGCTTGCGTTCCCGCCGCCCCCGCACCCAGCGCGGGGCCGCACCGCCTGCCGCCAGCCTGCTCGAGCGCGCGCAGCTGCATGCCGTGCCCAGCACCCTGCTCATCCCGCTGGTGGCGCGCGCCCACGGGGGCCGCTACTTTCCGTGGCTTGACTGCCGGGATGCTGTGGCGTCGGACGTGCTGGGGCAGCTGGGCGCCGATGAGAACGCCACGCTGAACGACCTGCCCACCGTGCTCAACGTGCTGTGGCGCACGCGCGCCATCAAAGACGCCGGGCGCGCGTTTTTTGGCGAGCACCCCCAGGGGCTGGGGGTGAACCTGGGCTGCGGGCTATCCCAGCATTTCCAGTGGCTGGACACCGGGGGCAACCAGTGGCTGGATGCCGATCTGGCCGAGGTGATGACGCTGCGCCAGCGCCTGCTGGCACCGCGTGGCCCGCGCGCGCGCCATGCGGTGGTGAACCTGACCCAGCCCGGCTGGTGGAAACGCCTGGGCCTGCCTGAGCGCGACGCGTCGGCACAGCCGGTGCTGCTGGTGTGCGAAGGCGTGCTCATGTACCTGGAGCCCGCGCAAGTGCAGGCCGTGCTGGCCGAATTCGCGCAGCACGCGCCGCCCGGTTCGCGCATGGTGCTGGACATGCTCACCCGCGCCGTCGTGGGGCAGGCATCGCGCTACGCCAGTGTGGCAGCGACGGGAGCCGAGTTCCGCTGGGGCGTGGGCCGCGCGGTCGATCTGCTGCAGGCCCACCCGCGCCTGGTGCTGCTGCGCGAGCAGAGCGTGACGGACTGCTATGGCTGGACCGGCATCGCATTTGACGCGATGTGCCGCCCCTGGCTGGGCGCGCCGCTGTACGGCATGGTCACGCTGGGGTTGACGGAGGGCACCGCTTGAGTCGCCGTGCCGCCGCCCCCAGGCAGCCGCCCACATCGGCCTGAATCAGCCCGGTCAGGCCTGGGGCGCCTTCTTGCGAACGGCCCGGCCTGCGGCCGCTTTGCCACCACGCCTGCCGCGCAGGTGCAGTATCCAGACCACCAGCAGCCACAGGTATGCCAGCGGCACCGCGCCGGCGGCCAGCCATGGCGGCGACAGGGGGGGCACCATGATCGAGCGCGGGGCCACCATCCACGCCAGCAACTGGCGCGCGCCGCTGCCCAAGGCCGGAACGGCCCCCGCTGCGCCCCCGTGGGCCATGCGCGCCGCCATGAAGGTGAACAACTCCATCAGCAGCGCTGCAATCACAAAACAGCCCAGCAACGCCAGCAACTGTCCGAACGCGCCACGGTTGCCCTTGACCAGGAACACAATGGCCGACAGCAGCACCAGCACGGGCAGTGCCCAGGCAAGGCCCGGCCAGGCAGACAAGAGCATTTGCATCGGAGAAAACCAGGTTTGAGCGCGCAAGCGCCAATAGCGCGGTGGCTGCGGATCATAGACCCAGAGCAGCCCCGGCCCACCATAATCTAGGAGCCTGTCGGACTTGGAGCGTCGAAAGCGAAAATCGGCCCCAGCGAGGACAGTTTTTGCCGAATTTGCAGCCCCATAGCCGAGCCATGGGGCAAAAAGGCGGTTAAAAATGGACCGCTGCGGTCGATTTGCAGCCG
>NZ_JBKDRI010000147.1:0-9850 GCF_046341535.1 Acidovorax sp. | reverse complement strand
AGCAGCTTGTGCAGCGCATCGACCACTTCGTCGCCGCGCACAACACAAACTGCCAGCCCTTCACATGGACTGCCACCGCCGATTCGATCCTTGAAAAGCTGCATCGACTTTGCTCACGTATTTGCGGGACAGCACACTAGGAATTCCTCGATCAGCCGGGCCACTTGCTGCGGTTGGTCGTGGTGGAGCATGTGCCCAGCGCCGGTGACAACGGCCTGCCGGCAGTGCGGTACATGGCCCAGGCGCTGATGGTATTGAGCAAGGTCGTAGCGGCCCTGCCACCACTGGCTCAGGCTGTTGCTGTCGGCTTCCACGGCCAGCACCGGCGCGGTGATGCGCTGGTAGATCGCCAGCAACTCATCGAGCCTGAAAAGTTGTGCGCTGGTAATTTTGTGCGCCGGGTCACCCAGGATTTCCCATTGGCCCTGCGTGTTGGGGCGTGCCCAATGCTGGGCCAGCCACTGCGCTTTATCCGCCGAAAGACGCGGGTTTGTCTTCATCAGACGCTGCGCCACGCCATCGGCGCTGTCATAGCTTTTGAGCGTCTTGTCGCCCGCGTGCAGTTGCTTGATTTCGTCGATCCACTGCGCGTAGCGAGTGGGTGCTTGTGCGGGGCGAGTCGCGGGCATGCCAAACCCCTCCAGATTCACCAACCGGCGAACACGGTCTGGCCGCACGCCGGCATACATCATGGCCACATTGCCGCCCATGCTGTGACCCACCAGGTCGACGACCTCGCCGGGCGCGTAGTGGTCGAGCACAAGATCCAGGTCCGCCAGATAGTCGGCAAAGACGTAATGGTCTGCGGGCCCGTTCGAGGAGAGTCCAAACCCTCGCCAGTCGGGCGCGATGATGCGGCGCTGCCTTTGCATGGCGTCCACCGTGAACTGGTAGGACGCACTCACATCCATCCAGCCGTGCAGCAGCACGAGGGTGGTATCACCATTGCCGTTGGCCTTGTCGGGCCCCCAATGCCGAATGTGGTGGCTGAGCTGGCGAACGGTCAGTGTGCTGCTGCGGGAAGGTCTGGCGGGTTGGTACATGGCAATGGTGCAGGAGGTGCGGACGGATAGCCGAGCTTGTGCTGGTGCCATCGGGTGCGCGCGCCTGGGCTGCGCGCCCGACGGGCCCGATGTCGGATGTTATTGCGCGTGACCGGGCAGGGCGTGCAAGCACTGTCGCCAATGCAACTGTTATTGAGCCGGCACCTTTGAACTTGAACCAGCCGTTCGGGCTGAGCCTGTCGAAGCCTTGCGCAGAGCTTCGAACCGCATCAACGCATTCAAGTTGGTTGATGCCGACTCAATAGCGTCCGAGCGCATGGCACAGCGGTTGGCGCGCGAGCCCGCGCCGTGCGGGCATGGCTGGGGGGGCGCACGCGGTTGGGCTGTCGCCTGTAACATGATCGGCAAATTGGGGGTGAACTGCGCCCGGCTGCGGCGTTTGGGCTGGCCAGCGCTCCCAGGCTGTCACCCATCCTCACCGGAGTTTTTCGCATGAACACAGTCCGTCTCGGTCAGAGTGATCTGCAAGTCACGCCCATCTGCCTTGGCACCATGACGTTTGGCGAGCAGGTCAACGAAACCGATTCCCATGCCATCCTGAGCCATTCTCTGGCTCGGGGCGTCAGCTTCATCGACACCGCAGAGATGTACTCGGTGCCCCCCCGCGCCGAGACCTGCGGTGCCACGGAGACCATCATCGGCAACTGGTTCGCCAAGAACCCGGGGGCGCGCCAGAAACTCGTGCTGGCAACCAAGGTGGCCGGTCCGTCGCGCGGCATGCCGTGGGTGCGACAGGGCAGCGGCATGTCCGCTGCAGACATCGTGGCATCGTGCGAGGGCAGCCTGCGCCGTTTGCAGACGGACGTGATCGATCTCTACCAGATCCACTGGCCCGAGCGCCATGTGCCAGCCTTTGGCGCGATGTACTACAACCCGGAAAAGGAGACTTCGGTCACGCCAATCCATGCGCAGCTCGAGGCGCTTGCCGGGCTGGTGAAGGCGGGTAAGGTGCGCTTTATCGGTTTGTCCAACGAAACGCCCTATGGTGTGCACGAGTTCGTCCGGCTGGCTGAGCAGCACGGCCTGCCCCGGGTGGCCACGGTGCAAAACCCCTATTGCCTCATCAACCGGACCTGGGAAAACGGGATGGACGAAACCTGCCACCGGTTGCAGGTGTCTCTGCTGGCCTACTCTCCTTTGGGCTTTGGTTTGCTGACCGGCAAGTACGACCAGAGCGGCATCACCGGTGTGGGCGCCCCCGCCGGTGCGCGCATCGCCACGTACGAATCGGTTCGCAAGCAGCGCTGGGGCCGCCCCGAGGCCCTGGAGGCCGCGCGCCGCTACAACGCCCTGGCCCGCGAGAGCGGCCTGACACCGACCCAGATGGCGCTGGCGTTTTGCTACACCAAGTGGCAGGTGGCCAGCACGATCATCGGCGTGACCTCGGTGGCGCAGCTCGATGAGGACCTTGCGGCATGGGGTACCACGCTCTCGCCCGATCTGCTCAAAGCCATCGACGCGATGCGCTGGCAGTTGCGCGACCCGGCCCTGTAAGCCTTTTTCTGCGGACGGCTGCGGCGTCCTGGTGTGGCTGCGCACTGCGGCCGTATCGCGAAGATGCCGTGGCCTGTGCATCCAGGCCTTGGGGAGCGCCCTTGTCCCCAGAAAGCCGGGTCTGTCTGCCGGATTGCTGTTGCCAGCGCGCGCGCCCGTTGTGGGGTGCTTCCCCCAGGGTACCCATTCAGCGTGAACGCGCGTGTGCCCGATCAGTGTCCGTGCTGGCCCGCGGGCCGCTTCCGGTGCCCGCAGTCGTCGGCCTTGTCGCTGCCGGCTCGCTACCATGACGATCTAGGAGCCTGTCGGACTTGGAGCGTCGAAAGCGAAAATCGGCCCCAGCAAGGACAGTTTTTGCCGAATTTGCAGCACCATAGCCGAGCTATGGTGCAAAAAGGCGGTGAAAAATGGACCGCTGCGGTCGATTTGCAGCCGACGATTTCCAAGTCCGACAGGCTCCTAGTGCATGCCACCATGACAAAACGAGCCCCTCGCGTTAGCGAAACACCCGCCACCCAGCTGCTCAAGTCGCGCAACGTGGCTTTCACCGAATGCCCGTACGAGTACGTGGAGCACGGAGGCGCGATGCACAGTGCCGAGGTTCTCGGCCTCGATCCGTTCACGGTGGTCAAGACGCTGGTGATGCAAGACCAGGACGCGAAACCGCTGCTCGTGCTGATGCACGGCAACCGCAAGGTGTCCACCAAGAACCTTGCACGCCAGATTGGCGCCAAATCGGTCGAGCCCTGCGCCCCCGAGGTCGCCAACCGCCACAGCGGTTATCTGGTGGGAGGAACCTCTCCCTTTGGAACCCGCCGTGTCCTGCCGGTCTATGTGGAGGAGACCATTCTTGCGTTACCCCGCATCGCGATCAACGGGGGGCGGCGGGGATTTTTGGTGCAACTGGACCCGCGCGACTGCGTGCGGCTGCTGGCTGCCAAGACCGTGAACTGCGCGCTGGCAGAATAGCCGGCTGCGCGCGGTTGCCCCAGCGGCCGCCGACATGTTTGTGAGGACCCGTTTTGACCGCTACCTACCCTATCCTTGCCGCGCTGGCCGCCTATCTGGTGGGCTCGCTGTCGTTTGCCGTCATCGTCACCCGCGTGATGGGGCTGAGCGATCCACGCACCTACGGCAGCAAAAACCCGGGTGCGACGAATGTACTGCGCTCTGGCAGCAAGGCCGCGGCCATCATCACGCTGGTGCTCGATGCCGTGAAGGGTTGGCTGCCTGTGATGCTGGTGGTGTGGTTTGGTAAGCCCTACGGGCTCAATGGCGGGACGGTGGCCTTGGTAGGCCTGGCCGCATTCCTGGGGCATCTATGGCCCGTGTTTTTCCGGTTCAAGGGCGGCAAGGGCGTGGCCACTGCCTTGGGGGTGCTGCTCGGTATCAGTGTCTGGCTGGGGCTTGCCGCAGCGGCCACCTGGGTGATCATTGCGTTTTTCTTCAGGTATTCGTCGCTCGCTTCCCTTGCTGCCGCCGCTTTTGCCCCGGTGGTTTATCTTCTGGTGGACGGCGTTGTCTGGTATGCCGAGGGCACGATTGCCGGGGCCATCATCGTGATGGCCATGTTGCTGGCCTGGCGGCACAAAGAAAACATCGAACGCCTCATCAAGGGCAAGGAATCCCGCCTTGGCAGCAGCAAACCAGCCAAAGATGAGCGCGCTGCCGCACCCGAAAAGCCGACCGCCAAGTGACAGATTGGCACGGTTGGCCGGCGCGTGCGGCGCAAGCGCGGCTCGCCAGCTTCTGCTGCTGAGGAGCTGATCTTGCGTTTGATTGTGGTGAGGGTCCTACCGGTTGCCGGGGCGGGCGGCGACTTCCCGCAATGGCGTGCTGTGTTGGGCTGCATAGAGGCCCGGGCGCACCATGATGCGGTGGTTCAGTTCAATGCTCACCGCAGAGCGCGGCAGTGCGGACTGGATGCGCGGCTTGCCGCTTGACGTTTGGTAGAGCATTGGCTCTGCATGGTGATGGCCGTTTTGGTCCAGCAAGCTGGCCACCAATGGATGGTTGGCCTTTTCGCTGCGACGCAGGACGATGGCCGTATCGCCATTGTCGAGTTTCACGAAAGTGCCCGGAGGGCAAAGGCCGACCGACCGGACAAGCGTATAGCTGACCTCATCGCGCTGATCGATCTCCTGGCCCACAATGGCCCGCGCGGAGTCCGTTGCGCTGCGGCCTGCGCGCGACTTGCGCGGGCTGATCATGGCCGCATACCGATCGATGGTGCTCAAAATGCGGCTGAGGCGGTCGACGGGTTCCTGCTCTTCCAGTGGGATGCGGTCGGGAATATTGGCGTGGTGCTGTCCTACGACCTCAAGCCACAGCGAATCCTTGACAGACAGTTGCGACAGCACAGCCTGGCTTTCCTCAGGATGGCTGCGGATGGCCTCCTGCTGGGCCGCCGTGGGGCGATCGCGCTGGCTTGCCAGCACATCCTGAAGTGCCGTCATGCCGATGTTCATGGTGAGTGCTGCCCGCACCAGGCTGTCGCGCTCAGGCTGCGCCAGCTGCAACTCCTGGGCCAGGATATGACACAGCGTACCGCACACGAGCGCATGAGAGGTGCTGTATCCCACCGTGGAAGTGCCTGCCAGCTGAAACATCAGGTACAGCGCCGCATCAATGTCATGCGATACCAGGTCCTGCAACCAGCTATCTAGCTGCCCGGCCTTGGCTGCAAAGTCCTGAATTTGCAACGGCCGAGACAACAGCAACGACAGGCCTGATTCGAGATCGGACCACTGCCCAAACAGGTCTTCGTACTCGCCTTCGAGGCGGGATTGGTTGACATGGTGGTTGGTAGATATCATGGTGGCAAACGGTAATCAATTGCGCTTTTCAAGCACCATTTGATCGCTGGTGCGCGTCATCTGGAAGCTGGCCAGAAAGCTGTTGCCCAGCAGAACATACGGCATGGGCTGAGGCATGACGATGGCATCCACCCCAAACACCTCTACGTCACCGATACGCACGGACTCGAGCTTGAGCCGCCAGCCCTGTGCGATCCCGTTGGCGGTGTTCATGCGAACGGGTTCCCCCGCCTGGTATGACAGGCCAAGGCGCTCCGCGTCCGTGCGGCCGATGGCGATGGTGGACGCGCCCGTGTCCACCATGTATTGAATCCGCTTGCCGTTGATCAGCCCACTGTTGATGAAATGCCCACGGCTGTCGGCAGCCAGCACGATGCGGCGGCCGCTGCCTCCGCGATGGCCGACGCTGACGGGTGCTTCCCCCAGATGCAGGGTGCGACGTACCCCCTTGATCTCCACCACTGCTTCGTCTCGCGACACGGCAATGACTTTCACACCCTGCACCTCATCGCCCACCCCCAGCGCCCGTGGCGCGCCCGAATCGAGAACCAGCAGCGCCTTGTTACCGAGCATGCCAGCAAGCGCCACGGATTGGGCTCTCGCGGACTCGGCAGGCAGCCATAGCGCGAGACTCAGCGGTGCCCAAACGCCGACCAAACCGACCAAACCGGCCATGCGGGAGAGGACGTGCATAGGCTTGTTCCAGGGCAGGGCGATCACGACGGGCGGTGCAGTGCGGTGCCTGTCAATCGCGGAAATTGTCGAACGACAAAGGCACGTCGGTCACGTCCTTGCGGATCAGGGCCATGGCTGCCTGCAGGTCATCGCGTTTGGCACCGGTCACGCGGACCTTGTCCTCCTGGATGGCGGCCTGGACCTTGAGCTTGCTTTCCTTGAGCAGCTTCTGGATCTTCTTGGCGAGTTCGCTCTCAATGCCGTTTCGAACCTTGATCACCTGTTTGACCTTGTCTCCCCCCATCTTTTGCACATCGCCCAAGTCCAAAAAACGCACATCGACGTTGCGCTTGGTGAGCTTGTTGCGCAGCACATCTTCAATCTGCGTGAGCTGGAAATCCGCGTCTCCGATCAGCGTAATTTCCTTGTCCTTGATTTCGATGCTGGCAGACGTACCCTTGAAGTCAAATCGCGTACCAATCTCTTTTGCCGTGTTCTCGACGGCATTTTTCACTTCAACAAGGTTGGCTTCGCAGACAGTGTCAAAAGATGGCATGGTGGACTAAGTTGTTGACTCGGTGTCGGTTGCGCCGCACGTCTCCAGCACAAGGCGGGTGCGACAATCCCGCCAATGGTAGTCGAGAAAAACGTCCCCTTACAGCCTTGGAACACCTTTGGCATTGCCGCCCGTGCACAGCAGGTGGTGCGAATTCGGTCGGTGTCAGACGTGCTCGCGGTGCTTGCTGATCCCCAGCTGGCACAGCTTGCGAAGTTTGTGCTCGGCGGCGGCAGCAATATTGTGCTGACCGGCGATGTGAAGCCTTTGGTCCTCAAGATCGAAATTAAGGGTGTGCGTCTTGTGGAAGAGACCGCCAAAGCGTGGATCGTGGAGGCCGGTGCTGGGGAAGCCTGGCACGACTACGTGTGCTGGACGCTCAGGCACGGGTTCCCCGGTCTGGAAAACCTGGCGCTGATCCCGGGAACCGTAGGGGCATCGCCTGTTCAAAACATCGGTGCATACGGGGTCGAGTTGCAGGATCGGTTCGAGTCCCTGGATGCAGTCGATTTATGGACGGGTCAGTGCTTCACGCTGGATGCTGCGCAGTGCGGGTTTCGTTATCGTGATTCGGTGTTCAAGCATGCCCCTGGCCCGCAGCCTCAGCGCAGCGTAGACCTGCCGCGCAGCATGGGTCTGGGAGGAGGGCGCGCCGTCATTACCCACGTGCGCTTCAGGTTGCCCAAGCCTTGGAAGCCTGTGCTCGGTTACATCGACCTGGAACGGCGGCGCGCCGAGGCTGGCATGGATCATCCCGACGCGCAGCAGATCTGCGACTGGGTGTGCGATATCCGTCGCTCCAAGCTTCCCGATCCCGCGGTGGTGGGCAACGTCGGGAGCTTTTTCAAGAATCCGACAGTCACGTCCGACCAGTGTGCCGACATCATTGCCCGCGAGCCCCGCATCGTGCACTACCCGATGCCGGATGGTTCCATCAAGCTGGCCGCGGGCTGGCTGATTGAAGCGTGCGGATGGAAAGGCAAGACCATCGGCAAGGCGGGTGTTTACGAAAAACAGGCGCTGGTGCTGGTCAACCGAGGCCACGGGGCTGAAAGTGTGACTGGGGGCGAGGTGATGACGTTGGCCAAGGCGATCCAGACCAGCGTTTACGAGCGATTTGGTATCCGGTTGGAGCCAGAGCCCGTCGTGGTCTGAGGATGGTGTTCGAGTGGAACCCCAGGGACGGATCCCAATGATTCAAGTCATAAAAAAGGCCGTCACACCGGACGGCCTTTTTCTTGCAGTTCACACGGCTACTGCTGACCTGCCGTGACGCGTAGAAGGTCATTTTGCGAATCAGGCAAAAGCAGACCGGCACGGGCATAGATCCCGAGCTTGCCGCGCGTGTCCGAGATATCCAGGTTGCGCATCGTCAATTGGCCGATCCGATCCAGGGGCGAGAACGGCGCGTCCTCCACCTTTTCCATCGAAAGGCGCTCGGGCGCGTAGGTCAGGTTCGGGCTTTCTGTGTTGAGCAGCGAGTAGTCATTGCCGCGACGCAGTTCCAGAGTGACGGTTCCCGTCACGGTGCGTGCGACCCAGCGTTGAGCGGTTTCGCGCAACATGATGGCCTGCGGGTCGAACCATCGGCCCTGGTACAGGAGGCGGCCGAGCTTCAACCCGTTCATACGGTACTGCTCGATCGTGTCTTCGTTGTGGATGCCCGTTACCAGGCGTTCATAAGCAATATGCAGCAGGGCAAGCCCGGGTGCTTCGTAAATGCCGCGGCTCTTGGCTTCGATGATGCGGTTTTCGATTTGATCGCTCATTCCTAAGCCGTGCCGACCTCCGATCCGGTTCGCCTCCAGAATCAGCTCCACGGGGTCTGAAAACTCGATGCCGTTGAGGGCCACGGGCTGGCCTTCCTCAAAGCGGACCGAGACTTCCTCGCGTTTGACATCGACCTCCTCCTTCCAGAAGGCCACGCCCATGATGGGATTGACGATGCGGATGCCGCTGGACAGGAACTCCAGATCCTTGGCTTCGTGCGTCGCACCCAGCATGTTGCTGTCGGTGCTGTAGGCCTTTTCGGCGCTCATCTTGTAGCCAAAACCCGCTTTCGTCATGAACGCCGACATTTCTGCGCGGCCGCCCAATTCGTCGATAAAGAGCTGGTCGAGCCAGGGTTTGTAAATGCGCAGGGACGGATTGGTCAGCAGGCCGTAGCGGTAAAAGCGTTCAATATCGTTACCCTTGAAGGTTGACCCGTCGCCCCAGATGTTGACATCGTCTTCTTTCATGGCCGCCACCAGCATGGTGCCGGTCACGGCGCGTCCAAGAGGCGTGGTGTTGAAATACGTCAGCCCACCGGTGGAAATGTGAAATGCGCCCGCCTGCAGGGCGGCAATGCCCTCATGCGCGAGTTGAACCCGGCAGTCGATCAGCCGGGCCTTTTCGGCGCCGTACTCCATGGCTTTGCGCGGGATCGCTTCGTAGTCGGGCTCATCGGGCTGGCCAAGATTGGCCGTGTAGGCGTACGGCACTGCGCCCTTGAGCTTCATCCAGTGCAATGCCGCGCTGGTATCCAGTCCGCCAGAAAAGGCGATGCCGACCTTCTGGTCGATGGGAAGGTGTTGGAGGATGGTTGCCATAGACGGTGAATTCTGATGTGGTGCGGGTGACTCAGCCGAAATGGCAGATGTAGTGGTACGGTTCCGAGGCGCGGATCTCGAATTTCGAGTTGCCAGGCACGCTGAACTTCTCCCCGGCCGACGACCGGATCCATTGGTCGGAACCGGCGAGTTTGTATTCGCAGGATCCGCCCACGCATTCCATCATTTCGGGTGCGCCCGTGTTGAAGGTCAGCGTTGCCGGCAGAACGACGCCAACGGATTTTTTAGTGCCGTCCGGTAGCGTGATGCCATGACTGACACACTTTCCGTCAAAGTACACGTTAGCCTGGGTCGTGACGGTCACGCCGTCGAGCGTTTGTGTGGTCATGAATGCGGTGCCTAAGGGGTAGAAAAAGGCGCAATTTTAGATGAGGTGCGGCAGACTGATGCCGGAGGTTGGCAGGGCCCTGGCCACCCGAGTTCGACACTTCCCGACCTTTTTTCGACCTTGCGCCAAGGCGCGTGTGTTTTGAATCAATGGGTTGGCTGCGGTTTTTGTCCGTTTTCCAAAAATCGCTGTAGTGGCACGTCGCATTCCCGATTGTAGTAATCTGCTTTTGCTACACTTGCCGCCATGTTCGTCAAAGTCACATCATCGGGCGGCAGGCGCTACGCGCAGCTGGTCGAGTCCTA
>NZ_JBKDRI010000146.1:0-18328 GCF_046341535.1 Acidovorax sp. | reverse complement strand
GCAGCTTGTGCAGCGCATCGACCACTTCGTCGCCGCGCACAACACAAACTGCCAGCCCTTCACATGGACTGCCACCGCCGATTCGATCCTTGAAAAGCTGCATCGACTTTGCTCACGTATTTGCGGGACAGCACACTAGGGAACCTCTGCATAACTCCCTGCGGTTTGCGCGGGCGAGGGCTCGGGCAGTCCACGGCGTTGCTTTTCTTGCAAATAGCCAGGCTATTGGCCGCAAAAAGCGCCTTTTGGCCTATCCCATCCGCACCAGCGCATCCTCGCGAGGGTTATGCAGAGCTTCCCTCGGTGAACTTGGCCAGTGCTGCCTCGTCGGCAGCGCCAAGACGCCCCGCCAGTCGCGCGGCCTCGATCAAATCAGGGCGATGCCGGGCCGTGATGGCAAGCTGCTGGTCGCGGCGCCAGCGCTCGATCTGTGCATGGTGGCCTGACATCAACTCGGCTGGCACACCAATGCCCGCCCACTCCTCGGGGCGCGTGTAGTGCGGGCAGTCCAGCAATCCGTCCAGCGCAGGGTTGAAGCTGTCGCGTTGGTGGCTGCCCTCGTCGTTGAGCACGCCAGGCTGCAGCCGCGCCACGGCGTCGAGCAGCGCCATCGCGGGGATTTCGCCGCCGGACAACACAAAGTCGCCCAGGCTTAGCTGGACATTCACGTGCTGGTCGATGAAACGCTGATCGATGCCCTCGTACCGCCCACACAACAGCACTGCGCCCGCACTGACCGACCAGCGCTCGACCACGCCATGGTTCAGCTGTTGACCGATGGGCGAGAAAAGCACGACAGGGGCCGGTGATTCGACCGGCTCGGCGCGGGCAGTGCGGATCGCCTGCAGGCAAAGGGCAAGCGGCTCGGCCATCATCACCATGCCCGGGCCACCGCCAAAGGGGCGGTCGTCCACCCGGCGATAGTTGCCCTGCGCATGGTCTCGCGGGTTCCACAGGTGCACATCGACCTGGCCGCTCGCATAGGCGCGTCGCGTCACGCCGCTGGCAAGAAACGGCCCAAACAACTCCGGGAACAGCGTGATGACATCAAAGCGCATGGTTCGCGGCCAGGTGGGGTCAACGATGCGCAGCTCAGTAGTCGGGCTGCCAGTCGACCGTGATGCGGCGCGCGGGCCGGTCCACCTTGTCAACGAAGGCGGACACAAAGGGAATCATGCGCTCCTTAGGCTTGCCCCCCTCTTCGTACCCCAGCACCAAAACGGTCTGCGGCCCGGTGGACATCAGCTCACGGACTTCGCCCAGGGCGACGCCCTCCCGGTTGACCACGGCCAGACCGATCAGATCGACCCAGTAATACTCGTCCTCGGTCGTCGCCGGAAAACTGGAACGCGGAATAAAAATGCGGGCTCCGCGCAGCGCTTCGGCCGCGCTGCGGTCGTCGATGCCTTCAGCCCAGGCTACCACGGTATCCGAATGGTCTTTGACCTGGCGGATCGGCAGAAGAACCGTGCCAGCAAATGCCCGAGGCCCACGCTCGGAGGGCTGCAAAAACCAGGTTTTCGCAGAAAACATGGCCTGTGGGCTGCTGCTGTGCGAGAGCACCTTGAACCAGCCCTTGATGCCCCAGGCATCGGCAACCCGCCCCACCTCGACAGCATCGGCGGGCAGCTCAGCGGGCGCAAGCGACAGGGTGGTGGTCATGGCAAAAATCGGCTTCGCAAACAGCAAAGGGGCGGGGCTCGCCAGACCAGCCGACGAACCCCGCCCCTTGCGAAGCGCTTCAGGCGGCCTTTTGGGCGGCTTGCTTGATCAGGCGGTCAACGGTGGGCGACGACTGCGCACCAACGCTTTGCCAGTAGGTAAGACGGTCCTGGGCAACGCGCAGGCCTTCTTCGGATTCTTTGGCGATGGGGTTGTAAAACCCAATGCGCTCGATGAAGCGGCCATCGCGACGCACGCGCTTGTCAGCCACGACGATATTGAAAAAAGGACGGCCTTTGGAGCCGCCGCGGGAGAGTCGAATGACGACCATGATTTATCCTTCGGGTGGTGAACTCCAGCAAAGATTGCCCAGAGCCACGGTGTTCGCAACCATTATTCGCAACGCTTGAGACACGCGACATGGCCACCCGGCCAGCGACACGCTGCAAAACCCGCAATTATATCCATTTCTCTTTTGATGCCTACCATCCGCGCCAGCACCGAGCAAGACATCCCCGCCATCACCGCCATTTACCGCCACCACGTACTGCACGGCACTGGCACCTTCGAGATCGATCCTCCGACCGAAGCGGACATGCAGGGCCGTCGTGCTGACGTGCTGTCCAAGGGCCTGCCATGGCTCGTGGCAGAAGAGAACGGCAAGGTACTGGGCTTCGCCTATGCCAACTGGTTCAAGCCCCGGCCTGCTTACCGTTTTTCTGCCGAGGATTCGATCTACATTGCAGAGCAAGCGCGGGGCATGGGCCTGGGACGCGCGCTGATGGCTGAGCTGATCCAGCGGGCAGAGGCCACGGGCGTGCGCAAACTGCTGGCGGTGATCGGCGACTCGGCCAACCTGGGCTCGGTCGGGCTGCACACGGCCCTGGGGTTTACCCACGTCGGGGTGATGCGTTCGGTGGGCTGGAAGTTCGGCGCATGGCGCGACATCGTCCTGATGGAGAAAGTCCTGGGAGAAGGCGACACAACAGCGCCTGAATGACAATCGGTGCCATGAAAAACAAAACTGTTGCCGCCTGGCTTGCTTTCCTGGGGGGACCGCTGGGTCTGCACCGTTTCTATTTGCACGGCGCTGGCGACATGCTTGGCTGGTTGCTCCCCATCCCCACGGCGCTGGGTGTCTACGGAATCCAGCGCGTGCAGCAATGGGGCCAGGACGACCACTTCAGCTGGATGCTGATTCCTCTTCTGGGCTTCACCATTGCTGGCTGTGCTTTGCGCGGCATTTTGTATGCCCTGATGACCCCACAACAGTGGAATGCCCGCTACAACCCCAGCGCAGCGCCCGACGCGCGGCCTGGGCACACCCACTGGATCACCATTGGGGCCATTGTGGCGTCGCTCATGATCGGCACCGCAGTGCTGATGGCCAGCATTGCCTTCAGCTTCCAGCGGTACTTCGAATACCAGATCGAAGAGGCGCGCAAGATTTCCCAGTGAACCACCGGCCTGCGCCAGGCCCGATCGCCACCAAACAAGGGGCGCTCACGTCAAACCATAGTCTTTTGACCCACCTGCGCACGCCAATCAACGTTTTGTAGCTATTTTTTTAATAGCAAATGGGGTGAAGGGCTTGCGTTGATGTCAGAAGACGGTGAGGTTGATCCAGTACGCCACGGCCGCGACAAATGCACTGGCAGGGATCGTCAAAATCCAGGCCCACACGAAGCCGTGGAGCTGGCCACTCTGCAATGGGTGCACTGGTTCAACCACATCCGATTGCTGGAGCCCATTGGGTACATCCCACCGGCCGAGGCTGAGGCACACTATTGGCGGCAGCTCGATCAAAAAACCGTGTCTGCCATTTCAACTTAAGGATGTCCTGCATAACCCTCGCGAGTCGGTGATAGTGCGGATCGGGTGGGGCCGCAAGGCGTCTTTTGGCAGCCAATAGCCGGGCTATTGGCAAGAAAAGCAACGCAGCGGACCGCCCGAGGCCGCGCTGTCACATACCGCAGGGAGTTATGCAGGACATCCTTAAACCAAACAGCCTCCACGAAACCCCGGGGCGATTCAAAAGCTACAAAAATAGTAGCGATCAGTAAGCTAACTGTCCCTGGCCCTACGCTCCAGAAAGCCAAAAAAAGGCACTGCCATTCGACAGTGCCTTGTGCGTAACGCCGCGCTCCTGCCCAACGCGGGCGGGGCTGGCTTAGCGTGGGTATTGCTTATTCGCCCAGGTAGGCGGCGCGAACCTTCGGGTCGTTGAGCAGCTCGGTGCCCGGGCCAGTCATGGTGATCAGGCCCGACTCCATCACGTAGCCACGATCTGCAATGGCCAGCGCACGGCTGGCGTTTTGCTCAACAAGCAGCACCGTGACGCCCAGGGCGTACACATCGCGCACCACTTCAAAAATCTTGTCCACCATGATGGGCGACAGACCCATCGAAGGCTCGTCCAGCAGCAGCACCTTGGGCTGGCTCATCAGCGCGCGGCCCATGGCCAACATTTGCTGTTCACCGCCCGACATGGTGCCGGCCAACTGGTCCTTGCGTTCGCGCAGGCGCGGGAAAATGGTGAACATTTTTTCAATGTCAGCCAGGATGCCCGCCTTGTCGCGACGCGTGTAGGCACCCATTTGCAGGTTCTCGGTGATGGTCATGCGCGCAAACACGCCGCGGCCTTCCGGCACCATGACCAGGCCTTGCTTGACGAGATCCCAAGCGCCCTTGCCCTTGATGCTCTGGCCCAGGTACAGGATGTCGCCATCGTTCATGCCCAGCGTGCCGGTAATGGCCTTCATGGTGGTGGTCTTGCCGGCACCGTTGGAGCCGATCAGCGACACCAGCTCGCCTTCGCGCACTTCAAAATCAACGCCCTTGACGGCCTGGATACCGCCGTAGGCCACCTTCAGGCCCTTGACCTGCAATAAAACTTTGTTGGATTTTTCGGCCATTTTTGTCCTTCAGTGCCCACCGGTGCCCAGATAGGCCTCAATCACTTTTTCGTTCTTCTGCACGGTGGCAGGCGTGCCTTCTGCGATCTGCTTACCGTAGTCGAGCACCGTCACACGGTCGCACAGGCCCATCACCAGCTTCACGTCGTGCTCGATGAGCAAAATGGTGCGGTTGTCCTTGCGGATGCGGTCGATCAGCTCGCGCAGCAGCACCTTTTCGGTGGCGTTCATGCCCGCTGCAGGCTCGTCCAGAGCAATGAGTTGAGGGTCCGTGGCCAGTGCACGGGCAATTTCCAGGCGGCGCTGGTCGCCGTAACTCAGGGTGCGCGCCTTGTAGTCAGCAAACTTGCCGATGCCGACATAGTCGAGCAGCTCCTGAGCTCGCTTGGCAATCGCAGCCTCTTCTTCCTTGAAGCCCTTGGTGCGCAGCACCGCGCCCAGCAGGCCCGACCTGGTGCGAATGTGGCGGCCCACCATCACGTTCTCCAGGGCGGTCATGTCGGCAAACAACCGGATGTTCTGGAACGTGCGGGCGATCCCCGCCTTGGCCACTTCATGCACGGCCGTGGGTTCGTAGGGCTTGCCAGCCAGCTCGAATTTGCCGCTGTCAGGCGTGTAAAGGCCGGTGATCACATTGAAAAAAGTGGTCTTGCCAGCGCCATTGGGGCCAATCAAGCCATAGACCTGGCCACGCTCAATGGTGATACCTACATCAGACAGGGCCTGCAGGCCCCCAAAGCGCTTGGAAATGCCCGATACCCGCAGCACCACGTTGGGCGGATTTTGGATGTTCTCTGCCATGTTCTAACTTTCTGCGGTGTTCAGGTCTTTTGCGACAGGCTCTTGCCGTGCTCCGGCGATGGCCACAGGCCGCGGGGGCGCATCAGCATGACGACAATCATGGCCAGCGCAATCAGCAGCTGGCGCAGGATGGCCGAGTCCAGGCGGCCGTCCGTCATGGCCTGCAGCGGGCCGGCCACGTATCGCAGAACTTCAGGCAGGGCCGACAGCAGCACCGCACCCAGAATCACGCCGGGGATGTGGCCGATACCGCCCAGCACCACCATGGCAACGATCATCACCGACTCCATCAGACTGAAAGACTCGGGCGAGACGAAGCCCTGGAACGCGCCAAACATGGCACCGGAGATGCCGCCAAACGAAGCGCCCATGCCAAACGCCAGCAGCTTCATGTTGCGGGTGTTGATGCCCATGGCCTTGGCGGCGATTTCATCCTCACGGATGGCCATCCAGGCGCGGCCGATGCGCGAATCCTGCAGGCGGTAGCAGACGATGACCGACACCACCACCAGCGCCAGGAAGAGGTAGTAGTACAGCGTGACCGAGCTGATGTCGAAGCCGAACACCTCCAGGCGCTTGCCCAGGTCCAGGCCAAAGATCTTGACCGAGTCGATCTGGCCCAGACCCTTGGGGCCATTGGTCAGGTTGACGGGGTGGTCCAGATTGTTCAGGAAGATGCGGATGATTTCGCCAAAGCCCAGCGTCACGATGGCCAGATAGTCACCGCGCAGCTTGAGCGTGGGCGCCCCCAGCAGCGCCCCGAAAAACGCCGCCAGCAGCGCCGCTAACGGTATGACCAGCCACAGCGACGTGTGCAGCCCGTTGGGAAACATGGCCGCAAACGCGGCAAAGTTATCCGCCAGGTGCGGCGAGGCCATCAAGGCGAAGAGATACGCACCCACGGCATAAAACGCCACGTAGCCCAGGTCAAGCAGACCTGCATAGCCCACCACAATGTTCAGGCCCAGCGCCAGAAGCACATACAGCAGAGCCAGGTCGGCAATGCGCACCCAGGCATTGCCAAAGGATTGCAGGATCAGCGGCAGCACCAGCAGCGCGATGGCGCCAATGATCCAATTGGTTTTTGTGTTCTTCATGATGCGCAGTCCTTCAGGCACGGTCGGCCACACGCTCACCCAGCAGGCCCGAGGGGCGCAGCGTCAGGATGATGATGAGCACGATGAACGCAAAGATGTCGGTGTAGTGGCTGCCCAGCAGACCGCCCGTGAGCGTGCCGATGTAGCCCGATCCGATGGCTTCGATGAGACCCAGCAAAATGCCGCCCACCACCGCACCGGCCAGGTTACCGATGCCGCCAAACACCGCCGCCGTGAAGGCCTTCAGGCCGGGCAGGAACCCCATCGTGTGCTGGGCGGTACCGTAGTTGGATGCGTACATGATCCCGGCCACGGCGGCCAGGATGGCACCAATGATGAAAGTGGCCGAAATCACCATGTCGGGCTTGACGCCCATCAGCGATGACACGCGGGGGTTCTCGGCCGTGGCGCGCATGGCGCGGCCCAGGTTGGTGTGGTTCACCAGGTACACCAGCGAGGCCAGTGCGACCGCCGTCACGCCCAGGATCAGGATCTGTGTGGGAGTAATGTAGGCACCGCCCACTTCAAACGGCGTGCTCGGCAGCATCGTGGGATAGGGCTTGTAGTTGGGCTTCCAGATGATCATCGCCAGCGTCTGCAGCAGGATCGACATGCCGATGGCGGTGATCAGCGGCGCCAGGCGCGGGCTGTTGCGCAATGGGCGATAGGCCACCTTCTCGATCACAAAGTTCAAAGCAGCGGCCACCACACAGGCAATGATGGTGGCCAGCAGCAGGATGATCCAGCCCGGCGTGCCGGGCATGGCTGCCTGCATCATCCCTATGCAGCTCCAGCTGGTCAGCGCACCGATCATCAGCACTTCACCGTGGGCGAAGTTGATCAGTTGAATAATGCCGTACACCATGGTGTAGCCCAAGGCTATCAAAGCGTACATGCTGCCCAGTACCAGACCGTTAATGATCTGTTGCAGCAAAATTTCCATAAGAGTAGTCCTTCGTTTGTGACGTGCCCACCGCTACGGCACCAAAATCGGTACAGCCTTGTGGGCCCGACTGCCATCCAGCAAAAAACCCGCCAGAAAAACAGCTGAGCGGGTTTGCGTTAGAAATTGTAGCTAGTGCACCCAGGTGGCCCATGGCGGTCCGGGCGGGGTTTTCCCTCGGGTTTTGGCAGCATCAGCGCACAACTCAATTCATAAGCTCAGGTGATGCAGGCAAGATCATGAATGCGCCAGCTTATTGCTGTTTTTGGCCCGCCAATCGTCGTCATGCGGAGTCCTTGGGATCACGGTGGCCGCCCGTTGCCGTGCTGCGCTGGCCAGACGTTGATGCCGCCTCGGCCTGCGCGCTGCGCTGCTGCAGCTCCCGCAGTTTCTGAGCAATCTTGATCTCCATGCCACGCTCAACAGGTTGGTAGAAACCGGGCGCTGGCATTCCCTCAGGCAGGTAGTTTTCGCCTGCGGCGAAACCATCTTCCTCGTCGTGCGCATAACGGTAGCCCTTGCCGTAGTCCAGGTCTTTCATCAGGCGGGTGGGTGCATTGCGCAGGTGCATGGGCACCGGTCGGGTGCCGTCTTGCTTCACCCAGGCGCGGGCCGCGTTGTAGGCCCTGTACACGGCGTTGGACTTGGGGGCTACCGCCAGGTAGACCACACATTCGGCCAGCGCCAGCTCGCCCTCGGGGCTGCCCAGACGTTCGTAAACCTCTGCGGCATCCAGCGCCAGGCGCAGCGCGCGCGGGTCAGCCAGGCCGATGTCCTCGCTGGCCATGCGCACCATGCGCCGCGCCAGGTAGCGGGGGTCGGCCCCGCCATCGAGCATGCGCACCAGCCAGTACAGGGCGGCATCGGGGTCCGAGCCACGCACGGACTTGTGCAGCGCGCTGATGGTGTCGTAGAACTGCTCGCCCCCCTTGTCATAGCGACGCATGCGCTCGCCCAGCACCTTGAGCAGCCACGCATCCGTGATCTCGGCCAGCTTCTCCTGGGCAGCGGCCATGGCCAGTGTCTCCAAGGTATTGAGCAGGCGGCGCGCATCGCCATCGGCATACGCCACCAGACGGTCAATTGCTACGTTTTCGATAGCAGGTAGCGCTTTATCCGCCTGCGCAAGTGCCACAATTTTCTTCAAATCCTGCTCGGACAGCGGTTGCAGCACATACACCGCCGCCCGCGACAGCAACGCGGCATTCACCTCAAACGACGGGTTCTCGGTGGTGGCGCCGATGAAGGTGAAAAGCCCCGACTCGACATGCGGCAAAAAGGCGTCCTGCTGGCTCTTGTTAAAGCGGTGCACCTCATCGACAAACACGATGGTGCGCGACTGCACCAGCCCGTGGCGCGCAGCCTGCGCCCGCTCGACTGCATCCCGGATGTCCTTGACCCCGCCCAGCACCGCGCTGATGCTGATGAATTGCGCGTCAAACGCATCAGCCATCAAGCGTGCAATGGTGGTCTTGCCCACGCCCGGCGGCCCCCACAAGATGCAACTGTGCGGCCGGCCCGACTCGAACGCCAGACGCAAAGGCATGCCCGGCCCCAGCACATGCTGCTGGCCGATGACCTCGCCCAGACTGCGCGGCCGCAGGCACTCAGCCAACGGCTGGTGGAAGGGCAAGGGACCGTGCGTCACAGCGCGTCCAGCGGGCTCTGCACAACGCGCCCGGCCTTGCTCAAGATAGGGGCATCAATCATGGAGGTGCACAACGCGTAACGCTTGCCATCGAACAAAAAAGCGTTGCTCCCAATCCGCATACGCCTGCGCGGTGCGACCGGTGTAACGCAGCACCCGGATACGCTGGCAAAGCAAACCCCGCAACCGAGGTGGCTGCTGCCGCATGGGAAGCAAGTGGTTTCGTGGCGTCGCCCATCGTGGAAATTTTAGGCGGTCTCGATGGATGGGGGTCATGGGTGAGACTGGCCAGCGTTGCGTCGCTTATTTGACATCGGCTACATCGGGTCGCTAGCATGAGACGATCCAAATCTAAGAGCCACGGTCCACCGGTCTCGCCAGGCTCGTTACCAACATGCCCATGTACACCTCACCAGAAGTCGTCGTGCAACGACAGCTGGATGCATACAACTCCAAAGACCTTGACGGCTGGCTCAGCACTTACGCTCCGGACGCTCGGCAGTACGAACTTGGCGGCAAGTTGCTTGCTGAAGGCCACGAACAGATCAAAGCGAGGACGGCACCGCGATTCTTGGAATCCACCCTTCATGCGCGGCTTATTCGACGAGAAGTCATGGGCAATGTCGTCGTCGATTACGAGGACGTCTCTCGAACCTTTCCGGAAGGACCAGGTCGAATCGAGCTCGTCTGCGTCTACGTGGTCGAACAGGGTCAGATTCAAAGTGCCTCGTTTGCATTCGGGCCGCCGGTGCTGACTGGCGCATTAGGCGGCAAAAACGTTATGTGCCAGATCGATGCCAACGGATACGATTGCCATGGGACTTCACCTTGCACAGGATGAGTGATTGGATGAGAAATCGCACCTCCCATCGTGGCACCTCGATGCCGTACCCCGCAACTGCGCAGATCACTCGGGACGGGGAAGTCCCTTTCATTCGTTAAATCTGTCCATGGTGTTCCTTGCGATTTCCGAAGATGGCCTTGCAGAGGCGCTGCGATCGGCGGGTCCAGTCGACGGCGCTGTTTGGTGCGGGTCCAACGCAATTTCAGAGGACGACTATCGTGCGCGAGCTGATGGCAATCTCAGTCGGTTTGTCTATTCCATCGACGGTTCAGATGCGGCCGCAATTGCTGACGCATTGCAGACGATCAAAGAGCATCATCCGGGCCAGAGGATCTGGGTAGAGACGCTTCATGAGATTTGATTTGGACATCGACATGGACGCACGAGTGCGACCGCTCTTTTTGAACGCACCTTCCAATGTGCGACGGTCATTTCTACGTTAGCCCACATCAAATGAGCGCGCCGCAACTTACCAGCCGCCAATACGCCTATGTCCACATTTGCGGGCCTGGCACACACGAAACCATTTCAGAAGCACTAGGGTTGCAGCCGCATGAGGCCTGGAATATCGGTGACATCAATCCTCGCAATGGAAAGTCCCGAAAGAACATGTTCTGGGCTTTCCGCAGCGGCCTAGACGACACGCACCCCATCGAAGAGCACATTCAGTCTCTCTTCCTTACATTTCATTCGAAGTCAGAGCGCTTAAGGTCGCTTTGGCTTGAATACGACCTTACCCTTCAATGCGTCGGCCACTTTCCACCCAGTCACGGCCCTGGCATACACTTCAACCGCGAGGCAGTGCGTCAGGCTGCTCAACTTGGCATGGCCATTGACTGTGACCTTTACTTTGTTGACGACGAAGACCATGTGGGCTAGCCATCTCTTCGAGTGGACGGCTTGCAAGCTGCGCCAGCAGGCTCCCCCCCTTCGGGCTTCGGCTGACCCTCAAGCTGAGCGTTGAACCGCAGATGCAGTTGTCCGCTCAAGAACTGAATGCCGAGTTCCTCGCCGACCTTGGCGTGGAGGCTAGGCGCCTCCTGTACGCGGGCGACATTGAGTCCCTGGCTTCCCGCTTCGGGTACGCCCTTGCATTCGGGCGGCCGCCCGCCGAAGCGATTCGCGCTGAACTCCTGACATGCTTCGACGAAATGGGGAACAGTCGGCTCGTTGCAACCGGCTGGGGGGCGCCGCGCGTTAGCTACTTCAAGCCGAACGACACAGGTCTTTTCGCTCTTGTGGAGTGCTTCCTTCCCGCTGAAAATGGCACGATCATTCGCGTGGAGGTGATCATCACGAGCGACGGCAAAGAGTCCTACGCGACGTTGGAGCAAGTCAGTGCTGCGGTCTGACAGAACGGACGACTCGGACACGTTGCGGCAGGGGGCCGCAACTGCGCGGATCACTCGGGACGGGGAAGTCCCTTTCTTCGTCAGGCGGCAGCTAGCCGACAGTCACACACCATCGAAATGAACTGGCCTTTCGCAATCGCAGGCTCAATAGCCTGCATCGTCGCGGTGGTGCATTCGGTCTTGGGTGAGCGCTGGGTCTTTCGCCGCATGCGCCACGACGGAGCCATCCCCACGAACGGGGGTAATGTTCTCCGTGAGCCGCACGTCCGTATCCTATGGGCAAGCTGGCACATCGTGTCGGTGCTGGGGTTAGCGCTGGCTGCGTGCCTCTTCTACCTTGCCGCTGCCGTCGCGTCCGAGCCTGCCGCTAAGTTCTTCGGGTCGGCGGTGGCAATCAGCATGCTGATTAGCTCTGTGCTTGTATTTGTTGGCACAAGTGCGAAGCATGTGGGTTGGTTAGGCCTGTTGCTTGTGGCTCTCTTCAGCGCTTGGGGCGTGCTCAAGTAGCTGTCGCAAGTGCCGCGGGTGCCGCCTATGGGACGACAAAATCTACAACAACACGGTGTGCGAGCGAGACTGATACGACCTCACTTGCCGGGCTAGTGAATCGCCCACTGCAGCCGAAGAACTGATCCGCTTGAAGGAGCTAACCATGAATGTCCGACTTCGCCTAATCCTGTTGACCTTCATGCTGCCCTTGCTGCACGGATGCGGTGGCGGGGGCAGCAGTGTGGCGCCAACCCCTGCCCCGGCCCCACCCCCCGCACCAGCCCCGGCGTTGGTGCCTGCGGATACTTCATACAAAAACTTCAAGAGTGTCGGTCTGACGCCTCAGACTCTACCTGCGGGCCGGGCGGGCGTAGGATCCGTGCGGGCCTACGGCGACTTCTCTCGTTCTGGGCGGCTCGATCTTTTCACCGCCACGTTGACATACTGGCCACCGACCACACCCGCCGCTGCAACGCCAAGCGTCTTCGAGTTTTGGCGCAAACAAGCCAACGGGTCTTTTGTGAAAGACGCCCAGATGTTGGTGTCTTCGAATGGATGCATTCACCCCAGAAAAGCCATCGTTGCCGACTTCAATGGGGATGGTCGCCCAGACATCTTTGTCGCCTGCCATGGCTTCGACGCACCTCCCTTTCCTGGCGAGCGAAACAAGATCATTCTCAGCCAAGCGAACGGCACTTACGTCACCCAGGACGCCTCGTCGGATATCGGGTTTTTCCATTCTGCCTCGGCCGCCGACCTGAATGGAGACGGGAAGATTGATGTGGTGGTCACCAACAATTTCGACCCGTCTTCTGCCTTTGCACTGATCAACCAGGGCGCGGGCACGTTTCAACGGGAAGCGCTTGCTCGCCTGCCTTCGTCCATTGGAGGAAAGCCGTATTTCTCGGTTGAACTCGTTGACATCAACGAAGACGGGAAGGTCGACCTCATCCTGGGCGGTCACGAATGGGACGGGGCAGCAACCGTTGCCTTTTTAAATCCAGGCTCTTCGGACTTTACGTCCGCCACTCCGATCACGCTCCCCGCGGTTGCCAACGAGGGGGTGGTGTTGGACTTTGCCGTCACCGGAACGGGTTCAACTCGCGCCCTCTGGCTGCTTAGAACCTCCGGAGGGGACGGTACGTTTTACCAAAGCAGAACGTTCCAGAAGGTGCAATGGCCCAGCCTGACCTCGACCATTGCGCTGCGCGAAAGACCAGCCCAATGGTTTCAGTGGATCCTGCCGACGACCGTCAATGGGCAAAGCGTGATTGCACCGGAGGATGCTTCGGTGAATGTCTCGATTCCGCAGTGAGGAACGGATTCCGTGTCAACGGGCATCCCGCCCGCCACTTTCAGATCGACGTTATTGCCTGACCACATCCGCCCTAGCAGGTGGCTTGAACACAAAGGTGCTGACCGGCAGCACCGCATTGGCCTGCATGCCCGTAAAACGGATGAGCGAGCGCTGGCCGAAGCTGTCCAGGATATCCAGGGCCGCCAACTGCTCGCCCGCAAATCCTACGCGCACGCTCTTGAGCTGGCCATCTTTGCCTTTTGGGGTGGCTTGCACCCACTGCAGCCCATCCTGATCCGGGGCTGCTTCGAGCGCGAACTCTGTCTTGAGCACCGACATGTCGGGGGCGGATGCCAGTAGCGCGGCCGGCGTGCTGCCCAGCACCTGGGCCTGAGAGCGCTGGGTGACCTGGTTGAGGTCCACGTCGTACAACCACAGCGTCTGCCCGTCGGCCACGATGGTCTGCTCGAAAGGTTTCTTGTAGACGAACTTGAAGCGCCCGGGCCGCTGAAACTCGAAGCTGCCGGTTGACGTTTTGCTGCGGGCGGCCTGCCCGTCCTTGCCAGGCGAGGTGACTGTCTGCGTAAAGTCTGCGCGCCC
Organism: Acidovorax sp.; assembly: GCF_046341535.1. Classification (GTDB taxonomy): domain Bacteria; phylum Pseudomonadota; class Gammaproteobacteria; order Burkholderiales; family Burkholderiaceae_C; genus Acidovorax. Next base: position 4,680 of record NZ_JBKDRI010000146.1, on the reverse strand, counting down.
GGTTTGGGTGCCTTTCATGAAAGATTCAAGGCTTTTCATGCCATCTGCGCTTGCTGCGCATGCCGTGGCAGCTATCAAAATTGTAGTAGCGATGTTTTTCAACGGAAACTCCTGTGGTGGCGCGGACCAGCCATGCGGTCCAGTCCGTCAGTCACCGCGGTGAGGTACCAGCACTTCTCGCTGGCCGCTGGCGGTGAGGGCGCTGACCAGACCGGCCTTTTCCATGTCTTCCAGCAGGCGTGCTGACCGGTTGTAGCCAATGCGCAGCTTGCGCTGCACGTACGAGATGCTGGCCTTGCGGTCTTTGAGCACCACTTCGACGGCCTGGTCGTACATGGGGTCCTTCTCCCCTCCTTCGCCAGCGCCGTCTCCGATCAGATCGCTATCGCCGTCTGCGGTTCCGCCTTCCAGCACACCTTCGACGTAGTCCGGTTCCCCTTGCTGCTTGAGGTAACTGACGACACGGTGTACTTCATCATCCGATACGAAAGCGCCATGCACACGGATCGGCAGACCCGTGCCGCTGGCCATATAAAGCATGTCCCCCATGCCCAGCAGGGCTTCGGCGCCCATCTGATCAAGGATGGTGCGGCTGTCAATCTTGGAGCCCACCGAGAACGCAATGCGCGTGGGGATGTTGGCTTTGATCAAGCCGGTGATCACGTCCACACTGGGGCGCTGGGTGGCCAAAATCAGATGGATGCCCGCCGCCCGCGCCTTCTGCGCGAGGCGCGCGATCAGTTCTTCGATCTTCTTGCCCACCACCATCATCAGGTCGGCAAGCTCGTCGATGATCACCACGATGTGCGGCAGGCGCTGCAAAGGCTCAGGCTCTTCGGGCGTGAGGCTGAAGGGGTTAGCGATGAACTGCTCGAGCGCTTTGGCCTCGTCGATCTTGGCGTTGTAGCCTGCCAGGTTGCGCACGCCCAGCTTGCTCATGAGCTTGTAGCGCCGCTCCATCTCAGCCACGCACCAGTTCAGGCCGTGGGCGGCCTGCTTCATGTCGGTGACCACTGGGGCAAGCAAATGCGGAATGCCTTCGTACACCGACATTTCCAGCATCTTGGGGTCGATCATCAAGAGGCGCACATCGCGCGCTTCGGCCTTGTAGAGCAGCGAGAGGATCATGGCGTTGATCCCCACCGACTTGCCCGAGCCCGTAGTGCCAGCCACCAGCACATGCGGCATCTTGGCCAGGTCGGCCACCACGGGGTTGCCGACGATATCCTTGCCCAGCCCCATGGTGAGCATGCTCTTGGCGTCTGCATACACCTGCGAGCCCAGGATTTCGGACAGGCGGATGCTCTGGCGCTTGGCATTGGGCAGCTCCAGCGCCATGTAGTTCTTGCCCGGTATGGTCTCGACCACGCGGATGGACACCAGGCTGAGCGAGCGCGCCAGGTCTTTGGCGAGACCCACGATCTGCGAACCCTTGACGCCCGTGGCGGGCTCGATCTCGTAGCGCGTAATCACCGGGCCGGGCATGGCGGCCACCACGCGCACCTCCACGCCAAAGTCCTTGAGCTTTTTCTCGATCAGGCGGCTGGTCATTTCCAGCGTCTCGGGGGCCACGGTTTCCTGGCGCTGCAGTGCGCCGTCCAGCAGGTCCACCAAAGGCAGCCTGCTGTCGGGCATGTCGGTGAACAGTGGTTTTTGGCGCTCTTTCACCACGCGGGTGCTCTGCGGTACATCGGCCAGTGCGGGTTCGATGATCTGCACCGGCTCGGGGTGGTGTTCTTCAATCTCGGAGCGCTCTTCCAGCAGCACCACCTCGCGTTCGCGGGCCGCCTTGCGACCCACTGCCACATCCTTGGCCACCTCGCGTCGGGCCAGGCGCGACTGCACCAGTGCATCGATGCGGCCACCCAGCAGTTCTGCGACCTGCCCCCAAGAGAAGCGAAACACCAGGGCCGCACCCAGCACGGCCAGCACCAGGGCCAAAAGGCCCGAACCGGTAAAGCCCAGCCATTTCACGCTCGCAGGGCCCGTGACATAGCCAAGCACACCGCCCGCGTGGCCGGGCAGGAGGGGCTCGAAACGGTACAGGCGCGACCACTCCAGTGCGGTGCTGGCACACATCAGCGCTGCCAACCCCAGCCAGAACAGCACGCGCCGCTGAAGGGGATGCAACGCGCCAGGTGGCATCTCGCCACCCCGCATCCAACGCGCCAGGGAGGACAGCCACGCGCAAACTGCCGCGGCCACGCACCACCAAACCGAAAACCCGAACGCAAAATAGCTGGCATCGGCCAGCCAGGCCCCAAAGCGGCCTGCCCAGTTTGACACCGTTTGCGCGCCGCTGGCGCCCGATGTGGACCACGCTGCGTCCTGCGCCGAATAGCTGGCCAGCGAGAGCAGCCAGAAAACGAGGGCAAGGATTCCAACGATCAGAGCGATTTCATGGCCGAACCGGGCGACCGCCGTGCGCGGCGGCGGTTTGTCCGACTCCGATGCGTTCAGGGTATTGAGGGAATAGGTCATAGGCGATCGCAGCGAGCTTACCGCAAGCCATCGGGTCAAGGGAGCCACGCGGGGATGCAATCCGCAGCAAAGGCGGCACGGTCCGCGCGCCATCGCAAGGGAGTCGATCGCTTCTTACAATCAGCAGGATTGAAAACGGGGCCGTTAAGGAAGCCCTGCATAAGCCTCGCGAGGATGCGCTGGTGCGGATCGGGATAGGCCACAAGGCGCTTTTTGCAGCCAATAGCCTGGCTATTGGCAAGAAAAGCAACGCCGTGGACTGCCCGAGCCTGCGCCCGCGCAGACCGCAGGGAGTTATGCAGAGGTTCCTTAATGCAGGCTGCGGCCGGTTGATACTCGACCGCTCGACCCCAGTTTTCCCAACGGCGCCCCGATGGCGGGCGCACAACACAGGCGATTCACATGTCCACCACCCAACACGCGAAAGTTCTGATTCTCGGCTCTGGCCCTGCGGGCTACACCGCGGCAGTCTACGCCGCCCGCGCCAATCTCAACCCCGTACTGATCACCGGCATGGCGCAGGGCGGCCAGCTGATGACCACGACCGAAGTGGACAACTGGCCCGCCGACGTGCACGGCGTGCAGGGCCCGGAGCTGATGCAGCGGTTTCTGGAACATGCAGAGCGCTTTAAGACCCAGGTGGTGTTCGATCACATCAACAAAGTGGATTTCAGCAAGCGCCCCTTCACCCTGACTGGCGACAGCGGCACCTACACCTGCGATGCGCTCATCCTGGCTACCGGCGCATCGGCCAAGTACCTGGGCCTGCCCTCGGAGCAAGCCTTCATGGGCAGGGGGGTGTCTGGCTGCGCCACCTGCGACGGCTTTTTCTACCGCGAGCAGGATGTGTGCGTGATCGGGGGCGGCAACACCGCGGTCGAAGAAGCGCTGTACCTGTCCAACATCGCCCGCAAGGTCACGCTGGTGCACCGCCGCGACAAGTTCAAGGCAGAGCCGATCCTGGTCGACAAGCTCCACGACAAGGTTGCGGCCGGCAAGATCGAGCTCAAGCTCTTTCACACGCTGGACGAAGTGCTGGGTGACAACTCCGGCGTGACCGGCATTCGCATCAAGAGCACCAAAGACGGCAGCACGCAGGACATCGCGCTGCAGGGATGCTTTATCGCCATTGGCCATGCGCCCAACACTGAAATCTTCCAGGGCCAGCTGGCGATGGAAAACGGCTACATCATCACGCAGGGTGGTCTCAAGGGCTTTGCCACGCAAACCAGCGTGCCGGGCGTGTTTGCCGCCGGTGACGTGCAAGACCATGTGTACCGCCAGGCGATTACCAGTGCGGGCACGGGCTGCATGGCGGCATTGGACGCCCAGCGCTTTTTGGAGCAGGACGCCTGAGGCTTCACGCCCTGGACAAGCTGGCAAGCCTCAAGCTATAATTTGCGGCTTTGCTGATTGCACCGTGGTCTGCTTTGGGCGGATGCGGCTCAGCAATTGGGTTACCGCCACCCTTTCTGGCGAGGTGAGGCCGCTCGCGAGCCCTGTGCAGTACGCCAGGGGCGCCCGCAAATGGCCGTTGATGAATGATCGGAGTGTCCTCATGGCACGCGTCTGCGACGTAACGGGCAAGAAGCCCATGGTCGGAAATAACGTTTCCCACGCCAACAACAAAACCAAGCGCCGGTTCCTGCCGAACCTGCAATACCGCCGTTTCTGGGTCGAAAGCGAGAACCGCTGGGTGCGCCTGCGTGTTTCGAGCGCCGCCCTGCGTTTGATCGACAAGAACGGTATCGACTCGGTGCTCGCAGACCTGCGCGCACGTGGTCAGGCTTAAGGAGAAGCACCATGGCAAGCAAAGGCGGACGCGACAAGATCAAGCTGGAATCCACTGCGGGTACCGGCCACTTCTACACGACGACGAAAAACAAGAAGACCATGCCCGAAAAGATGCTGATCATGAAATTTGATCCCAAGGCTCGCAAGCATGTGGAATACAAGGAAATGAAGCTGAAGTAATTCGGCCCGTTCTTCGCGAAAAAGCCGCCCGGCAGCCATGCCCGGCGGCTTTTTCCATGGCGCTGGCGAAACATCAGCTGTTCAGGAAGCTCTGCATAACCCTCGCGAGGATGCGCTGGTGCGGATTGGGATAGGCCACAAGGCGCTTTTTGCAGCCAATAGCCTGGCTATTGGCAAGAAAAGCAACACCGTGGACTGCCCGAGCCCGCGCCAGCGCAGACCGCA
>NZ_JBKDRI010000145.1:0-5050 GCF_046341535.1 Acidovorax sp. | reverse complement strand
CTAGGAGGCTGTCGGACTTGGAGCGTCGAAAGCGAAAATCGGCCCCAGCGAGGACAGTTTTTGCCGAATTTGCAGCCCCATAGCCGAGCTATGGGGCAAAAAGGCGGTTAAAAATGGACCGCTGCGGTCGATTTGCAGCCGACGATTTACAAGTCCGACAGGCTCCTAGGAGCAAGCGCATGGAAAAAATCTGGCTCAAGAGCTACCCCCCGGGCGTGCCGCACGAAGTGCATCCCGAGCAATACTGCAGCGTGCCGCATCTGTTGGAGGAGTCCTTTCGCAAACACGCCAGCAAGCCGTTTTCGGTCTGCATGGACCAATGGATGAGCTATGCCGAGCTGGACCGCCGCTCGGCCGCGCTGGGCGCCTATTTGCAAAGCCTGTGCCTGGCGCCTGGCGCCCGCGTGGCGATCATGCTGCCCAACATTCCGCAGTTTGCCGTGACCATGGCGGCCGTGCTGCGCGCGGGCTACACCTGCGTCAACGTCAATCCGCTGTACACCGCACGCGAGCTGGAGCACCAGCTCAAGGATTCGGGCGCGACGGCCATCGTGATCCTGGAGAACTTTGCCCACACGCTGTCGGAGGTGGTGGAGCGCACCGCCGTCAGGCATGTGGTGATGGCATCCATGGGCGACCTGCTGGGCTATTGGTATGGCCGCTGGATCACCTTTGCCGTGCGCCACCTGGCCCGGATGGTGCCTGCGTATGAACTGCCTCTGTCGGGCGGGCGCCAGGTTGTCACCTTCCAGCAGGCACTGGCGCAGGGCGAGGGCAGGTCGCTGTCGCCCAGCCAGGCCACGCCCGATTCAATCGCCTTCCTGCAGTACACGGGCGGCACCACCGGGCTGTCCAAGGGCGCGGTGCTCACCCACCGCAACATCGTGGCCGCCATGTTGCAGGCCGAGGCCTGGTTCTCGCCCGCCCTCTCCAAGGTGGGCGACCCCAGCCGCGTCAACAGCATTGCCGCGCTGCCGCTGTACCACATCTTCGCGCTCACACTGTGCCTGCTGGCGATCCGCCAGGGCTCCAGCCTCACGCTGATCCCCAACCCGCGCGACATCCCGAAGTTTGTTGCCGAACTCAGAAAACGCCCATTCCACCTGCTGCCCGCGGTGAACACCCTGTTCAACGCGCTGCTGCAAAACCCCCAATTCAAGACGGTGAATTTCGCGCACCTGTGCGTCTCGCAGGCCGGCGGCATGGCCGCCAGCGAGGGCACGGCCAAGGCCTGGAAGAAGGTCACGGGCAGCACCATGATCGAAGGCTGGGGCATGAGCGAGACCTGCGCCATCGGCACCAACAACCCGGTCATCAACGCCGAGTTCAGCGGCACCATCGGCCTGCCGGCGCCCAGCATCGACATCGCCATCAAGGACGATGAGGGCCACAGCCTGCCGCAGGGCCAGGCGGGCGAGATCTGCATCCGAGGCCCCAACGTGATGACGGGCTACTACAACCAGCCCGAAGAAAACGCCAAAGCCTTCACAGCCGACGGCTTCATGCGCACCGGCGACATCGGCATCATGGATGCAGAGGGCCACACCCGCATCATCGACCGCAAGAAGGACATGATCCTGGTGAGCGGCTTCAACGTGTTCCCCAACGAACTCGAACAGGTCATCAGCCTGTGCCCGGGCGTGGTCGAGTGCGCGGCGATTGGCATTCCGGACGACAAGCAGGGCGAGGCCATCAAGGTGTTCATCGTCAAGAGCGACCCGGCCCTGACGGAAGACGATGTGGCGCGCTACTGCCAGGAGAACCTCACGGGCTACAAGCGTCCCAAGTCCATCGAGTTCCGCCACGAACTGCCCAAGAGCAACGTGGGCAAAATCCTGCGGCGCGCGCTGCGCGCCAGCCCTCGGTAAATGGTGGACACCCGCTTTGCTGCGGCCGTGGCGCTGCCAACCGACATCCAGGTGCTCGAGCGCGGCTGGCTCTCCGCCAACAATATCGTGCTGCACGGCGCGCACGGGGCCGCCGTGGTGGATACCGGCTACTGCACCCACGCCGACCAGACGGTGGCGCTGGTGCAGGCCGCACTCGGGGCGCAGCCGCTGGCGCATATCCTCAACACCCACCTGCACAGCGACCACTGCGGCGGCAACGCGGCCTTGCAGGCCCGCTGGCCCGGCGCGCTCACCCGCATTGCCCCGGGCGAGGCCGACGCCGTGCGCGCATGGGATGAAGACCGTCTGAGCTACCGGCCCACGGGCCAGGAGTGCCCCCGCTTTCGATTTGACGGCCTGCTGGAGCCCGGCACCGAAGTGCGCGTGGGCGCACGCGCCTGGCAGGTGCATGCGGCCCCGGGGCACGACACGCATTCGGTGGTGCTGTATGCGCCCGACGTCGGCGTACTCATCGCCGCCGACGCGCTCTGGGAACGCGGCTTTGGCGTGGTGTTTCCCGAAATCGAAGGCGATGACGCGTTTGCGGCTGTGGGCGCCACGCTGGATGTGATCGAACGCCTGGCACCGCGCGTGGTCATTCCAGGCCACGGGAGCGTGTTCACTGATGTGGCCGGCGCACTGGCCTACGCACGCCAGCGGCTGGCCGGGTTTGTGCAAAACCCGCAGCGCCATGCGTTGTACGCAGCCAAAGTACTGCTCAAGTACAAGCTGCTCGAATGGCAACAGGTGCCTGTAGAGCGCCTCCAGGCCTGGGCCCAGGCCACGCTGTACCTCGGGCGGCTGCACCGCGCGTACTTTGCGGATCAGGCGCAAGGCGTCTGGGTGCAGTCGCTCATAGACGACCTCGTGCGTTCGGGCGCGGCGACGCGCGATGGCGCGTTGCTGATCAACCGCTGACCGCACGTTGCGCCTTGGTTGCGCCTTGGTTGCGCCTTGGTTGCGGCTTGGTTGCGCCTTGGTTGCGGCTTGGTTGCGCCTTGGTTGCGGCTTGGTTGCGGCTTGGTTGCGCCTTGGTTGCGCCTTGGTTGCGCCTTGGTTGCGCCTTGGTTGCGCCTTGGTTGCGGCTTGGTTGCGCCTTGGTTGCGCCTTGGCGGGGTTCAGGCGCGCAGCGCGCGGGGCATCGACGGCCGAGCGGCCTGCTGTGGTGCCGACGCCAGCCAGTCCAGGCACTGGTCCCACAGGGCCCGCGCCTGCGGCCGAAAGTAGCCCATGTGGCCGATGGGCCCGGTGCCGTCCACCACAGGGTCGATGGTCACGGCCTGCACACTGGCGTTGCGGTAGCCCTGCATGAAGGCATCGCGCGAGGCTGGGGGCGCCCACGCGTCGTCGGTCGCGTTGACCGCCACGATGGGCAAGCGAAGCTGCGCAAACTGCTCGGCCATGTGCGGCAGGGCCGGGTCGTCGAAGAAGTAACGCGGAAAGCTGCACCAGCGCCGCCACTGCCGGTACACGCCCAGCGGCAGGTCTTCGCCCATGCCCAGGCGGCTCCAGGGCAGGTAGCCGGCGCGGCGCGTCCACAGCGGCCCTACCACGTTCCACAGGATCTGCACGCGAAGGCGCTCCAGCGGCGGCATCCAGCCGTGCCAGCCCGCCCCGGTGGCAAAGGTCCAGCACGCATGCACCTCGTGGTGGTTAGGCAGCAAGCCCAGCGCGTGCCCGCCGTACGAATGGCCCACCAGGTACAGCGGGCGGCCCGGCTGGCGCAGGGCCTGCACGCCGGCGGCCAGGTCCTGACGCCCCCAGTCGAGGTAGTCCACCTCGTAGCCGCGCAGGCTGGGCGGGGCCGAGCGGCCGATGCCGCGGTAGTCCAGCGTGAGCACCTCAAAGCCCCGCGCCGCCGCATGTTGGGCAAAGCGCCGGTAAAAGCCCTGGGGTACGGCCGTGGCGCTGCCTACCAGCAGGCCTGCACGGGCCGCACCCTCGGGGCGGTAGCGCAATGCCGCAATGGGCGTGCCGTCAACCGCCGTGAGGGCGAGCGCCTCGGGCTCCACCGCAGTGCGGGCAGCAGCGGGCGCAGGAACAGAGTTGGGCAGGGTCATAGGGCCTCCGGGGCTGCAGGGGCATGGGGCCCGGCCGGGCTGCGGCCGGGCATTTCGGATTCGATCAGGCGCACCAGGCCCTGCAGCACGCTTTGCAGCACCGCGCCGTCCTGGGCCACGCGGGCCTGCAACAGGCCGCCTTCGTAGGCGGCCAGCACCAGCCCGGCCAGCATTCGGGCCCGTGCGGGTGGTATGCCATTGGCCGCCAGCGCGTCGGCCAGAGCGCTGCGGATACGGGCAAACGCAGCATCCAGCGCCTGGCGCAACGCCTGGTCGTCGGGGGTGGTTTCCAGCGCCACGGTGGCCAGCGGGCAGCCGGCGGTGAAGCGGCTGCGCACCAACTGGTGCTCGGCCTCGCCCACCCAGCGGGTCAACGCGGCCACCGGGTCGGCCCCGGCGGCCAGCAGGTTTTGCAGACGCAGCACCATGGACTCGGTCACGGCCGCAATGGCAGCGGTGGCCAACTCGGTCTTGCCCCCCGGAAAGTGGTGGTACAGCACGCCTTTGGGTGCCTCGGCGGCAGCCAGCACCTCGGCGAGGCCCACGCCGTGCAGGCCCCGCTCGCGCAGCGCACGGGCCATGGCCTGAATCAGGCGTTCGCGGGTGGAAGGCGCGGGCGCCACTGGGACGGGCGCGGGGGCCTGGGCGGAGAGCGCCAGGGGCGACGCTGAGCGGGAGCGGGTGGACATGGGCGCAGTATATAGACCAGTCGGTCTAGTGTCAAGCGCTGCGCGGTCGCCTAGGTGTCTTGGGCGTGTACAAACCGGATGGACCCGCTGCGCAGTCGCCGCGCGGATCGATCGGGCGGATGGCGGGTGTCACCGGGAGCGGTGGCCCACAGCGAGGGGCGCGGGACGCAACGCGCCAGGGCCCGGATCAGGCGCGAAGAGGCCTCTGAGCCTAAAAACGGCAGTTGACCGCTTGTCATCTTGGCGCACACCGCGTGGACTCGGGGCTTGCGTTGTTTTTGCAGCCTCACCTTTCGGGTGACAGCGCTATGCACTTGCCAGCACCGCTTTTGGAGCGCCATGCGGTGTTGCTTCTCCTTGCAGGCACGAGCCTGCCGCGTCGTCGCGCCTTGCCTGGCGCCCCAACAGCAGC
>NZ_JBKDRI010000144.1:0-11741 GCF_046341535.1 Acidovorax sp. | reverse complement strand
CTGAAGCTGCGAGCGCTCATCGTCCGTCAGCAGCAACTCGACTTTCGGTCTTCCTGTCCTCATGGCGGTATCTCCGTTCCCAAGATACCGCATTGGCATGCACGATTAATGCCAGAAATTAACGGGACATGACACTAGACGGGACCGTCGTGGCACTCGCCAACTCGTCGGCAACCGCCTCGTAGACCGCCTGGCGCACTACAGATTCAATCTCTTCGCGCAACCGCGGAAGGACCGACCGGGTCTGCTCCTGCACCACTGCGGCAATGGCTTCACGAAGGCGCTTTTCCAGCACCACATCGACGCGCTGCATGACCCGGTGGACGATGTACTCCTCTGTGCCGTCAGAAAGTTTCGAATGGGGTGCTTTGCCGGACGCCACGCTCGCGACTGACGGCCTGCTGGCACCCACCCGCGCTGCACCGACGCCCGGCTGGGGTACCGCTGGCCCGCCGCTCGGTGCGCGGGCTGGAGTCACCGGCGATGGCGCTCCGGCACGCTGGGGAGCCATGGGCGCGAGGGGCGGCGCCTCCCTGGACGGTTTCGCGGCATCGGGACTGCGGGTCGGGCTGGCGGTGACCACAGCAGGAGGAGCAGTATGCGGCGCTGAAATCGTGGTGGTGCGAGGAGCCTGCGCTGGAGCAGGTCTCAAAGGCTGCGCCTCTGACACCTGCACGACTTCGGTGAGGGTAGGGACAAAGCGCGGAGGGACTCTGGGGGGAATGGCCATCAGCCGCCTTTCGAATCATGGGCGTACGACGATATCGCATACCCGCAGGACTCATAGTGGCGCCAGCGGGCACGTGCCTGCAATCGGTCGGACTGGTCCACCGCACTGACCACCTCCACCAGCCGGTCGAAACGTTCAAACCCATGCGGAACGGCGTCCATCAGGTTCAGCAGCACATCGTGGTGCATGCAACTGCCAGCATCTGTCGCCAGGAAAACCGGCGACGCGCGTACCAGATCCTCGTCTGCACCTGCGACGCAGTGCGCGACGAAGTCCTGGGGCGCTATCTGCCACAGCATCCTGTCGAGCGCCTCCAGCGTTTCTGCATCTGCCGCAATCACCAGTTGTGAATCGCTGCGCTGCGCCCTGCGTGCAAAGCGACATGCGTAGACGAGTTTGTCGGGCACGTTGAAATGGAATGCAATGTCAGTCATCAGCTATCAGCCTGCCTCGACAGATTTTTTCGCCTTCGATCGGCCGCGAGCGACCGGTGGGGCTACCGCCGCCTCCGCTTGCCGCAGCAGATACTGCACCAGCAGCGCAACCGGTCGCCCCGTTGAACCTTTGGCCGTGCCACCCTTCCAGGCTGTTCCCGCGATATCCAGATGCGCCCAAGGCGTTTCGCCCACAAACTTTTGCAAAAACTTTGCTGCCGTGATTGATCCACCCGCTCGCCCGGCCACGTTGCCCATGTCGGCAAAGTTGCTCTTGAGGCCTTCCGCGTAGTCGTCGTCCAGCGGCATACGCCAGCACGGATCCAGGGCCGTATCGCCTGCCTGCTGCATGGCATCGGCGAGCGCATCATTGTTTGCAAACAGGCCGCTGCGAACGCCACCCAGGGCGATAACGCAGGCACCGGTCAACGTGGCGATATCGACCAAGGCCGATGGTTTGAAGCGCGCGGCATAGGTCAAGGCATCGCACAGCACCAGCCGCCCCTCCGCGTCGGTATTGAGGATCTCAATGGTCTGGCCGCTCATGCTGGTGACGACATCACCGGGCTTGACGGCGCGGCCGTCGGGCATGTTCTCGCATGCGGGGATGAGGCCCACCACATTGATCGGCGGCTGCAGGTCGCCCAGGGCGCGGAACACCCCGAGCACGCTGGCGGCCCCGCACATGTCGAACTTCATCTCGTCCATTTCAGGGGCGGGCTTGATCGAGATGCCGCCAGTGTCAAATGTGATGCCTTTGCCCACCAGCACCACAGGCGCATCCGTGCGCGCAGCACCGTTGTAGCGCAGCTCTATGAAACGCAAGGGTTCTTCCGAACCCCGCGCCACGGCCATGAAGGCTCCCATGCCCAGGCGCGCTACCTCGGCCAGACCATGCACCTTGCACTGGATGCGCGGCAATTTGGCCAGTGCTTTGGCGGCATCGGCCAGCAGCGAAGGCGTGGCGTGGTTGGCCGGGCGATTGCCCCACTCACGCGCGAGCTCGACGCCCGCCACCAGCGCGACCCCACGGTCAAAACCTTCACGAACGGCTGTCGCATCGGGCACGCCGGCAATACAGCGGCTCAGCACACGCGGCTCGCCCTTGGACTTGGTGGTGGTGTACGCGTAGCTGGCTTCGGCCACCGCCTGCACTGCAGCATTGACGGCATCTGGCGCCACGGTGGACGCGGCAAAACACACGACCACTCGCCGGGTCTGTGGCGCCTTGATGGCAGAACCGAGCGCCAGCAGCGTCTGGCGAACCGCCCGCGCCGAACTGTCGCCCAGGCCTGCCAACACCACACGGCGAGCCGCCACGGCAGGCACCTGGTACATGGGCAGGTGCTTGCCGGCCTTGGCAACAAAGTCACCATGCTTGAGCGCCAGCGCGACCAAGGAAGAAAGCGCATCCTTGCCGGGCTTGAAGCCCTCCGGCACGAGCACGACCAGAAGGTCGCACTTTTCTGCGGCGGCAGCGGCAAGGGGCAGGGTCTTGAGATCAAAGTTCATAATTGGCGCTTTCCTTCGAGCGAATAGTGCAGTTCTTGAGGTTAGGCGTTGTCCATTTTGGCTGGCCGGCCTGGCGGATCATTTACCCCCAGCACGTCCTCAGGCGGCCCGATGTGGCCCTGGCTGATGGTGGTGACCAGCGTGCGCGCATGGTGCGAATGACAGTGGCCGTTATCCGCGTTGGGCTTGACAGCCGCCCCTTCGGCGCACTTCGCAGCGCCGCGCTTGAGGGTTTGAAACGCCGTCCAGGCCGGTAACAAGATCACCATACGCTTTCAGCTTATGTTATTCGATTCATCCATTCGCAAGGAGCTGGCTCGCAGCTTTGGAGCGACCCTTGTCGTGCTGGTAACGGTGGTCATGACCATGATGCTGATCCGCACGCTGGGTCAGGCTTCGCGCGGCAGCGTGAGCCCGTCGGACGTGATGCTGGTGATGGGGTTCACGGTGCTGGGTCAGCTCTCCACCATCCTCAGTCTGAGCCTGTTCATCGCGGTGGTGGGCACGCTATCGCGGATGTACCGTGACAGCGAAATGGTCATCTGGTTTGCCAGCGGCCGCGGCCTTGTTGCCTTCCTTGGGCCCGTTTTGCGATTTGCATGGCCTGTGCTTGTGATCACGGCCGTGCTTTCGCTGTTGGTGTGGCCTTGGGCCAACTCGCAGATACAAGAGCTTCGCACCCGCTACGAGCAGCGCAGCGACATCGATCGCATTGCTCCGGGTGAGTTCCAAGAGTCTTCCAATGGCAGCCGGGTGTTTTTCATCGACAAAGACACGCCGGACAATCTGACGGGCAACAACATCTTCATTGCCACCAACGATGGCGCTCGCGAATCGGTCACTTCGGCCCGCAGCGCGCGGATCACCACGGAGGGCGGCGAACGCATCGCCATCCTGAGCGACGGGCAACGGCTTGAGACGTCTCGGGACCAGCCGGGGGTAAAGATCAGCGAATTCAAGGAGTACGGCATCCGCATCGGGTCTGCTCCTGCGGGCTTGCCGCAAGAGATGGCCGTCAAGACGCTTCCTACGTACCAGCTTGTCATGAAGCCCGCGCCCGAATTCATGGCAGAGCTGGGCTGGCGGCTGGGACTGGCGCTGGCGGCGCTTAATTTTGTGGTGCTCGGCCTGGCGGTTGCCAGCGTCAACCCACGCGCTGCTCGCAGCACCAGTTTGGTGTTCGCGCTGTTCGCTTTCATCGTGTACTACAACCTCATGACCCTGGGCCAGAGCTGGGTGGCCGCCGGAAGGCTGGGGCTCTTGCCGCTCATGGCATCACTGCACGGAGGCATGTTTCTGTTGGCTGCCGTTATCCTCGCAGCCCGCCACAACAAGTGGTCCATCCGCCACCTGCTGCATCGTCAGGTCATCAATCCATGAAAACGCTGCGCCGCTTCATCCACCGCGAGGCCCTCGTGGCTGTGGGCTTTGTCACAGCCGGCTTTCTCGCCCTGTTCTTTTTTTTCGATCTTGTGGACGAGCTACGCTGGGTTGGAAGAGCCGGGGCCAACGCGTACCAGTTACCCCATGCGCTGCTGTTTGTGGTGCTCAGCATTCCGAGTCACCTCTACGAGTTGCTGCCGATCACGGTACTGATCGGCACCATCTTTGTGATGGCCCGGCTGGCGCAAAGCTCGGAATTCACGATCATGCGCACCAGCGGCCTGGGCCCCTGGCGGGCTCTGCGCACCTTGCTGACTCTAGGTGGCTTTTTTGTGGTGCTGACCTTTGCGGTCGGTGACTACCTTGCACCGCTGAGCGACAAGGCAGCGCAGCTGGTCAAGGCCAAATACCTTGGCCGACTCACGACCGGCGCCACCGGCGCCTGGCTCAAGGAAAGACAGGACGATCGCTCCTTTGCCGTCAATGTGCGCGCGCTCGGCGCGGACGGGGGCATGCTGGGCATTCGCATCTTCGAGTTTGACGCCAACGGACGCCTGTCGTCGCAAACCCGCGCGGCCTCGGGGAAGTTTGGTGCCGATGGAGCCTGGGAACTTGCAAGCGTAGAGCGGAGCATCTTCCACCGCCCGAACACCGAGGGGGCGCACCTGGAGCGTCTGGAAGTCCCATCGCTGCAATGGGCCACCAACATCAGCGCCGACATGGTCGCGGCCTCGGTGCTCAAACCCGATCGCATGGCCACGCTTGAGCTATTCCAGTACGTGCGGCACCTCGATGCCAATGGTCAGTCGGCGCAGCGCTACGAGATCGAGTTCTGGCGCAAGGTGTTTTACCCGCTCAGCTGTCTGGTCATGGTCGTGCTGGCGCTGCCGTTTGCATACCTGCACTTTCGCTCTGGCGGCATTGCCGGGCATGTGTTTGGCGGCGTGATGGCGGGCATCAGCTTCTTTTTGCTCAACAACGTCTTCGGCTACGCGGGCAACCTGCATCAATGGTCTCCCTGGCTCACGGCGGCTGCGCCGGGGCTGATTTACAGCATGCTCTCGCTGGCCGCGCTCGGCTGGCTGGTGCTGCGGCATTAGCCGCTGGCGCATCCACTCTTCTTACCCTGCCCTGCCCATGACCCGTTCCATCATCCTTTTTGCCCATGGCTCGCGCGATCCTCTGTGGCGTGCGCCCATGGAGGCCGTTGCGCGACGCATCGCCACCCAGCAGCCCGAGCGCCCGGTGGCCTGCGCCTATCTGGAGCTGTGCGAGCCATCGCTGCCCGCGGCCGCCGCAGACCAGGTGACCCGGGGGGCAACCCTGATCACGATCGTGCCCATGTTCCTGGGTACCGGCAAGCACGCGCGCGAGGATTTGCCGATCTTGGTGCAACAACTGCGTGACGCACACCCCGGTGTTGCGTTCAGCGTGCAGCAGGCCATTGGCGAAGACCCTCGCATGACCGCCCTCATGGCCGAAATTGCCTGCGAAACGCCGCCGTAGCCGGGCAGACGTTAAAACCGTGGAGCATAATAAAGAGCCGCTTTAGGCGATAAAAGATATGAATCTCCACCAGTTTCGCTTTGTTCAGGAAGCAGCCCGCCGCAATCTCAACCTGACGGAAGCCGCCAAGGCGCTCCATACGTCGCAGCCCGGGGTGTCCAAGGCCATCATCGAGCTTGAGGAAGAGCTGGGGGTGGACATCTTCGCCCGCCACGGCAAGCGCCTCAAGCGCATCACGGAACCGGGCCAGCATGTGCTCAAGAGCATTGAAGTCATCATGCGCGAGGTGGGCAACCTCAAACGAATTGGCGAGCAGTTCAGCGCCCAGGACAGCGGCACCCTGAGCATTGCGACCACCCACACCCAGGCCCGCTATGTGCTGCCGGTGCCGGTGGCGCGCTTGCGCGAGTCCTATCCCAAGGTCAACATCAGCCTGCACCAGGCCACGCCGCATGAAGTGGCCCGCATGATCATCGACGAGGTCGCGGAGATCGGCATGGCCACCGAGTCGCTGGCCGACTACGCTGAACTGGTCACCCTGCCCTGCTACGAATGGCAGCATGTCCTGGTAATGCCCAACGAGCATCCGCTGGCACGCAAAGAACGAATCGGCCTGGAAGACCTGTCGCACGAGGCCCTCATCACCTACCACCCCTCATTCACAGGGCGCGGGAAAATCGACCAGGCGTTTGCCAACCGCAAGCTACAGCCGCGCATTGTGCTGGAGGCGATTGATTCCGATGTGATCAAGACCTATGTTCGGCTGGGCCTGGGCATCGGCATCGTGGCCGAGATGGCCATGCGTGACGACCCCGTGGGCGACCTTGCCGTGCGGCCGGTGGGCCATCTTTTTGGCCAGAGCGTGGCGCGCGTTGCATTCAAGCGCGGTGCCTACCTGCGCAATTTCGTGTACAAGTTTGCCGAGCTGCTCAGCGACCGACTCAGCCGCGACCTCATCGCACGCGCCATGACCGGCCATGTGAACGATTACGAGCTGTAGCCCTTGCGCCCAGACGCCGCCGACAACCTTCTTTCTTTGCCGTTGCGCCATGACCCAAGCCACCGCACGAATCCCCGCCTTCGCCAGCAAGCTGCCCCATGTGGGCACCACCATCTTCACCGTCATGTCGGCCCTGGCGGCCGAGCACCAGGCCGTGAACCTGGGCCAGGGCTTTCCGGACTTTGAATGCAACCCTGCGCTGGTCGATGCCGTCACCCAGGCCATGCAAGCGGGCCACAACCAGTACCCGCCCATGCCCGGTGTGCCCGCCCTGCGTGAGGCGGTCGCCCGAAAGATCGAGGCGCTGCATGGCCGCGCCTACAACCCCAGCACCGAGATCACCATCACGGCGGGCGCTACGCAGGCCATCATCACCGCCATCCTGGCCATCGTCCATGCGGGCGACGAAGTGATCGTGCTGGATCCCTGCTACGACAGCTATGTGCCCAACATCGAGCTGGCAGGCGGCAAGGCCGTGCGCGTGCCGCTGACACCGGGCACCTTCCGCCCGGACTTCGCGCGCATCAGCGCTGCGATGACGCCCCGCACCCGGGCGATCATCATCAACAGCCCGCACAACCCCAGTGCCACCATCTGGACCGCCGACGAGATGCGGCAGCTAGAAGCGCTGCTGGCGCCCACCGACGTGCTGCTCATCAGCGACGAGGTCTACGAGCACATGGTGTTCGATGGCGCAGAGCACCAGAGCGCGGCGCGCTTTGCGGGCCTGGCGGCGCGCGCCTTCATCGTGTCCAGCTTTGGCAAAACCTTCCACGTCACGGGCTGGAAGGTCGGCACCGTAGCTGCGCCCGCAGCACTGACGGCCGAATTCCGCAAGGTGCACCAGTTCAACGTGTTTACCGTCAACACCCCGGTGCAATACGGTCTGGCCGCGTACTTGCAAGACCCTGCGCCCTACCTGCAACTGCCCGCCTTCTACCAGGCCAAGCGCGACCTGTTCCGAGCAGGCCTGGCGGACTCGCGCCTGAAGCTGCTGCCCAGCACGGGCAGCTACTTCCAGTGTGTGGACATCTCGGCCGTCAGCGACCTGAACGAAGCAGACTTTTGCCAGTGGCTCACCCGCGAAATTGGCGTGGCCGCGATCCCGCTGTCGGCGTTTTATGGCGACGGGTTCGATCAGCGCGTAGTGCGGTTTTGCTTTGCCAAAAAGGACGAGACCTTGCGCGCGGCGCTCACGCGGTTGCGCAAGCTGTGACGCAGCGCGCTGGACACGACCAAAATTTGAATGTTTTTGGCCTGTTGCGCACGGCCTGATTGACCTGGATGCTATTTTTTATATAGCAATTATCCTCGCGTTTGCGCGTGGGCGCTACGGCCCGGTTTACGCGCAGATACCGTGTGTCTGCTCCGCTGCGCCGTGGACCATCACCTTTGGTTTCTCTCTCATGGATGGCGTCACAGCGTTCGACCGGACGATGGCGCGGGACCCTCGGGCGCTCCAAGCCCTCGGGGTGCAGCGCTGGGTGGCGGGAGATTGAGCCTGCGGGCTGTAGACATACGCTCCCCCCCCACACGCGTTAAGGAGGCTCTGCATAACCCTCGCGAGGATGCGCTGGTGCGGATCGGGATAGGCCACAAGGCGCTTTTCTTGCCAATAGCCTGGCTATTGGCAAGAAAAGCAACGCCGTGGACTGCCCGAGCCCGGGCCCGCGCAGACCGCAGGGAGTCATGCAGAGGTTCATTATTGAGTCGGCATCAACCAACTTGAATGCGTTGATGCGGTTCGAAGCTCTGCGCAAGGCTTCGACAGGCTCAGCCCGAACGGCTGGTTCAAGTTCAAAGGTGCCGACTCAATAAAGCCCCTTAAGCGAAACTCGCGCGGGCGGCGCTGGCAGGCTTCGCAGGCTTGCACAGCATGTGGGACAGCGATTGGCAGATGCGCTTGCGCGCCATCTCGAGCAGGCCTCGCTGCAAGAACCCACCCGCCATGGTCTTGACCCGGTCGCACGCCAGTTGCTTTTTTGACGTCATTCAGCGCGGCCTGCAGTTAGCCGCCGCACCTTCGTTGCAGCGCATCTGCAATCCACCGTCCGAGGCGTCCTCCACCAGGGGCTGATCGGCAGCCGCCCTGCGCATGGCCGGGGCTCTTGTGGGTCTGCGTCGGGTGGTAGCCCTTCAGAGAATCTGCCAGATCGGCGCAAACCATGGCGGTGTTTGCCCAACAACCCCAAATCGGGGCGTAAACTTCGCAGCCTGGATTGAGCAACACGCCACACCGCCGCAAGCGTGTGAACGTTGTGGTGTCGGGCAGATCAAGGCAGCAGACCCGGGACTCATGGGTCGGAGCCCGCAAGCGAAGCGGCTGCGCTGGATGGGCGCTTGTGGGTCTCTGCCGAACACGGCTGGGGGCCTTTTCTGTGCTGGTCGTGTTGCCAAACATTTTTTGTTCGCTAAGATAGCGCTATCCTAATCAAGCGGACGATCCCGACCTAGATTCTTTGGAGACTGTTGTGCCAACATCAGGCTTTTAGGACAGCGCTATCCACCCATGACGGAACTATCCGACGGTAAGACGCATGAAACAGCAGTTCAATGTTACGGATACGGTCATTCTAAGGACGCCACAGCGCCACTATTCTCCTTGCTGAAAACCTCTTGAGATTATTCAGTTTTATCCTTCTGCTGTACTCATGAAAATTTCTTTGCAACGTATAACAGCCGCGTTATCCAATCGGGAATGGTCACTCGGAAAACGTATCGGAGTCGGTTATTTTGTGGCATCCGTGTTGCTTGTCGGACTAGTATGGTTAGCGGCATATTGGCTATACATGGCTGCAGATTCTACCCATGCAGTTATACTAGTTGCGGCCTCTTTAGCAGGTGTTGCATGCAATATGGTGGCGGCCTATTGGGTCACCAAATGGATTTATCGGCAGATCGGTTGTGAGCCAAGTTATGCCACTTGGTTAGCGAAGAAAATTTCCTTGGGCAACCTTGCAGTCGATATCAAAATCGATGCGAATGACCAGAGCAGTGTGTTGGCTGCCATCGCAGCCATGCGAGATAGTCTGGTTGATATCGTCGGCCACGCCCGAAGTGGGGCTGAAACTGTGGCACAGACGTCTGACGGTTTGGCCAATGCAACATTGGAACTAAGCGATAAAACCCAGAATCAGGTAGAAATGCTCAACAACACCAAAGGCGCTGTTGAACTATTCTCAGTCGCCATTGAGCAAAACAAGGAAAGCATCAGCCAAGCACATGCCATAGCCAAAGAGGCCATGAAAGCGGCTAACGATGGAGGCGCCGCGGTATCTGCCATGGCCGACACGATGTCTGCCATCAGCAGATCATCTCGTAAAGTCTCCGACATCGTGAGCGTCATTGATGGCATTGCCTTTCAAACCAATATTCTTGCCCTGAATGCAGCAGTGGAGGCAGCACGTGCCGGAGATCAAGGCCGTGGATTTGCAGTGGTTGCGGCCGAAGTGCGTCGACTTTCCACGCGCTCGGCCACTGCAGCAAAGGAGATCGCGGGTTTGATTCGGGAGTCTTTGTCGCAAGTGTCCCGTGGTGAAGAATTGGCCAATAACGCAGGATCGCGCACCCAGGAGATGCTTGGGACTGTGGTCCGGGTCAATGATGTTGTTGCCAGTATTGATGCGGAAACAGATAAGCAAACTGAGTATCTTCAACGCATCAATATCGCTGTGGCTGAACTCGATATCGGTTTGGGCACGACGACAGCCCTGGTAGGGCAGGCAGGGCGTGCAGCAGAGACGATGCAAGACCAGGCAGGAAATCTGGCGCAGGTCGTGTGCCTGTTCAAACTTCGTACTGACTCCAAAGTTGGTGGGGGTGAACCGAATGCCGAGAGAGCATCGTCCCTGCCATCGCGCGAGGTCTCGTCGGGGCAGAATCATCAGCACAACACATCCGGCTATAAGTCACGCATCATCCGTTTCGGCTATGGCCTGGCGGCTCCCAGCAACCAAGGTCGTGCTGCACGATTTTTTGCGGAGGATTTGGCACGCAGAACAGGCGGCAAATTAAAACTCAAAGAGTTTGGTGACGCCACACTGGGTAATGACGACTCCATGCAAGAGGCCTTGATTCAAGGGTCGCTTGAGATGATGGTTGGATCGACTGCCACGTTGACAAAATATGTCAGTGACTTCAGCGTGTTTGACTTGCCTTTTATATTCAGCAATGAAGAAGAAGCGGACAAGGTGCTGGATGGGGAGCTGGGACAGCGCTTAAGCCGAAAATTACTATCCCATGGCTTCGTGGGGCTTGGTTACTGGGAAAATGGATTCCGCAATCTCACCAACTCCAAGCGCATCATCAAACGCATCGAAGATCTTGAAGGCATTCGTTTGCGTGTCATGCAAAATCCGATTTATATTGACATGTTCAGCAGCTTTGGCGCGATCCCCGTGCCGCTTCCATTTGCGGATTTATTTGCGGCCATGGAATCGGGCAGCGTGGATGGGCAGGAAAATCCTGTCAATACCATCCAGTCGTGCAAGTTTTATGAAGTGCAAAAGCATCTCTCATTGACCAGGCATGTGTACAGTCCATGGATCGTTACTGCCAGCCGTTCATGGTGGGAGTCCTTATCGCCGGAAGAACGGTCGGCCATTGAAGCTTCGTCAGAAGCGGCACGTGAATATGAAAGAAAAGACAGCCGGCGATCGACCGTTGAAGCGATAGATTTCTTGAAAAACAAGGGCATGACGATCACAGAAATCAGTGATGCTGAGGCTAAGCGCATGCGTGAGAAAATTCAAAATTCCCTCAAAAAATCCGCCTACGCCGAGCAACTCAAATGGATTACTGATGCGTTGGCGCGATGATCTGATGCTGGATTGAATACAGCTTTCGATTGTCAGTGCCACGCAAGACGCCGGATGCCCCCGCCACTATCCCAAGCGCAGGCTCCAGTCGCCGACATTGCGCAAGTGCTTGGATTCCAATGCCAATGGAAGTGCGATGAGAAGTGCGTTGCGGCCATTGCCGCGCCGACGCGCTCAGCCTAAAAACGGCAGTTGGATACATTTGCCAACGCTGCTGTTGGGGTGCCAGGCAAGGCGCGACGACGCGGCAGGCTCGTGCCTGCCAGGAGGAGCAACACCGCATGGCACCCCAAACGCGGTGCTGGCACGTGCATAGCGCTGGCACCCCCAAGGTGAGGCTGCAAAATCACCCCAAGGCC
>NZ_JBKDRI010000143.1:0-23098 GCF_046341535.1 Acidovorax sp. | reverse complement strand
AAGGCGGCAACTTGGCCACCAGCTCCAGCAACTTGCCGCGCGGCACCTCGGGGCGCACCAGCGCAGGCTTGCCGCATTCATCCACACCATGCACCGCAAAAACGCTCTTTGCCAGATCAATTCCAACCGTTACGATTGCCATGACTTCCCCTTCCAGAAAAAGTGAGTTGATGAAAAGATTCGCCTCTCCATCGTGGCACTTCGTTGCCGTAAACCGCAACCCCCACGGGGCGCGGCTCACTTGGGACGGGGAAGTCCCTTTCATTCGGTAGGGAGATGGTCACAAGAGTGCATCGCTAAAGACAAGTGACCACCAGCTATTGTCCGCGCTTACCGCGCCCACAACCGTTCACGCTGAGCTTGTCGAAGCGCAGCGCAGGGCTTCGACAGGCTCAGCCCGAACGGTGAGGAGATGGCTACAAGAATGCGTGGCGTTGGACAAGTGCCATGCCAGATCTTGTCCTTGCTCACCGCGCTCACCGCGCTTACCGCGCCCACAGCCGTTCACGCTGAGCTTGTCGAAGCGCAGCGCAGGGCTTCGACAAGCTCAGCCCGAACGGGGAGGAGATAGCCACAAGAGTGCATCGCTAAAGACAAGTGACCACCAGCTCTTGTCCGCGCTCACCGCGCTCACCGCTCTCACAACCGTTCACGCTGAGCTTGTCGAAGCGCGGCGCAGGGCTTCGACAAGCTCAGCCCGAACGGTAGGAGGCGCGTCGTCGAGAGCGCAGGCGTGAAAACGGCGCAGGTACAACGCGCCCCTGCCGCTCAGGGCCGCATATCAGGCGCCGGTGTGTCTGGCACCCCTTGGTCTTCGGCCGCCTGTAACTGCGCCGCCATGGCCTGCTGATAGCCGGGCCGCTGCTCGAAGTCGGGCCAGAAAACTGTGGCGGTAGTCCTCCACCACCTGCGGTTGCTGGCGGTCTGCGGGTTCAAAGCGGCCGTAGCGCATCACCAGCGTCAGCGCAAAGGTCAGCGTGGTGTCGCTCATGTGCAGCCAGTTCAGGTAGGCGCCATAGGCCGGGTGCGTGGGCGCCACGTCCAGCCCCGCATCGGGGTGCGTGGCAGCGAGGTATTGGCACATGGCCGCCGATTCGGTCATGCGCACATCGCCCTGCACCAGCAGCGGCACGGTGCCCAGCGGGTTTTCGTCGAGGAACCACCGCGCCTTGGCGCGCGGCGGGAAGGGCAGCATGTGAAGCTTGTAGGGCAGTTTCAGCTCTTCCAGCATCCACAGGGGGCGGAAAGAGCGGGCGCTGATGCAATGGTGGAGGTGGAGCATGGAAGAACTGTAGGCCTTGGCTCGCTTGCTGTCATTTCTCGCGCCGTAGTGTGCGCCTGTTTTGGCCACATGCGGTGGTCGCTTGATCGACACATTGCACGTTACAGGCCTTGGCACAGGCAACGCGGTCCCCACAAGGGGCTCTCGGTGGGGTGCCCTGGACCAGCAATCGCATAGATCCGACAAATCTCATGGTTGAAGCAAGGCCTGTCAAGCCCGTAGGCTCGTGCCTTGCGGTCAGCGTGTGATGGGCGGTCGATAGCAGTGCTGGCCGTGGTCTCCTGGCGGTGAGCTTGATCTCGGAACCAGCCGTGTGAGCATCACCAACGGCAGCGGAACCCTCGGGCCCCGATGGTTCGGCCCCTGCGTGAGGCTCTCACGCTCGCTCCATCCTCCGAAACTCCGCCGGCGACTGCCCCGTCCACCCCCGGAACGCCCGGATAAAACTCTTCTCATTCAGAAACCCTGCCGCCTCCGCCACCTGCTTGATGGGCCGTTGCGTGCGGTGCAGCAGGTCGATGGCACGGGCGCGGCGCACCTCGTCTTTCAGCCCCTGCAGCGTGGCGCCTTCTTCCTTGAGCTGCCGGTGCAGCGTGCGCGGCGATACATGCAGCAGCGCCGCCAGCGATTCGGCGCTGTGCTGGGGCAGGGCGTGCGCGGGCTGGCCGGAGGGCTTGACCAGGGGCGCGGCCAGCAATTGGCGCACGCGCTGCACCAGCAGGCGGTCGCGGCGGTAGTGCAGCACCGTCAGCGGCAGGGCGTGTTGCAGCATCTGGCGCAGGGCCGGCTCGTCGCGGCGCAGGGGCAGGGGCAGGTAGCGGGCGTCAAAGTGCAGGGCGGTGCGCGGTGCGCTGAAGGTGGTGGGGCTGCGGAACAGCACGGCATACGCATCGGCATGGGGCGGCGCGGCAAAGGCAAACTCGGCGGCAATCAGCGGGATGCGCGAGTCCACCAGCCAGCACGCCAGCCCGTGCGCATTGCGCAGCACCGACACCAGGCAAAACTCGCGCAGCGCGCCCAGGTCGCGCGCCTCGGTGATCGCCAGGGTGGCCGTGTCGCCCTGGGTACTCAGGCGCAGGGCGATGTCGTCCACCAGCAGCCCATGGTGGCGGCACCAGCGGGCCAGGGCTACCTGCAGCGTGGGCGAGCTGATGCTGGCGCGCGCCAGCATGCCGTAGCTGCCCCAGGGCAGGCGGCGGCTGAACCAGCCCAGGGCCTCGTCGTCCAGCTCCTGCATGGCGGCGTCAGAGATCTGCTCCATCTGCCAGGCGGTGATGCGGGCATGGTCGTCGTGCAGCAGCGGCGGCGCAATTTGTGCCTGGGCCAGGGCGTGGGCGGGGCTCAGGCCACGCTGCGTGTAGGCCAGCACAATGGCCCGTACAAAGGCGATGGGCGTGGCCGCAGGAGTGGTGGTGGGCGGGGCTTGCGGGGCAGCAAAAGGGGTGGGGGGCGTCACGTCGCAGAGTGTGCCAGCAGTGGCACGATTTGCAACCATTGTGTCCACCCACCAGGGGCCCAGGCTTCTATGCTTACGCATCGCGGCCCACAGACCACCCAGGCCGCAGGGCCGGATCACCGAGGAGACAACACCCGTGACGAATGCAGCCGCAACGAACGCCCCACCGCTGGTGGACGGGCACGGCCCAGCGGGGCAAGATTTACGACGACATCATCGATCTGCGTGCGCTGGCCTGACCCACGACGGGCTGCATCGATGACCCGCCCGAGCCGCCTCGCACCCTGCACCCGGGCGGGCCTTGCCCCTGGCAGGGCAAGGTCGGCTCCACGGCGGCCCGCGCAGGGGCTGCGCCCTGGCCCTTGGGACTGCGGGCCAGTCCGTGGCACCCCATCCAACTCACGACATTCGACGGAACCTGCATGATTCTCGAGACCCAACTCAACCCCCGCTCGGCAGACTTTCTGGCCAATGCCGCCGCCATGCGCGCGCTGGTGGATGACTTGCGCGCCCAGCTCGACAAGGTGGCCCAGGGGGGCGGTGAAGCGGCTCGCGCCAAGCACACGGCGCGGGGCAAGCTGCTGCCGCGCGAGCGCGTGCAGATGCTGCTGGACCCTGGCACGCCGTTCCTGGAGCTGGCCCCGCTGGCAGCGCTCAACATGTACAACGACGATGCGCCCTGCGCGGGGGTCATCGCGGGCATTGGCCGCGTGAGCGGCGTGGACTGCATGGTCGTGTGCAACGACGCCACGGTCAAGGGCGGCACCTACTACCCCATGACGGTGAAAAAGCACCTGCGCGCGCAGGAGGTGGCGCAGCAAAACCGCCTGCCATGCATCTACCTGGTGGACTCCGGCGGCGCCAACCTGCCCAATCAGGACGAGGTCTTCCCGGACCGTGACCACTTTGGCCGCATCTTCTTCAACCAGGCCAACATGAGCGCCATGGGCATCGCGCAGATTGCCGTGGTCATGGGGTCGTGCACGGCGGGCGGAGCCTACGTGCCCGCCATGAGCGATGAATCGATCATCGTCAAAAACCAGGGCACCATCTTTCTGGGTGGGCCGCCGCTGGTCAAGGCCGCGACGGGCGAGGTCGTCACCGCCGAGGACCTGGGCGGCGGCGACGTGCACACCCGCCTGTCCGGCGTGGCCGACCACCTGGCGCACAACGACCTGCATGCGCTGCAGCTGGCCCGCAATGCGTTGCGAAATCTCAATAAAAACAAGGCGGTTGCGCTTGATGACAGGGCTTCGGTAGCTCCTAAATTCGTAGCAGATGATCTGTATGGCGTGATCCCCGTGGACACGCGCAAGCCCTTTGATGTGCGCGAAATCATTGCCCGCATCGTCGATGGCAGCGAGTTCGACGAGTTCAAGGCCCGCTACGGCACCACGCTGGTCACCGGCTTTGCCCGCATCGAGGGGATGATGGTGGGCATCATTGCCAACAATGGCATCCTGTTTTCCGAATCGGCGCTCAAGGGCGCGCACTTCATCGAGCTGTGCTGCCAGCGCAAAATTCCGCTGGTGTTTCTGCAGAACATCACCGGCTTCATGGTGGGCCGCAAGTACGAAAACGAGGGCATTGCCCGCAACGGCGCCAAGATGGTCACGGCCGTGGCCACCGCCAGTGTGCCCAAGTTCACCATCATCATCGGTGGCAGTTTTGGCGCGGGCAACTACGGCATGTGTGGCCGCGCTTACTCGCCGCGCTTTTTGTGGATGTGGCCCAACGCGCGCATCAGCGTGATGGGTGGCGAGCAGGCGGCGGGCGTGCTGGCCACCGTCAAGCGCGACGGCATCGAGGCCAGGGGCGGGCAGTGGAGCATGGAGGAAGAAGAAGCCTTCAAGGCCCCTATCCGCCGCCAGTACGAAGACCAGGGCCACCCCTACTACGCCACCGCCCGCCTGTGGGACGACGGCGTCATTGACCCCGCCGACACCCGCCGCGTGCTGGCGCTGGGCCTGGCCGCCACGCGCAACGCGCCGATCGAAGACACCCGGTTCGGCCTGTTCCGCATGTAAAGGAGTGTGAGATATGCGCGCATCGTGGATTTGGTCTTTGGCATGGATGCTGGCCACCGCCGTGGGTGCCGCGCAGGCCCGCGTGGTCGAGGAGCAGATGGATGTGCCCGTTCCGGTGAAAAACATCTGGGGCAAGGAGGTTGCGCAAACCATCCGGGTCACCGTGTGGTCGGACGATGCCAACCCCCGGCCAGCGCCCATTGCCATCGTCAAACACGGGCGCGCGCCCGATGCCCAGGGCCGTGCTGCGCTGGGCCGCGCACGCTACACCGACGCATCCCGCTACCTGCTGCGCAGGGGGTTCGTGGTGGTGGTGCCCACCCGCGTGGGCTACGGCGTCAGCGGCGGCGAAGACGTGGAAGACACCGGGGCCTGCAACAACCGCAACTTTGCGCCAGCCTTTGCGGCAGCGGCCCAGCAGATGCTGGCGGCGCTCCATGCCGTGCGCCAGCGCCCCGATGTGGCACCCGACCGTGTGCTGGTGATCGGGCAATCGTTTGGCGGTGCCAGCACGGTGGCGCTGGCCGCGATGAACCCACCTGGCGTGCAGGCAGCCATCAACTTTGCCGGAGGCAGTGGCGGCGACCCCAAAGGCCGGCCTCAAAACCCTTGCTCACCCGCGGTGCTCGAGCGCACCTATGGGCAATACGGCGCGCAAGCCAAGGTGCCCATGCTGTGGATTTACACCGAAAACGACATGTTCTTTGGCCCCCAACTGCCCAGGCAATGGCATGCCGCCTTCACGCAGGCGGGCGGCAAGGCCCGCTTTGTGCAGTTTCCCCCGCATGGGGAAGACGGACATTCCCTGTTCACGCGCTTTCCCGAGGTCTGGCAGCCTGCCGTGTCGGAGTTTCTGGACGCCAACGGGTTTGCGCCCGCGAACCGTCCGTGAAACGTTGAGCGATTGAGTCACTGAAAGAGCCGATATGCCCTTCCTCCCTGCATCGCTTCCCAAGGCCCTGAGGCTGCTGGCCTGCACTGCGGCGGTTTGCGGCAGTGCCCTGACGGCGTGGGCGCAAACATCGCCCCAGGCGGGGGCCCTGCAGCGTGTGGACATACCGTTGCCCTCGGGCGTGGTGCTGCGTGCCCACTGGCTACCGGCCCCGCTGGCCGCCCCGGCAAAAGGGCAGCCCGGTGTGCCCGCCCAGCCCGCTGTGATGGCTCTGCACGGCTGTGGTGGCCTGTATGCCAAGGGCGGTGCCCTTTCATCGCGCTACCGCGAAGCGGCCGAAACGCTGCATGCGGCGGGCTATGCCGTGCTGATGCCCGACAGCTTCGGATCACGCGGCCTGAGCGATGTGTGCCAGACGCGGTACAGCGACCGCAGCGTGAGTGTGAACGACCGCGTGCAGGACGCCCGCGCCGCGCTGGTGTGGCTGGCCGCCCAACCCGGCGTGGACGCCCGGCGCCTGGGCGTGCTGGGCTGGTCCAACGGCGGCACCACCACGCTGAACCTGCTGGAGCAGCGTCGCACCCACCCACAGGCGGGCGAGCCGCCGCTGGCGGGCGCTGCGGTGTTCTACCCCGGCTGCGGCCCTTTGCTGCGGCGGCAGGCGGTGGCCGAAGCCGTGCCGTTGCTCATGCAGTTGGGTGCGCTGGACGACTGGACCCCCGCGCACCCCTGCGTGGACTGGGCCGCCACGCTCCAGGCCCGGGCCGGCAGCGATGTCACCGTGCAGGTGTACGAGGGCAGCTACCACGGCTTTGATGGCACGGGCCCGGTGCGCCTGCGCGGCGATGTGCCCAACGGCACCTCGGCCAAGGGTGTGCACCAGGGCGGCAACCCCCAGGCGCGCGCGCAGTCGCTGGCCGCCTTGCAATCGTTCTGGAGCCGGGTGCTCGGTACCCGGGTGACACCATGAACCCCACGCAACACTTCGGCCTGCTGGCGCGCTACAACGCGTGGGCAACAGATCGCCTGCTCGGTGCTGTTGCGGCCGTGCCTGACGCCGACTATCGCCGTGATGTGGGCCTGTTTTTTGGCAGCATCCACGGCACGCTCAACCACCTGCTGGTGGGTGAGCATCTGTTGTGGTTTGTGCGGTTTGCCGAGGGCCGCTCGCCCAGCGTGGCGCTGGATGCCGAAGTGGAGACCGACCGGCAGCGACTGGCGCAACGCCTGCGCGATGGCGCGGCCCGCTGGGCACCGCTGGTCGCTGCATGGCCTGATGAGCGTTGGGAGGGGCCGCTTGCCTACACCACCACCCGGGGCGAGGCCCTCTGCCTGCCATGGGCCGCCACGCTGGCGCATGTGTTCAACCACAGCACCCACCACCGCGGGCAAATCACTGCCGCGCTGACCGCACTGGGCCACGCTTGCCCGGTGATCGACCTCGTTTACTTCATTCGGGCCGAACAGGCCGGAGGCACGCCATGACCCACTACCTGCACATCACCTACGAAGGCGCCGTGGCGCGCATCACCCTCGCGCAGCCCGAGATTCGCAACGCCTTCAGTGATGAGGTCATTGCGGAGGTAACGGCCGCATTCACCGAGGTGGGCGGCCGCGCTGATGTGCGTGCGGTGGTGTTGGGCGCGCAGGGCCCCGCCTTCTGCGCGGGCGCCAACCTGAACTGGATGCGCCGCATGGCCGATTACACCCGCGATGAAAACCTGGCCGATGCCCACAAGCTGGCCGAGATGCTGCGCGCGATCTATGAATGCCCCAAGCCCACCATTGCGCGTGTGCAGGGCGATGTGTATGCGGGCGGCATGGGTCTGGTCGCTGCCTGCGATATCGCGGTGGCGGTGGACACAGCAGGCTTTTGCCTGAGCGAAGTCAAATTGGGGCTGATCCCCGCCACCATCAGCCCGTATGTGATCCGGGCCATGGGTGCGCGTGCAGCGCACCGCTATTTCCTCACGGCCGAACGCTTTGGCGCAGCCGAGGCGTTGCGCATCGGTTTTGTGCATGAGGTGGTGGCTGCCGACCAGCTCGATGCCAAGGTCGATGCACTGCTCAATGCCTTGACCACGGCCAGCCCCAACGCCGTGCGCGTGTGCAAGAAGCTGGTCATCGATGTGGCCGAGCGCGAGATCAATGCGGATCTGATTGCAGCCACGGTCGAAGGGATTGCCGAGATTCGCGCCAGCGAGGAGGGCAAGGAGGGTGTGCAGTCTTTTTTAAACAAGCGTCAACCCGCTTGGCTTGGCTGATCGCACGACCACGCCATGGACACCCCTGGGTTCAACGTCGTGCAGTGGCTCCACACGCTGGGGCTGCCTGTGGATGGCAGCACCGCACGCGCCGTGGGCGATGCGGCGGCCAGTGCCACCGCGCAGCTCGATATGCCCAGCCTGCTGGCCCTGGCGGCAGCGCTGGGCTGGGCCAGCGGGTTCCGGCTGTATGCGGTGGTGTTTCTGGTGGGGATGATGGGCGCGCTGGGCTGGATGCCCCTGCCGCCGGGCCTGGCCATGCTGCAGCACCCGGCCGTGCTGCTGGTCAGCGGCTGCATGCTGCTGGTGGAGTTCTTTGCCGACAAGCTGCCATGGGTGGACAGCGCGTGGGACGCGGTGAATGCCTTCATCCGCGTGCCTGCCGGTGCTGCGCTGGCCTATGGCGTGTTCGGTGCCGACAACGCCACGCTGGCCGTGGTGGCGGGTCTGCTCGGGGGCTCGCTGTCGGCCAC
This sequence comes from Acidovorax sp., assembly GCF_046341535.1. Classification (GTDB taxonomy): domain Bacteria; phylum Pseudomonadota; class Gammaproteobacteria; order Burkholderiales; family Burkholderiaceae_C; genus Acidovorax. Next base: position 14,704 of record NZ_JBKDRI010000143.1, on the reverse strand, counting down.
GGCATTGGCGACCAAGATGACCACGCGGGCGGCGGTGAACACCTCGCCCGAGCCGTTTTCCAACTGGGGGCTGTCGTTCTTTGAGGATGGCCTGGTGGTCGCGGTGGTCTGGCTGGCCACGCAGCACCCGGTGGCGTTTGGTGTGGCACTGGTGGTGATGGTGGCCGCGTCGGTGCTGCTGCTGGTGGTGTTGTTCAGGTTTTTGCGTGCGGTGGTGCGCAAAGTCATGGAAGCTGAAGGCGCCAGCAAGGCAGGGGCCGCATTGTGATGCTAACTACAGAAAGAATCGCGTGATTTCTCAATACCAGCTGCGGGACGATGGGATATACGAAGGCGTCTGGAGGACGCTTTTAGTACTAACTCCGACCCTACTCGCGGGGGTGGCCGGTGCTGTTCACTATTGGGGCACTCCCCTTCTGTGCTATGGGTCATTAGCCTTGGTTCTCCTTGGAGTGGCGATAGTTTTCTATCGAGCATTACGCCCGTGGCCTGTAGTTCTCTTTACGCACGAAGCGCTAAGGCTGCCGGCCCGTTTTTGGAGCAAATCTATTGCTTATCCGTGGGGGCAGATTCGTGACTTGTCAGTGCGAGGCTGTCGTGAGAAGCGTGAGCTATGGAGCGTAGACCTGCAAGGTACGGAGCTGCGCTTGGACCAGGTTTGGTGGCCGCAGGAACTGGTCTCCCAGGTCGAGCGCTACTTGATGCTGTCAAAGTGCCGAATACCGGTCCCTATTCAGATCCACGAGCCATCAAGCCCTTATTTAAACCCGTAGAGCAGCCAGAGCGAGGAAGCCGTGTTCAGAAAGATATTGATCGCCAATCGCGGCGAGATCGCCTGCCGTGTCGCCGCCACAGCCAAGCGCCTGGGCGTGAAAACCGTGGCCGTGTATTCAGATGCCGACGCGCAGGCCAAGCATGTGGCTGTGTGCGACGAGGCTGTGCACATCGGCGGCAGCGCGCCCAAGGACAGCTACCTGCGCTGGGAGCGCATCATCGAGGCCGCCCGGGCCACGGGCGCGCAGGCCATTCATCCTGGCTATGGCTTCTTGAGCGAGAACGAAGACTTCGCCAAGGCCTGCGCCGACGCGGGGCTGGTGTTTATCGGCCCCCCTGCCAGCGCCATCAACGCCATGGGGCTCAAGGCCGAGTCCAAGCGCCTGATGGAGCAGGCCCAGGTGCCGCTGGTGCCCGGCTACCACGGTGCAGACCAGGACCCGGCCCTGCTGCAGCGCGAGGCCGACCGCATTGGCTATCCGGTGCTCATCAAGGCCAGCGCAGGCGGCGGCGGCAAGGGCATGCGGGCGGTGGACCGGGCCGAGGACTTTGCGGCCGCGCTCGACTCGTGCAAGCGCGAGGCCATCAACAGTTTTGGCGACGACGCTGTGCTGGTCGAAAAGTATGTGCAGCGCCCGCGTCATATCGAGATCCAGGTGTTTGGCGACACGCAGGGCAACTGCGTGTACCTGTTCGAGCGCGACTGCTCGGTGCAGCGCCGCCACCAGAAGGTGCTGGAAGAAGCGCCCGCCCCCGGCATGACGGCAGAGTTACGCGCCCGCATGGGCGAAGCCGCCGTGGCTGCTGCGCGGGCCGTGAACTACGTGGGCGCAGGCACGGTGGAGTTCATCGTCGAGCAGCCGGGCGGCTACGACGCGCCCGGGCAGATGAAGTTCTACTTCATGGAGATGAACACCCGCCTGCAGGTGGAGCACCCCGTGACCGAGGCCATCACCGGCCTGGACCTCGTGGAGTGGCAGCTGCGCGTGGCCTCGGGCGAGCCTTTGCCGCTGCGGCAGGACGAGCTGCGGATGACCGGCCACGCCATCGAGGCGCGCATCTGCGCCGAGAACCCCGACAACAACTTCCTGCCTGCGACCGGCGCGCTCAATGTGTATGCGCTGCCCGAGTGCGTGACGTTTGAGCGGGGTGTGGTGCGTGTCGATTCCGGTGTGCGCCAGGGCGATGCGATCAGCCCCTTCTACGACTCCATGGTGGCCAAGCTCATCGTGCATGGCGACACGCGCGAGCAGGCGCTGGCGCGGCTGGACGAGGCGCTGGCGCAGACGCACATCGTGGGCCTGGCCACCAACGTGCAGTTTTTGCGCCGCGTGGCGCGCACCGGTGCATTTGCCAGCGCCAGGCTCGATACCGCGCTGATCCCGCGCGAACAGGCCGTGCTGTTCCACCAGGAGCCGGTGGGCCTGCCGCTGGCCGCTGCGGCAGCGGTGGCGCAGACGCTCTTGAAGGAACGCGCCAGCGAAGGCGTCGATCCTTTCAGCCGCCGCGATGGCTTTCACACCCACGGCGTGGTGCAGCGCCGCTTTGAATTCGAGTTCGGTGGCGAGCACGCTAAGGCGCTGCTGACGTACGAGCGTGGCGGCAGCCTGCACCTGGCGGTGGGCGAGAGCGCCGCGCAGGTGGCGGGGCCGCTGGTATTCAGCGCGGTGGCGCAAGGCATCGAGCTGCAGTTTGGCGGCCAGCGCACCCGCGCCGCCGTCTATGCGCAGGGCGAGGTGGATTACATCTTCACCCCGCTGGGCGCCACGCAGATCACCGCCATCGACCTGCTGGCCCATGCGGGCGAGGCCGCTGCCGAAGGCGGTCGCCTGACGGCCCCCATGCCCGGCAAGGTGGTGTCGTTTGCGGTGAAGGCGGGCGACCAGGTCGCCAAGGGCCAGCCGCTGGCTGTGATGGAAGCCATGAAGATGGAGCACACCATTGCCGCGCCAGCCGATGGCGTGGTGGCTGAGTTGCTGTACGCGCCGGGCGACCAGGTGACCGAAGGGGCCGAACTGCTCAAGCTGACGGTTTAGATTTGGGTGAGGGTTGCTTCAGAATAGAGCTATGCTGAATTGCCCCTCTTTTCCTAGCGGAAATCTTGATTTTCTTTTACGAGTCCCGAGCCCCGGTAGGGAACACTGTGCGAGGCACGAATGAAATCGCCTATCTTCTTGCACCGTATCGTCTTACGGAACTATAAAAGCATCGGGAGCTGCGATGTTCGCCTAGGGGCGTTGACCTACCTGGTTGGTGCAAACGGATCCGGGAAGAGTAACTTTCTGGACGCGCTCCATTTGGTTCGTGACGCGTTGTCGGGCTCGCTCGATAACGCCTTAAACGAGCGTGGAGGCTTGACAGAAGTCCGTCGGCGATCAAGCGGCCATCCGACCAATTTCGGAATTCGGCTTGAATTTACCTTGCCCGGAGGATTGCCTGGCTACTATGTTTTTAACGTCGGAGCGCTCCCTGGCCGCGGGTACGAAGTGCAGGCGGAAGAGTGCGTTGTCAACGGGAAAGGCAAAGGTCCATACTTTCGCACCGAACGGGGTGAACTCCATTCCAGTAGTGAGCCTACATTCCCAGCGATCACCTCTGACCGGCTGGCGTTGGTAAGTGTTTCAGGTATGTCGGTGTTTCGACCCGTATTTGATGCATTGACCTCTATGGGCTTCTACAACTTGAATCCGAAGCTCATGCGCGAGCCTCAGAAACCTCAAGACGGACGGTTGCTGAAACCCGTGGGCGAAAATATCGTAAGTGTCCTTGGTCATTTGGAGCGCGTTGCTCCCGACCGTATGGCGGAGATCCAGAGTTATCTGCAGACAGTGGTGTCGATGGTGCGCGGAGTTGAGCGCAAGCAGATTGGGCCACTCGAAACGCTGGAGTTTCGCCAAGACATGGCAGGGTCTAAACATCCAATGCGCTTTCCAGCGCAAAACATGTCGGACGGAACGCTGAGGGCGTTGGGCATACTGACCGCCTTGTTCCAAGGTAACCGAGATTACGCGCCGACGCTTATTGGCATCGAGGAGCCCGAGACTGCGCTGCATCCTGCGGCCAGCGCCGCGTTGCGCGAGGCGCTTTCAAAAGCCGCAGAGCAGACGCAAATCATCGTGACAAGTCACAGCCCGGACCTTCTGGATTCGCCCAGTATTCTTCCCGAGCAACTGCTTGCGGTGGTGTCAGAGGGGGGAGAGACGAGGATCGCGCCGCTTGATGAGGCATCAAAGTCAGTGATGCGGAACCATCTCTTTTCTGCTGGCGAGCTACTGCGTTTGAACCAATTGGCACCAGACCGTGCATTCTTGGATGGGCAACGCCAAAACGATTTGTTCGGAAGCCTTTCCTCATGATTTCGCTGTCGGCCATCGTTGAGGGGGATGGAGAGGTCGCAGCGTTGCCAGTACTCCTGCGGCGGATCGCTGAGTGGCGTAACCCCGAGGTCTACGTTGATGTTTTAGCGCCTATTCGTGTGTACAAAGACCGATTTTTGAACAGGGAAGAAGAGTTCACCCGGCATATGAAGCTGGCTGCGGCCAAGTCCGGCGACCGTGGTTGGATATTGATTCTTCTCGATGCCGACGATGATTGCCCAATGTCTAAAGGGCGCGACATTGCCCAGCGTGCTGCCGCGGTGGTTCCTCATCGACCGGTTGGCGTCGTGTTGGCAAATCGTGAATACGAAGCCTGGTTCATCGCTGCAGCAAAGTCGCTGGACGGCGTGCGATCTTTTTCTTATCAACGGTCCGACGGAGGAACCGATCCCGAGTTGCCGCGAAACGCAAAAGGCTGGATGCGTGATCGCATGTCGAGTGGCGCATATCGCGAAACTACTGACCAACCTGGATTCTCGGCCCGCATGGACCTGCAGCAGGCCTTCTCCCGAAGCCGCTCATTTCGCAAGCTCTGCACTGAATGGTCTCGGCATACCGAAGCGTTGGCGAATGTCGTCAATCTATGAATATCACTTTCTGCTGTACCGATGCCAAGCCCGAGCCCTGGCTCCAGGGCTTCTCTGCCGCGTTGCCCCTGGCCGACATTTCGGTGTGGCAACCGGGCGCCCCCCAGGCCGACTACGCCGTCGTCTGGGCGCCGCCCCAGCAGTTCATGGACGAGCAGCCTGGGCTCAAGGCGCTGTTCAACATTGGTGCGGGGGTGGATGCGCTGCTCAAGCTGCGCTTGCCTCCAAAGGCTCTGGTAGTGCGGCTGGACGATGCGGGCATGGCCGTGCAGATGGCTGAATACGTGTGCCACGCGGTCATTCGCCACTTTCGGGAGTTTGACGGCTACGAGGCCGACACGGCCGCCGGGCGTTGGGGCTACCGCAAGCCGCGCCTGCGCAGCGACTACCCCATCGGGGTGATGGGCCTGGGTGTGCTGGGTGATCGGGTCGCCAAGGCGCTGGCGCAGTTTGAGTTTCCCATCAACGGCTGGAGCCGCAGCGCCAAGGCCATCGAGGGGGTGCGCGCCTTCACCGGCGCGGACCAGTTCCATGATTTTCTGGCTGCCAGCCGCGTGCTGGTCAACCTGCTGCCGCTCACGCCCGACACTGCCCATGTGATGAACCAAGACACGCTGCGCCGCCTGCAGCCCGGCGCCTACGTGATCAACGTGGCGCGCGGAGCGCATGTGGTGGACGAAGACCTGCTGGCGGCCCTCGACAGCGGCCATGTGGCGGGAGCCACGCTTGATGTGTTCCGCACCGAGCCGCTGCCCGCAGACCATCCGTTCTGGACGCACCCGCGCATCACCGTCACGCCGCACACCTCGGCACGCACGCTGCGTGACGAGAGCATCGCCCAGATCGCCCGCAAAATGGCAGCGCTGCAGCGCGGCGAGCGCGTGGCGGGCATCGTCAACCCCGCGCGTGGATACTGATCGCGTGTTATTTTTCTATCACCCATGAATTCCAGGTTTCCATCCCGCGTCCAGATCATCGACGTCGGCCCGCGTGACGGGCTGCAAAACGAAAAATTGCCCGTGCCCGCCGCCGTGAAGATCGAGCTGGTGCACCGGCTGCAAGCCGCTGGCCTCAAGGAAATCGAAGTCACCAGCTATGTGTCGCCCAAGTGGGTGCCGCAGATGGCAGACAACCACCAGGTGATGGCGGGCATGACGCGCCAGCCGGGGGTGGCTTACTCGGTGCTCACGCCCAACCTCAAGGGCTTTGAGGCGGCGGTGACCGACCGTCCTGACGAAATCGTGGTGTTCGGCTCGGCCAGCGAGGCCTTCAGCCAGAGGAACATCAACTGCAGCATTGCCGAGAGCATTGAGCGCTTTGCGCCCGTGGTCGATGCCGCGCTGGCTGCGGGCATCCGCGTGCGCGGCGCGATGAGCTGCACCGTGGGATGCCCTTACGAGGGCGACATCGCCCCCGAGCGCGTGGCCTACCTGGCCGGCCTGCTCCAGGGTATCGGCGTGCAGCGGGTGGACGTGGCCGACACCATTGGCGTGGGCACGCCGCGCAAGGTGCAGCGTGCGCTTGCGGCCACGCTGCAGCACTTTGGCATCGACGCGGTGTCCGGGCATTTTCACGACACCTACGGACAGGCGCTGGCCAACACGCTGGCCGCGCTGGAGCTGGGCGTGTGGAACTTCCAGACCTCGGTGGCGGGCCTGGGCGGCTGCCCCTATGCCAAGGGGGCCGCCGGCAACGTGGCCACCGAGGATGTGGTGTACATGCTCGCGGGCATGGGCATCGAGACCGGCATTGATCTCAATCAGCTCATCGATGCCGGTGCCTTCATCAGCGATTTTCTGGGCCGCAAGCCCAACTCGCGTGCCGCCAACGCCCTGCTAGCGCGTCGTGCGGGCTGACGCTGCACTTCAGGAGACAACGACCATGTGTGGAGCGGAACTGAAACCCCTGCCCGAGGGCGTGCAGCGCGTGGCCGCAGTGCTGCAAGCCCTGGGCCATCCCCACCGCCCGCAGATGCTGGACGACGCCGCGCGCACAGCCCAGCAGGCCGCCGATGCGCTGGGCATTGCCGTGGGGCAGATTGCCAAGAGCATCATCTTTCGCCGCAAAAGCGACGACGCGGCCGTGCTGGTGGTCACATCGGGCGACCGCCGTGTGGATGAAAAAAAGGTGCAAGCCCATGTGGGCGGCAAGATCGGCCGCGCCGATGCCGATTTTGTGAAAAGCCGCACCGGCTTTTCCATCGGCGGCGTCTCGCCCGTGGCCCATGCCACGCCGCCCGTGACGCTGATTGACCAGGACCTGTTGCGTTTTGATGAGGTGTGGGCCGCCGCAGGGCACCCGCACGGCGTCTTTGCGCTGCACCCGTCCGACCTGCCCCGGCTGACCGGCGCGCCCATGGTCGATGTGGTGCAGGCGCCCGCCCCGGTGCAAGAGGTCCTGGTATCGTGAATGCTATAAAGTTAATAGCTATAAAAGCGCAGGCGATGAGCGCGGATGGCTGTTTTGATCAAGATTTTGCAGGGCCGGTGCCCTCGCCGTGCATCTCGGTGTGCCGCATGTCGCCGGATGGCGGTCATTGCGAGGGCTGCTTTCGCACGCTCGACGAGATCCGCATCTGGTCGGGTGCCAATGCCGACCTGCAGCGCAGCATCTGGCGGCGGCTGCTGGCCCGCGCGGGTATCGCCCCGCCACCCGTCTGAAGCGCGGTGGTACGGTCCCCAGGCCGGATTGCCGCACGTACCCTGCGTTGGATGAAGTCACCAAGGAGCCCACCGCCATGAAACGCATCACGTTCTATCTCGACTTTGTATCGCCCTATGCCTGGCTGGCCTTCGAGCGCCTGCCCGACGTGCTCGAAGGCCTGAGCTACAGCGTGGCCTACAAGCCGGTGCTGCTGGGCGCGCTGCTGCATCAGCATGGCAACCCGGGCCCCGCGGGCATTGCGCCCAAGCGCGAGTGGACCTACCGCCATGTGACCTGGCAGGGCCATGCACTGGGCATTGCGCTGCACATGCCCACATGCCACCCCTTCAACCCGCTGCCGCTGCTGCGCCTGTCGCTGGCGTGCAGTGACGATGGTCTGATCAACCGCTTTGTCGCCGGTACCGTGCTGCGGCATGTGTGGCAGGGCGGGCACGATGCGCTGGATGCCGGGCGGCTGGCTGCGCTGGCGGATGAGCTGGCCGAGCAGATCCGGCCCGGTCAGGATGCGGGCAGCGAGCGGCCCAAGGCCCTTCTTCGCGCCAACACTGAAGCCGCGCAGGCGGCCGGCGTGTTTGGCGTGCCGGCCTTTGAGGTGGATGGCAAACTGTTCTGGGGCCTGGACGGGCTGCCCATGCTGCGCGCTTATCTGGAGGGCGACGACTGGTTTGCCGGGCCCGAAGGCGATGCCCGTTGGGCAGCGCCCGCGATGCTTGCTTCGGGCCTCCAAAAGGGCTGACCCCGCAGCATGGCCCGGCCTTCACCCGCCGCCATCCCGGTGGCGGGCCAGCCAGCGGTGCCCGGTGGCCAGGCGCTGCACATCGGCCCAACTGCCGCACTGCGCGGCCACGCGGGGCCAGATGCGCTGCAGCAGGTCGCATTCCACCAGGGTGTCGGCGGCGGCCTGGTGCCGAACGGCGCAGCGGATGCCGAAGTGCGCCATCCAGTCGTCCAGCGCGCGGGCCCGCACCTGCTCATGGGTCACAGCGCACAGGTGGTCCACATCCACCCAGGGGTTGGGCAGGACATGCCCCAGGTGCTGGCGTGCATGGCGGTTGATCATCGTGCGGTCAAAGGCGGCATGGAAGGCCAGCAGGGGGCTGTCTTGCACATAGGCTTCAAAGGCCTGCAGTGCCTGGGCGGCGGGCATGCCGTTGCGCTGCATCTGCGCGCCAATGCCGTGCAGCAGGATGTTGTCCTTGCTTGATGCCTCGTCCTGCTGCAGCACCACTTCAAAACTGTCGCCCAGTGCCACCCCCAGCGTGCGCCGCTGCCAGTCCACCCGCAGCGCAATGGCGGCAATGGCCAGCAGCCGGTCGCGGCGCATGTTGAGGCCGCTGGTCTCCACGTCCAGCATCACCCAGCGGTTACCTGTGTAGGCGGGGGCCTGCCCCAGCGCGCGCCTGATCGGCTCCAGCCATTGCATGGCGGCTACCGGTCGTAGTCCAGCTGCAGCCGCTGCTGCAACTGCCGCGCCACGCGAAAGGATTCGCGCAGGATGCGCCGGTCGATGTCGTTGAGCTGGTTCACCACAATGCGGTTGGGTGGGGCGGCGACGGCCTGGCCAGACTCTCGCGCTTCCAACTGCACCCGCAGGCGCAGCATCTGCAAAAACTCAAAGCCGTCCACCCATGCGCCGGTTTCCGTCTCGGGCAGGTGCCACTGCGTGCCGGCCGCCTCCAGGCGCAGCCGGGTGTTGGTCTCCTGCACGCCCAGGGCCAGGCTGTAGATGCGTGCGGCGTCCACAAACAGCGCCGCGCCCTGCAGCTTGAGGTCCAGCGCGCCCTGGTCGTCAGTGTCGATAGCCCCGCGCCAGTTCAGTGGGACGCTGCGGCTCAGGGCATTGTGGGCCAGCATCTTGAGAAAGCGCGGGCTGTTGCGCGCGGCCAGCGCCACATCGGCGCGCAGCGCCTGGGCCAGCGCCACATCGCCACACAGGGGGCGAAAATCAAAGTAGATGGAGGCATTGAGCAGGTCCTGCGGCGAGCCCTGCGCCACCCAGTGCCCGAAGCGCTCGCGCCATTCGTCCAGCGTGAGGCAGCACCCGCTTTCCCCGGCCATGATGCCGCCCCGGCACAGCGGGTAGCCGCAGGCGTCCAGCGCCAGGTTGACGGCGTGTGCGAACTGGCGGATCGCTTCGCGCGATGCGTTGGACACGTCGTTGTGCAGGATGATCGCATTGTCCTGGTCGGTCGCAATGGTCTGCTCACCCCGCCCTTCCGAGCCCAGGCACAGCCAGCACAATGTCTGGAGGTCCACACCCAATTCTTCGGCCTTGAGCTGCACCAGGCGCTCGGTCAGCACATCGTTGAGGTGGCTGATCATCGAGGTCAGCTGCCGCGCATGCACGCCCTGCGCAAGCAGGCTGCGCGCCAGGCGGCGTATGTCATGGGCCGAGGCTTGCAGGGTCGCCACATCGGGGGCAGTGCGCAGCGCCGTACTCACGCTTTTGAGACTTTGCCGCTGGATGGCAAACAGGTCGCGCTCGGACACCATGCCAATCGCCACCCCGTCGCGGGTGATGGGCACATGACGGATGCCATGGCGCGACATCAGCAGCGCCGCGTCTTGCGCCGAGTGTTCACTGGTAAGCGTTCTTACCGGCTGCACCATGACCTTCGAGATGGGTGTGTGCAGCGGCAGCTGGGCCAGCGCCACGCGGCCCAGCACGTCGTAGCGTGTGAGGATCCCCACGGGGTGCTGCGCGGCATCGACCACCAGCATCGAGCCGAGGCGTTGCTGGTGCATGGCCTGCAGCGCGGTGTGCAGCGGCGTCTTGGCGTCGCAAGTCACGGGCTTCTTGCCGACAAGCGTCCCCAGCCGGGTTTCGAGCGACTGCTCTGTGGTGGCATGCGCGGCATAGGCCGCTTGCAGTGCCTGGCGCGAAAGTGCAAGGAACTGGGCAGTGCGCTGGCTCAGGTACTGCGCAAACACGGTGCTCCGGCTGGCTAGTTGGTGCATGTGGGCCACGGCAAGCACCAGCACAAAGGTGTCGGTATTGGCGCGGTAGGTGGCCGTGACGGCACGCCCAGCCCAGGCGGCGCTCACGGGAAAGAGGTCACCAGCCTCGTACTCGAAGGCTCCCACAGCGTCCGCCATGCCCCGGGTGCCCGTCACCGCGCCCTGGCGCACGTAGTAAAGCGACTGCACGGTACCGCTGTCCGGTCCAATCACCAGCTCTCCCGGCGCGAAATACTGTTGCTCGCAGTGCGACAGGAAATCGTCCACCTCAGCATCCAGCATCTGGGCGAAGGGGGGGTGCTTGCGGAGGTCTTGGCGAAAGTTGGCCAGCAGGTGGTGCGATGGCTGCAGCGGCGCTGGTGCCTTGGCAGCCGATGGCGGATTGGGCGACTTTTCCATGGCGGCAGTCTATGCCCGCTCCTGCCTTGCGAGAAGTCCTTCTGGCGCCGGCTGTTGACCTTCATCAAGGCGTTCGGAGCTCTCGGTGTTTTCCCGCAAGAACGTCTTCGATTCGATCGATTTATCGCATCGCAAAAAAAGAGTGAAGGGTTTGTGCGGAGTTTGTAAGTTAGCGATAAGCCGCTTGTCAGCCAGCGGTCAGACACCCTGCGCAGAGTGCGCCCACCTTTCCTTGTCCTTACAGCGAGACATCGAATTCACCATGCTCCTGACCGTTGTCATTTTGAAAAGCCTGATCGAGTTGTCCCTGATGTTCATCGTGGGACGATTTTTGCTGGGGTTGCTGGCCGGGGCCAAGCGGCACACCAATGTGTTTTGGCAGATGCTGGATGTGGCCGCCAAGCCCTGCCTGTGGCTGACGCGCAAGGTCAGTCCCCGCCTGGTACTCGACCAGCATATTCCGCTGGCGGCGGCGAGCTGGCTGATCATGGCCTGGGTGCTGGTCGTCAAGCTCAAGATCGACATCTGTCTGGAGCTGGGAGCGCAGGCATGCCAGTGACCCAGAGCCTTTCCCTTCCCCCGGCCCGCTGGTCGCAGCGGCTGGAGCATCAGGCGCTGGTCTGGCGTGCCAAGGCCCTGCTGCTGGTAGGCCGCAAGGCCGCTGCCAGGGCGGTGTTTTTGCGAATTTTGGAACGCTGGCCTCAGGACGTGCTGGCGCTCAACAGCCTGGCGTATGACGCGCTGCTGAGCGACCACAAGGAGCAGGCGCTGCACTACTACGCGCAGGTGCTGGCCTTGAATCCGCAGGACTGCAACGCCCACTTCAACCATGCCTATGTGGCCGAGCAGCTGGACCAGCGGGCAGTGGCGGAGGAGGGCTTCCGGGCGGCCTTGCAGATCGACGAGAAGATGGACCGGGCCTGGTATGGGCTGGCGCTGGTGCTGGTGCGCCAGGAGCGACTTCAGGAGGCTCTGCAGGCCCTGGAGCGCAATACCCGCCTGCAGCCCATGAGCCCCTTTGGCTGGTACCAGATGGCGCGCGTGCATGTCGACCTGCACCAGCCTGAGGAGGCGCGTGCCGTGATACGCCATTTAAAAGGATTCGAGCCCAAGGTGGCCGCGCAACTGGAGCGGGAAACCGGGTTGCGAGCAGGTTTTTAGTGCTGAAGTCGAGTAGGTGTTCGTGAGTGTTCTTTTTACAAGATGGAGGAGCAAGCAATGCAACTGACAGCCAAGCACCAGGAGTACTGGCGCAAAAACCTGCAAATAACCGGCCTGCTTTTAGGCATCTGGTTCTTTGTGACCTTTGTCGTGGTGTTCTTCGCCCGCGACCTGACGTTCAGCTTCTTTGGCTGGCCGTTTTCGTTCTGGGTGGCCGCCCAGGGCGCCTTGGTGGTGTATTGCCTGATCATCTGGTACTACGCCCGCCACATGAACAAGCTCGACATTGAATACGGCGTTGCCGAAGGAGAAGAATGATGGGACTCTTCGGCGGAGACGGACAGTCGCAAGGCGACTTCAAAAAGGGCCTGAACAAGGTCTACACCTGGTACACCGGCGGGTTTGTCGCTTTTGTGCTGGTGCTGGCAGTGCTCGAACAGATGGGCTTGCCCAAGAACTGGATCGGTTACCTTTTCCTGGCGGCGACGGTGCTGCTGTATGCCGGCATCGGCGTCATGAGCCGCACCAATGATGCGGCTGAATATTACGTGGCGGGGCGCCGCGTACCAGCCATCTACAACGGCATGGCCACCGGGGCGGACTGGATGTCTGCGGCCTCCTTCATCGGCATGGCGGGTACCCTGTACCTGACAGGCTACGGCGGGTTGGCGTTCATCCTGGGGTGGACGGGTGGCTACTGCCTGGTAGCGCTTTTCCTGGCACCCTATCTGCGCAAGTTTGGTCAGTTCACCATTCCCGACTTTCTGGGCGCACGGTTTGAAGGCAACCTGCCGCGGCTGATCGGGGTGGGGGCGGCCATCCTGTGCTCCTTCACCTATGTGGTCGCACAGATCTATGGCGTGGGCCTGATCACGTCCCGCCTGACGGGGCTGGCCTTCGAAATCGGCATTTTTGCCGGGCTTGCTGGCATCCTGGTCTGCTCGTTCCTGGGGGGCATGCGTGCCGTGACCTGGACGCAGGTGGCGCAGTACATCATTTTGATCATTGCCTACCTGATTCCTGTGGTCTGGCTGTCGGTCAAGCACACCGGCGTGCCTGTGCCTCAGGCGGTGTACGGCTACACGCTGGAGAAGGTCACTGCCAAGGAGTCCGAGCTGCTCAAGGACCCCAAAGAACTGGAAGTGCGTGCCCTCTACAAGGCCCGCTCGGATGCGGCGGTGGAAAAGCTCAAGGATGTGAATGCTTCGCTCGCAGCAGACCGCGCCGCCGCACAGAAGAAGCTCGATGACCTGAAGGCGGCCAACGCACCTGCAGCGGAGATCACCGCTGCAACCGCCGCGCTGGCAGCCCTTCCCAAGAACGAGGCCGAAGCCCGTACAGCCTACACGGCAGCGCGCACATCCAATGCTGCCAAGGCCGCGCCGCCCATCCGCCATGCCGAACCCTTCCCAGGCAAAGACGAGGCGGCTCAGAACGTGGCGCGCAAGAACTTCCTGGCGCTGGTGTTCTGCCTGATGATCGGCACGGCTGCGCTGCCGCACATCCTCATGCGCTACTACACCGTGCCCTCGGTGCGCGAGGCGCGCGAGTCGGTGAGCTGGTCGCTGTTCTTCATCTTCCTGCTGTACTTCACAGCGCCCGCGCTGGCGGTGCTGGCCAAGTACGAGGTCTACACGGTGCTGGTGAACACGCCGTTTGCCAGCCTGCCGGAGTGGATTGCGCGATGGAGCGCGGTGGACAAGTCGCTGCTGTCGGTGGTTGACATCAACAACGACGGCATCTTGCAGCTGGCGGAAATTTCCATCGGCGGCGACATCATCGTGCTGGCTACACCAGAAATCGCCGGTCTGCCGTATGTGGTCTCGGGCATGGTGGCGGCGGGTGGCCTAGCCGCTGCGCTGTCCACCGCGGATGGCCTGCTGCTGACCATTGCCAATGCGCTGTCGCACGACCTGTACTACAAGGTTTTGGACCCCAATGCCTCTACTGCACGCCGCGTGATGGTGTCCAAGCTTCTGCTGCTCGTGGTGGCACTGGCCGCGGCCTACGTGGCCGCGCAGAAACCGGCGGACATTCTGTTCCTGGTGTCGGCGGCGTTCTCGTTCGCGGCTGCGGCGTTCTTCCCGGCGTTGACGCTGGGCATTTTCTGGAAACGTGCCAACAAGTGGGGCGCGTCGCTGGGGATGCTGGCTGGACTGGGCATTACCTTCTATTACATGGTCACCACGCAGCCCTGGCTGTACAAGCTGACGCATGGCACCGCCATCACGCCTGAGATCGTCAAGGCCAATACCTGGTGGGATATTGCCCCCATCTCGGCCGGCCTGTTTGGTGTACCTCTGGGCTTTGCGGTGATCATCATCGTCTCGCTGCTGACGAAGGAACCCGGCAAGGATATTCAGGAGTTGGTGGAGCATGTGCGCTACCCCAGCCTGGATGGAAAAACCTCGGCCGCCAGTGCCGCGCATTGAGCGGATAGCGGGCCTCTGGCTCTGATTCAAAAAGGCCCCGTCACGGAAGTGGCGGGGCCTTTTGCCATGTGCGCCCAGCATGGGCGCAGCAGTCCAGTGCCGCCGCTACCCATTCCATGGCTTTTTCCCCGCGCGCGAAGCCCTCGATGAAGTGCAGTTCAAGGCCCCAGGCCCGCCGCTCCGCGGTGGACTGTCACCCTAAAAACGGCAGTTGGATGCATTTGCCAGCGCTGCTGTTGGGGTGCCAGGCAAGGCGCGACGACGCGGCAGGCTCGTGCCTGCAAGGAGGAGCAACACCGCATGGCGCTCCAAAAGCGGCGCTGGCAAGTGCATAGCGCTGTCACCCCAAAGG
>NZ_JBKDRI010000142.1:0-33318 GCF_046341535.1 Acidovorax sp. | reverse complement strand
GTTTTTTGAAGTTCCGGCAAACTTTCTCGCTTCCTACCCAGCCAACAACCCGAGACTCAAACCACGCCAGCTCTCACCAGCAATCTTTTGCCCCAGTCATCGGCTCTAAAGAGCGAAGCCTTGTATTGTATACCGGTTTTTGAACCCCCAGCAAATGCAACCGCCTTTGCTCGAACTGAAGACCCACCCTACCCACCACAACCGATCGGGCTACCACACCACTCCCCCGTCTGCGCTGGGGAAGATATCGCAAGCAGAGATTTGCGTCAGAGGCGCCACTTGGCGAGCAATTTCTCGGGGCCGAGGCTATCGTAACTTTCAAACGGCTGGTGAATCCAGGGATTGGTGGGCAGGAACTCGACCGAGTAGTCAGCGGTAAACGACGAAATTCCCTTTGTCCAGATCACCGCGCTGCGCAACTCCGTGATGGGCGCATAGTTGGTCCTGAGCATGTTGATCACCGCATTCAGTGTGTGGCCAGAGTCTGCAAGATCGTCAACCAGCAACACCCTACCGGCAATCTCACCCCTTGGGGTCGTTATGAAGCGAGCAATGTCGAGATGCCCCTGCACCGTTCCCGCCTCCGCCCGATACGAACTCGTGGACATGATCGCCAGCGGTTTGTCGAAGATACGGCTCAGGATGTCTCCAGGCCTCAATCCACCCCGCGCAAGGCACAAAATGGTATCGAACTCCCACCCTGATTGGTAGATCTTCAACGCCAGCTTCTCGATGAGGCTGTGGTACTCATCGTAACTCACGTACAGATGCTTGCCGTCTTCGGTCAACATGTCGTTCTCCAAATCACCTGCGGGCTAGCCGACAGTAGCTAATCAATCCGCCTCGTACGGATGACGCATCACAATTGTGTGATCACGGTCAGGACTGGTTGAGATCATGTCGATCGGAACACCCGTGACCTCGGCAATACTCTCAAGGTAGTCGCGCGCGGCCTGCGGCAGCGCGCTGTAGGTGGTGACACCCACCGTAGAGTCACTCCAGCCTGGCATCACCTTGTAGACCGGCTTACACCGCGCGATGTCGTCCGCCCCCATCGGCAGCAGGTCGATATGCTCACCGTCCAGCTCGTAGCCGATACACAAAAAGAGTTCACTCAAGCCATCAAGCACATCAAGCTTCGTGATGCACAGCCCCGAAAGACCATTGACCTGAGCGCTTCTCTTGAGCAAGGCTGCGTCAAACCATCCGCAGCGGCGGCTTCGTCCGGTCGTCACGCCCTTTTCAGCACCCACCGTGCTCATGTGATGTCCGGGGGTGCCCGGCGTTTCCCAGTCAAGCTCTGTTGGAAACGGTCCCCCGCCCACACGAGTGCAGTAGGCTTTGGTAATCCCAAGCACGTAGTGCAGTATTCCCGGCCCTACACCCGCGCCTGCCGCAGCATTTCCGGCCACGCAGTTACTAGATGTGACATACGGATAGGTGCCATGATCCACATCGAGCAAGGTGCCTTGAGCACCCTCAAAAAGCAAATTAGCTCCAGCCGCATGTGCTTCATTGAGTTCACGGGAGACATCAGCCATCATCGGCTTGAGCAGCGTCGCATGGCGCATGGCTTCTGCATAAACCAGATCGAACTGCACTTTGCCGTCGACCATGTAGGGGCGCATCGCTTCACCGAACTGAAATGCCCCCGAGTTCAAATAGGTGCTGAGAACGTGGTTGTGCAAGTCGAGGAGGTCCCGCAGCTTCAAGGCAAAGCGTTCAGGATGCTTCAGATCCTGGACTCTGAGCGCGCGACGGGCAATTTTGTCCTCATAAGCCGGGCCGATGCCCCTACCTGTAGTTCCAATTTTCTCGGTTCCACCCTGCTCCCGGGCGGCCTCACGCGCCACGTCGATTGCAGCATGAAAAGGGAGGATCAAAGGACAGGCTTCGCTGATTCGAAGTCGCGAACGCACTTCCACGCCGGCTTTTTCTAACCCCTCGATTTCATCGAACAATTTGGCGGCGGAGAGGACCACACCGTTGCCGATGTAGCACTTGACCCCGGGGCGCATGATTCCGCTGGGTATGAGGTGCAATGCAGTTTTCACCCCGTTGATCACAAGCGTGTGGCCAGCGTTATGACCACCCTGAAAACGCACGACACCCTGGGCGCTCTCGGTCAACCAGTCGACTAGCTTTCCCTTTCCTTCGTCGCCCCACTGCGTGCCCACCACAACAACGTTGCGACCTTTGGTTGCTTTCATCACAGACTCACTTCAATTTTCAAAACAATCAATTGGCTGGACCACCCATTGGCCAGCCTTTTGGACAAGCTCACGGTCACAGCGAAATTCATCCACTTCGCTCTCCCAGCCCGGAAGAACGCACACCACCGTCTCCCCCGACTTACGCAGGGCCGCGATCGCAGCATTCACGTCAGCAGCCTCGTTCCAAGGAGCTCGGATTGCCGCTCGAAGTGCTCTAGGCTGCACGACAGAGACCACCTGCTTAATGTCCAGGCTGAATCCCGCTGCAGGACGGTTTCGGCCGAACACCCCCCCCACCTCGTCGTACCGACCTCCACGCACCAGAGCATCAGAGGCGCCAGGAGCGTAGATCGCAAACCGGACGCCGCTGTAATAGGCATAGCCACGCAAATCAGCCAAGTCGACACTGACCGAAACATCCGCGAGCTTTGAAGCAAGCCACCGCAAATTCGATAACACCTGATCCACTCCCGCTATGCCATAGAGGCATTTTTCTGCTTCATCCAACACGCTGATATCACCGTACAGATGTGGAAGCGCAAGGAGCCCCTCTCTGGATCGCTTGGGAAAGTCGCGAGTCAATGCCGCTAGAGCGCTCACGTCCTTCGTCGCTAAGGCGCTGTGAATTGACCCCACCAAAACCGGAGCTGGCGCCAGGCCCGCAAGCAGCGCGCGAACAAGTCGGACGTCTGCAAGATCCACGGTAGTTTGGGCAACCCCTGCCACTGCGAGTGATTCACGCGCTAGCTGCAAAGCCTCCAGATCCGCTTCAAGGCCTGCATGGCCATAGATCTCCGCCCCGAACTGAAGCGGTTCCCTTGTTGCATGCGGCCGATCCGGCCGAGCATGCAAAACCGGACCGCAGTAGCACAGCCGGGTCACACCTCTACGGTTGAGCAAATGCGCGTCAATACGAGCCACCTGAGGAGTCGTATCTGCCCGCAAACCCATCGATCGGCCAGACAACTGATCGACAAGTTTGAAAGTCTGAAGATCAAGAGCCTCACCCGTCCCAGTCAGCAGAGACTCGAGGTGCTCGAGCAATGGCGGCATGACGAGCTCATAACCGTAACAACGGGCGGTATCTAGAAGCCCGCGGCGCAGTTCTTCGATGTGTCGCGCCTCAGAAGGCAAAACATCGGCAATGTGATCCGGTAGGACCCAAGCGGACATGGACAATGGAGCGCTGTTAAAACCGCGATTCTACCGGCAGCACGCAACGCCAAGACCGTGCCCCCTCAAGACCTTGACCTAGGGGAAGGACGGCTCGAAATTCGAGAATCGTGTGAGTCAGCATACCAAAGCAAAGGCAGGGCCCTGTGACCTGCCGAGGCGCTAAGACTGGATGAAGTGAAGCCCGTGCGGGACTCGCCTATGGGCTCCTTCAGTCTCACCCCGCGCGATAGAAAAAGACTTACTTTCGAGAACCCGCAACGACAGGACCTGGTCCCGGCATTGCACCTCGAAATGTCTTGAAGAACTCCGAAGATGAAGAATCCAAGACCATGAAGTCGCCCTTCTTATTAAAGGTCGCCTTGTATGCTTCAAGGCTCCGATAAAACTGCGCAAACTGCGGGTCACGACCGAATGCCTCGGCATAGATTCGCGCAGCCTCCGCATCGCCCTGCCCCTTCACTTTCTGCGCATCGCGATAAGCGTTCGCTATCGTGATTTCTCGCTGACGATCGGCATCCGCGCGAATTTTTTCGCCCTCAGCAGCGCCAGTGGACCTCAGTTCGTTTGCAACGCGCTTTCGCTCAGCTTCCATGCGTCGATAGACCGACTCCGTGATCGACTCAACGTAATCGACTCGCGTGACGCGCACATCCACCACATCAACCCCCCAAGGCTTAGCCCCGCGTACCGCCTCGAGCACTTCACGCTTCACATCGGCCATCAGAGCCTCACGCTTCGCAGACAACAGTTCGTTGACCGTTCTCTTGTTGATTTCACCCTGAAAGGCGTTCCTGACGACCCTATTCAGTTGCAGTGCACCAGCACTCTCATCCAGCCCCACATTACGGATGTATTCCGTAGGTTCCGAAATTCGCCAGCGAACATACCAATCAATCACCACACGCTGCTTTTCTGCTGTCAGCATGGGCTCCGTGTCACTGCTGTCGAGTGTCAAAAGTCTCTTGTCGATATAAGAAACGTTTTGGAAGGGTGGCGGAAGCTTGAAGTTCAACCCGGGCTCGGTGATGACTTCCTTGATCTGCCCGAGCGCATAGAGCACGCCAAACTGGCGTTGGTCTACAACAAACAGCATGGAACTCATCAACGCCAGCGCCACCATTGAGATGGTCGCAAAAAAGCCTAGTCTATTCACGAAAAACTCCTAACGCGACTCGCGGTCACGCGTACGACTGCTGTCGCGTGCTCGGGGATCAGTAGATACCATGGGGGCGGAAGGGGCTGGACTAACAGCTCCTGATCCAGCTGCGGACAGGCCTGCCAGATCCCCCCCCCCAACCGAGCCACTTGTTGCGCCTTGAATGATCTTGTCCAACGGCAAGTACAGCAGGTTGGATCCCTGACGCGACTCCACTAATACCTTAGTCACGTTTCCGTAGATCTGCTGCATTGCTTCCAAATACATCCGATCCCGCGTTACTTGTGGCGCCTTTTGGTACTCCGCCAAGATCGAGGAAAACCGCTGGGCATCGCCCTGCGCTTGGGCAACAATGCGCGCCTTGTAAGCAGAAGCCTCTTCGTTGAGGCGGGCCGCCGAACCCACGGCCCTTGGAATCACATCATTAGCGTACGCTTGAGCTTCGTTTTTTGCACGCTCGCGCTCCTGCCCAGCTTTGAGCACATCGTCAAAGGACGACTGAACCTGTTCAGGCGGACGTACGCCACCCTGCTGTAGGTTGATGCCAACGACTTCTACGCCAACCTTGTATTGATCGAGGATGGATTGCATGAGCATTCTTACGCGGGGGCCGATCTGATCGCGCTCCTCCGCCAAGGCGGTGTCCATCCGCATTTTTCCAACGACTTCCCGCACCGCCGTCTCAGCGGCCTGAACAACCGCCGCCGACGGGTTTTTACTTTCGAATAGCCATGCCCTTGCATCATTGAGTCGGTACTGAACCGCAAACTTGATTTCAACGATGTTTTCATCTTCCGTGAGCATGGCCGACTCACGGAGACCAGTACTTTTGATCACAGTATCTCTACCAACATCGGCTGAACGAATCTGCGTCACAAACACAAGCTCATGGCGCTCGATAGGATAGGGGAGCCTCCAGTTGAATCCAGCACCTACCGTGCTTTTGTATTTACCGAACTGAGTAATGACCGCCTGCTGCCCCTCCTGCACGATGAAAAACCCAGTGCCCATCCAGATGAGGAAGGCGACCCCGGCGATCAGTCCCACGCCAACACTGGCACTTTTCATGTCGGGCTGAAAGCCGCCGCCAGGTCCCGATCCACCCGCGCCGTTGCGCCCATTAGCACCGCCGCCCTTGGAGCCAAAAACCCCGCCTAACTTACGATTGAGGTCGCGCCAAAGCTCGTCTAGATCCGGAGGCTGGCCACCGTTGCTGGGTCGCTGCTCACTTCCACGCTGCCCATTTGCGGGCCCTGCGGGACGTGAATCTGGACGCGTGTCATCCTCCGATTTGTCATCACCACGACCCCAACGAGGATCATTCAAGTTGAACATTCCCGTAAGACGGGCTGGTAGCGACGCCAAAAGTGGGATTCGGTATAGAAAATTCATGCGCAGGTCTCAGGTTCTCAAAGGGCGTCGGCAATTTGACATTGTGCCTAATTAGGTCCCATTGGCTGGTAATTCAGGGGCGGGGGCTGGGGGCATGCGTACATCCGACAGCAAGGCCCGGTTGGACAGCGCATTTCTTAGCGACTCCAATCCTTCGCCAGACCGAGCACTCACAAAGACACGGGGCGTGGCATCTCCTTGAACATCGTACTCGTCGACCAGACTGGAAGGCCGCTGGGCCGGTTCGAGCGCATCAAGCTTGTTGAAGACGAGTAACTGTGGCACTTCGGCAGCACCGATTTCATCAAGCACCTTCCATACCTGCGCCATCTGCTCCGGGAATCTTGGATTTGACGCATCCACAACATGCAAAAGCAGATCAGCATCTACGGCTTCTCGAAGGGTTGCCTCGAAGGCATCTACCAGCCCGTGAGGCAAGTCTCGGATAAATCCCACCGTATCTGAAAGCGACACAGATCGGCCCGCACCTGCTAGATAAAGCTGTCGGGTGGTTGTATCGAGCGTTGCAAACAGTTGGTCAGCCGCATAGGCATCGGCTTTCACGAGGGCGTTGAACAATGTGGATTTTCCTGCGTTTGTGTACCCCACAAGCGAGATGTTGAAGGTTTCTCGTCGGTCACGCTGACGACGTTGGGTCGCTCTTTGGCGCTTCACTTTAACCAAACGGTCGCGTGTCCTCTTGATCGCCTCGCCGATCATCCGACGATCCAATTCGATCTGCTTTTCGCCGGGACCCCCTCGAGCTCCAATACCGCCAGTCTGTCGCTCAAGGTGCGACCAGCGCCGCACCAATCGGGTGCTCAGATACTGCAACCGCGCGAGTTCTACCTGTAGCTTACCCTCATGACTGCGCGCCCTCTGAGCAAAAATCTCCAGGATTAGTAGGGTCCGATCGTTCACCGGAAGCTGCAGATGCCGCTCGAGGTTTCGCTGTTGTGCAGGGCTAAGGGCCTGATCAAAAAGAACCTCCACTGCCCCGTGCATCTGGGCAAGCATCCTAATCTCATCCGCCTTTCCGCTACCAATAAACAGGGCAGCGTCGGGCGCCTTGCGTTTACAGGTCACGCGGAATACAGGCTGAAGGCCTGCCGTTTCCGCAAGCAGCCCCAGTTCCTCGAGGTCACTGTCGAAATGTTCACTGCCAAGATCAACACCAACCAGGACAACCGGTACCAGGCTCCTCGAAACCTTAGAGCTCATAGGGTTGCGCGCTGTTGCGCGACCACCGAGACACCTTTCTGGAGTGCTTGCGACAACACTAAGCGCCGTGACCTTCAATGCCAGCGCTATCAGTCATAGAAAAGCTCACAGCGCGCCCCGGGACTATGGTGGAAATCGCATGCTTGTAGACCATCTGGGTCACAGTGTTGCGCAGCAAAACGACGTACTGGTCAAAGGACTCGATCTGCCCCTGCAGCTTGATGCCGTTCACCAGGTAAATGGACACTGGAACGTGTTCCCTACGGAGCGCATTCAGGAAGGGATCTTGCAAAAGCTGGCCTTTATTGCTCACGATATGCTCCGTGTTCAAAGTGTTGTTGTGAAACCGCACCTTACCACAGGGCGGAAGTCGCTTTGGAACTGCCTTCCCAAGCCCCTCGCGCTGGAGGGCTTTGACTAATCAACGTCCTTTTCTGCGAACGGATTGCGCGAAGTCTTCATTTCAATACGCAGTGGCGTCCCAACGAGGTCGAACTCTTTTCGAAATCGACCCTCAAGAAAACGCCTGTACGCATCTGTGACATGTTCCAGCGAGTTCCCATGAATCACGATCACTGGGGGATTCATGCCTCCCTGATGGGCGTAGCGCATCTTCGGGCGAAACATACCTACTTTCTTCGGGCTTTGGAACTGAACCGCTTCGAGAAGTAGCCGCGTCAGCACTGGCGTCGACATCTTGCATGTAGCCGCTCGGTGTGCCTGCGCAATTGAATCCCAGAGGGGACCTAGCCCCTGGCGCTTTTTTGCAGAGATATAGTGAATGGATGCGAACTTAAGGAACGCCAATCGGGTCTCGATGGACCGCTCGAGCAATTGACGCTGGTACTCATCCACCGCATCCCATTTGTTTACCGCCACCACAACTGCGCGACCACTCTCGAGAATGTAGCCAGCGATGTGAGCATCCTGATCGGTAACGCCTTGGGTTGCGTCCAAGAGCAGCAAGACAACATTTGCAGACTCTATAGCCTGAAGCGTCTTCACCACCGAAAACTTCTCAATGGCCTCAAAGACCTTCCCTTTTCGACGCAAGCCTGCGGTGTCAACCAGTTCAAAACGCTGGCTACCGCGTTCAAAGGGGACCGTTATAGCGTCGCGCGTGGTACCCGGCATATCAAACGCCACCAGGCGCTGTTCGCCGAGCCAGGTATTGATCAACGTCGACTTGCCCACATTGGGCCTGCCAGCCACGGCCAACTTGATGACGCTCTTGTCGGCACAAGACTCAGTGTTGTCGACCTCCGTCAGGTGAAGAGGCTCGAGTGCACGCTCGACCAAGTCACGAATACCTTGGCCATGCACTGCCGACACCGGACACACAGCTCCGAGACCAAGTTCATAGAATTCGGCAAGTTGGACTCCCTCCAGCATTCCTTCAGCTTTGTTGGCGACGAGAACACAGGGTTTTCCCAGGCGACGAAGATACTTTGCGATGTCGTGATCTTGCGCACACACGCCGGCTCGTGCGTCGACAACAAACGCCACCACGTCCGCCTCGGCCACCGCTTGTTGCGTCTGCTTTGCCATCTCGCGGTAGATTCCGGAGGAAGCATCGGGCTCAAAGCCACCGGTATCGATGACGATGAACTCGTGCTTGCCTTGTTTGCCGTTGCCGTAATGGCGGTCACGGGTCAAGCCGGGGAAATCGGCCACGATAGCGTCACGCGACTTGGTAAGCCGATTGAACAGCGTGGATTTGCCTACGTTCGGGCGGCCCACGAGAGCTACAACTGGCTTCATTGGGTAACCGATCACTCCGGACGGAATCCGAAGACGCTGCCGTTATGGGTAACAACTACCAGCGTGTCGGCAGCAACGACAGGCGCTGCGGCGATACCCGATCCATCCGTAGAGAGGCGATTCAGGGGCGCACCGTCATCCCGAGAAACGAGGTGGACCAGCCCCGCATCGTCTCCGAACACCACTGACCTGCCAAGCAGCAACGGCGCTGTCAACTTCCGATGCTTGAAGCGATCAACCGTCCACATCCGGCTGCCGCTTGAGCGGCTCCAGGCGTTGAGCACGCCGTTACTTTCCGTTCCAAACAGTGCCAGATCGTCGCCATGCACACCCTCAAAACCGCTGGCGGGTTGGGTCCAAACCACTGAACGGAGAGAGATATTGACGCACCCTACGGTGGCCTGGAAGGCTCGGGCGCAAACGCTATCGCCTACACGACTGGTACGGCCAACAAGTTCGACCAAGCGCTCAACGTCATTGGTGCCACGGGCAGAGGCCAGCGGCAACTCCCAAAGTACTGATCCGCCGTTAGGGTTCATGCCCACCAATCGTCCCGATAACCCTACTACCAGCGTGTCACCCACTGCAAAAAGCACCCCCGCCTGTCGTAACACAAGAGGCTCACCTGGGCGCTGTTGAATCCACAAACGACGCCCGGAAGATGCATCGTAGGCGGACACTGACCGGTCTGAAGAAAGCACAAAGACTCGCCCCCCAGCAACCAGGGGTGACGTGAATGCCTGTGCCGGCAAAGGCTGGCGCCATTTCTCCCTTCCGCCCTCGATAACGGTCAGCAAGTTGGCACGCGTGACCACCGCAGCAAATCTTCCATCGCTACCCACCCCAGCGGACAATGGCTCGCCGATCGAAGCTCGCCAGAGTTCGACACCAGTCCCAGCATCAACCGATACCACGGAACCATCAGAAGAGGCCAGCGTTACCGCGCTGCCGTTCACATGCACATCCAATGGGATACCGACCTTACCGATGCGTGTTCCCCAGACTTGACGCACACCAAGTACTGCGAAATTCGGCCCGAGATCTGCGGGCACCGGCTTCGGGGGGGCCGCCCCCCACAGCGAGCACCCCGCCATGGAAGCCAACAAAACAAGAGAGGCGATTAATCCTGCACCACCTCTCAAAAGGATCCTCGCAGGCAACCCAAGACGTGCCGTCATCATCGCTAGCGCCCCCCAGGGAGGGGCAGCGAAGCATCAACTACAGCGGCCACAGGTGAAGCCCCCAAAGCACCAAGCTTCACTTCGACCAAACCGCGGTACTCGATTTTTTCGTCAAGAAGTTTGTAGGCCTTCCTGTACTCCGCAATCGCCTCGGGCCGCTTTTCCTGCAGTAACAAAACATCCCCGCGACGATCAGCAAAAACGCCTTCGAATTCGACCGGGATCTTCGCCGAAAGCTGCTTCAGCGCCTCGTCATAGTCTCTTTGGTCGAGCAGCACACTGGCAAGCCGCGAATGAGCAATTGCTTTCAAACCATCGTCACTGGCGTTGACGGCGACCCACTTCAAGGCATCCTTCGCGCCATCAAACTTGCCGGCATCGACCATCGTTTTTGCAATGGTAAGACCCGCCTGCGCCGCATGCACCGTCCGTGGATATCGACTACGGATATCGTCGAATGCCTGCATCATCCTTGCCTGATCGCCTGACCGTAGAGCAGTCTCAATAGACTCGAAGAGGGCCGCAGCGTGGCCCGCCTGACGATTTTGCCAAAACTGGTATCCGTTCCAGGCCGCGACAGAGCCGGCGACCACAATGATCAGTGAACTAATCAATGATCCCCATGTGTTCCAGAAATGCTTGATTTGGTCAAGCTGTTCTTGTTCTTCTAGATCGAGGTGTTTTGCCATGAATTAACTTGTGATTAGCCAATGGATTGTAGGGTGGGAGCCCATTGCTCAATGGTCGCTAGAGGACGTTCGGTTTGAGCACCCGATCCATCACGCAGGGCTTTGTGGATCACCATCCCTCTAGATACCTCGTCGCCCCCGAAAACCAAGGCGCACAGAGCACCACTGGCGTCTGCTCTTTTGAACTGCGACTTCATGCTACCCATGCCGTTCGATCTGTCAGAAGCAGCGTGCATCTGGACGGAAACTCCCGCTCGACGCAGCTTCTGAATGGAAGCCATTGCCAAGGGAAGCATCTCAGGAGATGGCACAACTGCGTAAACGTCAGGAATAAGAGCCGGCACGACCTTCTCCTGCTCTTTAAGAAGCTCGAGAACTCGCTCGAGACCCAAGGCCCAGCCAACAGCAGGTGCGGCCTTACCACCGACCTGTTCAATCAGATAGTCATATCGCCCGCCGCCACAGATCGTGCCCTGCGAACCTAGCTGGTCGGTCACAAATTCAAAAACCGTAAGGTTGTAATAGTCCATCCCACGCACCAGCCGGGGATTGACTGTCCATTGCACACCATTGGCGGTCAAAATGGCTTTGACCTCTTCAAAATGTGCGATCGACTCTGGCCCAAGGAAGTCGATCAGCCTTGGCGCAGCGTCGACAATAGCCTGCATCGAAGGATTCTTGGTATCCAGTATCCGCAGTGGATTGGTGTGCAACCGCCTACGCGCGTCTTCGTCCAGCAAATCCTCGTGTTTCGCAAGGTAATTGATGAGCGCCTGACGATGCGCTTTACGTTCCTGGGGTTCCCCCAGGCTGTTGAGCTCAAGCCTGACATCCGAAATGCCAAGCTCGCGCCATAACTCATCGGCTAGCAGGATGAGTTCTGCATCTACTTCGGGACCTGCAAAACCAAGCGCCTCTGCTCCGATCTGGTGAAACTGGCGATAACGTCCGCGTTGAGGACGTTCATGCCGAAACATGGGCCCCATGTAGTACAGCCTTTTTCCACCCTCATAGAGCAACGAATGCTCAACGACCGCACGCACCACTCCAGCAGTGGCCTCGGGGCGAAGAGTCAGATGCTCTCCATTGAGCCGGTCCTCGAAGGAGTACATCTCCTTCTCCACGATATCGGTCACCTCGCCAAGACCACGGACAAAAAGCGCCGTCGGCTCCACGATCGGTGTGCGTATGTTCCGATATGCGAAGCGCCCCATCAGACTACGAACTTTTCCCTCGAGCCACTCCCAACGCGCCGAGTCAGGCGGAAGGATGTCATTCATACCTTTGACGGCTGCCAGCTTGCCGCCTTTTGGGGAGGACACACTCTTATCAATAATCACAACTATTTAATCCTGCACTGTCTGACTGACCGATGTCCGCAGTCGTTAAAGCCTTCGGCTGGCTGGAAGCCCAGCGACTATGCCGATGGCGAGGCGATATTTGCGCCAAACCGTTGTTCAACATACTGTTCGACAATCTGGTGAAATTCTTCCGCGATGCGTTCGCCCCGTAATGTCATGGCCTTTTCACCATCAATGAAAACGGGCGCCGCAGGGGCTTCACCTGTTCCGGGAAGACTGATTCCGATGTCAGCGTGTTTGCTTTCGCCAGGCCCGTTGACGATACATCCCATGACGGCCACCCGGAGCGTTTCCACACCTGGATAGCGCGTACGCCAGACCGGCATCTGTGCACGCAGGAAATCGTCAATCTGCTTAGCCATTTCCTGAAACGTTGTGCTAGTTGTCCGACCACAGCCTGGACAGGCCGTCACACTCGGGACAAACACACGCAAACCCAGCGCCTGAAGAATTTCCGAGGCGACGACGACTTCCTGGGTACGGGCCTCCCCAGGCTGGGGTGTCAGAGAAACACGAATCGTGTCCCCAATGCCCTCTTGCAGCAGCACAGACAAGGCGGCTGCGGAAGCGACGGTACCCTTGGCTCCCATCCCGGCTTCGGTAAGACCCAGGTGGAGTGCGTAGTCGCAACGTCGGGCCAACTCGCGATAGACCGAAATCAAATCCTGAACTCCGCTGACCTTGCACGAAAGGATGATTTGGTTGCCATCCAGCCCCATGACCTCAGCCCGCTTAGCCGACTCAATGGCCGACGAAATCAGCGCTTCATACATCACCTGGCGTGCATCCAAAGGATCGGAACGCCGGCTGTTTGCATCCATCAGGTTTGCGAGGAGTTCCTGATCTAGGCTCCCCCAATTAACTCCAATCCGAACCACTTTGTTCCAGCGCATGGCAGCATCGATCATCTGCCCGAACTGGCGGTCCCGCTTGTCACCCTTCCCAACATTTCCGGGATTGATCCGATACTTCGATAGTGCCTGGGCACAATCGGGAAAATCTGTCAGCAGCCGGTGACCGTTGTAGTGAAAGTCACCCACCAAAGGAACAGACTCACCCATCCGATCGAGCTGCTCACGAATGTAGGGCACCGCCGCCGCGGCCTCTGGGGTGTTCACAGTGATCCGCACAAACTCAGAACCCGCCTGAGCAAGTTCCTTGACCTGGATTGCGGTGGCAATGGCATCGACCGTATCGGTATTGGTCATCGACTGGACACGAACTGGGGCATCACCGCCAACGGTGACGGCGCGAGAGCCCCAAACCACTCTCGCCTGTCGCGAGCGCCGAGGCAGTGGGGTCGCGATTGGAATAGGACCCAAGCTGGCGAGTTCGTTTTGCACTATTTCACCTCAAAGCGAGCAACGTTTTCTCGGGAAACGGCTAGCACGTCGAACGGCTTGCCGCGAACGAATACCTCGATCACATCCGCACGCCCCACCACGACGGCCAATGGCATCGAGCCGCCTACGGACACTGTCTCACCAGCGGAAAGCTTGCGCTGAAGAACCGATACGCCCGAACTGTCCCGAACCTGCACCCATGATTCAGCACTTGCACGCAGAACAAGAGGAACGCCGCTGCCAACACCAGGCAGACCAACGCTGCTTTCAGGGGCGCTAGCAACAGGTTCTGCCGCCCGCGCTACCGCCGGTGCCGTACCACCGGGGGCAGTTGTCGTCAATGCAGGTGCCGGCACAGGCATGGGCAACGCGCCAGGCGGGACATCGGACCGCTCCGTTGTCTCGGAAGCTGTCATAGCAGCAGGCAACGAAACAGAGTCCGGTCCGCTGCCAAGAGGAGATGACGATGGCGTCGGGGGGGGACTCAGAGCTTCTGGGAGTGAATCGCGAGGAAGATACCTGACAGCCAGAGCACCTATCAGCAAAAAAGCAACGACCCAAATCACAGACCGAGGCGCAGACGATGCAGACGATCCAGCGACGCCATTGCGAACGCCAGAGTCCTTGACTAGCGCGCTGAGCCCCGCGCTGTATGGCTCAAGTCGAGGACTCTTGCTTTGAGGCAAGAGTGCCAACACCGAGCTCGGTTCGATCTTGAGAGTGCGACACACACTGGAAGCCAGCGCCCGTACAAAGACGGTATCGGGCAGGGACGCATAGTCGTCAGCTTCAAGTGCTTCAAGTTTGCTAACCGGTACTTTGAGCGCCACCGCGAGGGCCGCAATATGCAGACCGCTGGCCTGGCGAGCTTCTCTCAGAACGGAACCGGCGGTTACATTGCCCTGCTCAGCCGCATCACTCATTGAAAGCCCCGCGCTCATATGCCCCCAGTTCACGAGATTCTGGATATCTCCTGCGCAACTGATCTGCCAGCTGCCGCATGGCTACGACGTCGCCTACCGCCCGCTCCACCTTGATACCGAGCCACAGGGATTCCGAATTCGCAAACTGACTGTTGTTGATCCGTCGGATGTAGAACTGCGATCGAGACAACTCATTGCGTCTCAGCAGGAGCGCAGCCAAGTGATAACCAACCACGGGATTCGCCGCATCAAGCTCATAGGCCTTGGTAAGCGATTGCTCAGCCTCTACAACCTGACCAGCACCAGTTTGGCAAAGCCCGCGCGCCATAAGCGTTTTGGCGCGTGATCCGTAGTTGGGATTGCTCAGAGCCCGCAAGAACTGCTGGTCGGCTTCGGGAAACTTTCTTTGCTGGCATAGCAGCCATCCATAGTTGTGCAACACATTCGAGTCCCCGGGCTTGAGGGCCAGCGATCGCCGAAAGCTTTCCTCTGCTTGCCCCAAATCGTTCACCCGCATGAAGATCAAACCGCGGAGATTGAATGCATCGGCATAGTTTGGATCGGTCGCCAGCGATTGCTTGACCTCGTCCAGTGCGACAGCCGTTTGGCCATTTTCGAAATAATTGGCCGCCAGTTCCAGACGGATGCGAGCGCGACGGCGAGTTTCAGGTTCGTCGGAAGGGGTCACCAGTTCAGCCTCGGTATCGCTGGCAGTCCCCCCTGCACCCTTGGATGACGCGCAGCCCTGCAACATGGCGGTCATCATTAAAGCACTACATCCAATAAGCACCCAGCGACCTAGGTGCCGCCCGCGTTCGACAAAACCCGCCATCTAGTGCCTCCTTGTTAGTGCCGCGTGCCAAATGATCAGGCTATCGGCTTAAGTGGAATTGTCCGCTGCTTTGCCATCCGCTCTGCAGCGCGCGTTCTATCCTTCACTTCTCCCGCAAGTTGTCCACACGCAGCGTCAATATCGTCGCCCCGAGTTTTCCTCACGGTGGTCACGAGTCCAGCGTCATTGAGCAACCTTGCAAAAGCCTGCACGTGATTTTGTGGGGACCGCAGGAGTCCCGATGCCGGGAAAGGATTGAAAGGAATGAGGTTGAACTTACAGCGCACGGCAGGGCGCTCGGCAGATTTCACAAGCCGGACCAGTTCTGCCGCATGCTCTGGCTGGTCATTGACTCCTTCAAGCATGCAATATTCAAAAGTGATGAAATCTCGGGGCGCGCGCTCCAAGTAGCGTTTACAGGCATCCATCAATTGAGCCAGCGGATACTTGCGATTCAAGGGCACAAGATTGTCTCGTAGAGCATCGTTGGGTGCATGTAGGGAAACCGCCAGCGCAACGGGGCACTCATCGCCCAGCCGGTCAATCATCGGGACGACGCCAGACGTGGATACAGTCACCCGCCGACGTGAAAGACCGTACCCATGGTCATCAAGCATGACTTTAAGCGCCGGAACCAGTGCCGAGTAGTTTTGTAGAGGTTCCCCCATACCCATCATCACGACATTGGAAATCACACGTTCTTCAGTGTGAAAGCGCCTTCGCAGCGAGTGCTCTGCAAACCACAATTGGGCAAGAATCTCTCCCGTCGTCAGGTTACGACTGAAGCCCTGATGGCCCGTGGAGCAAAAGCGGCAACCTACCGCGCAGCCCGCCTGCGATGAAATGCAAAGTGTTCCCCGACCATCCTCCGGGATGAACACGGACTCAACAGCGTTGCCATCCCCCACATCGAATAGCCACTTCACCGTACCATCCGATGAGACATGCTCGGACACAACGGGCAGGGCCTCCACATGAGAGCAGCCCTTGAGCTTGTCGCGCAAACTTTTGGCCAAATCGCTCATCGCATCGAAGTCGCTGGCCCCACGCTGGTGAATCCAGCGAAACAGTTGCGTAGCGCGAAAGCGCCTCTCTCCCAGACGATCGCAGAAGGCTGCGAGGCCGTCGAGGTCAAACTCCAGCAGATTCGTCGAGGTCATCAGGATGATCCCGGGTCGCGCCACGCAGCCACCCCCCGCAACCCAAATACCTTGGACGAGGCCCGCTTATGCAGGGGGTAAGTCATCTCAACGCGAGTAGATGTTCATGCCTGGGAAGAAGAACGCAACTTCTGCCTGGGCGGTTTCTACAGCGTCGGATCCGTGCACCGCATTGGCATCAATGCTATCGGCAAAGTCTGCGCGGATGGTTCCCGCTTCTGCCTTCTTGGGGTCCGTGGCACCCATCAGTTCACGGTTCTTCACGATCGCATTTTCGCCTTCCAGGACCTGGATCATCACGGGGCCGGATACCATGAAGTCAACGAGGTCCTTAAAGAACGGACGCGCTTTGTGGACTGCATAGAACTGCTCGGCCTCCAAGCGCGACAGATGGGCCATGCGCGCAGCAACGACCTTCAGACCAGCAGCTTCAAAACGAGCGTAGATTTGTCCAATCACGTTCTTAGCCACTGCGTCGGGTTTGATGATGGAGAGAGTGCGTTCAATTGCCATGGTGATTCCTCAATGGTTGTTACGGTCATTCATTTGCCCGTCAGGCAAAGCTTTCAATTCTAACTGGACCGACCATTCCCCCACTCAGCGCCCGCCTCCTCGGCGGGGGCCGCCCGGATAGCGCTTTTTGGCCTCCTGGCGATGGCGCGAAAGGCTGTCCACGCCGATATAGCCGACCGACGTTTTCATGGGGTCCGGCTGCGCGGACCGCTGCCGGTCAGCGTTGCCAGCGTTCTTGCCGCGCGCACCCTGCCCCTGCGGTGTCCCGTCCCGGCTGGGATTGCCACCACCGGGAACACCCGACTGTCCAGGAGTGCCATCACGCCGGAAGCCCTTGCCTGCCTCCCGCCGCCCACCGCCCGCCCGGTCACCACCGCGACCACCAGCCCGGCCAATGCCTCCCTTGCGGGCATCCGGCCTTGCCTTGGTGACATCGGCATCTGGCCGGCCAGCGCCTGCCGCCTGCACCAGTGCCCGGATGTCGCCCTCATCGAGTTCCAGCCATGCGCCACGCTTAAGACCACGTGGCAGCATCATGGCGCCATAACGGATGCGGATCAGCCGACTTACCGCGTGGCCCACTGCCTCCAGCATCCGCCGAACCTCACGATTGCGGCCTTCCGAAATCGTGACGCGATACCAGCAGTTCGAGCCTTCGCCACCACCATCCTCAATGGAACCAAACGACGCCATCCCATCGTCAAGACGAACCCCATCGAGCAACCTTTGCTTTTCCTCATTGCTCAGCGCACCCAGTACACGCACGGCATATTCGCGCTCCAGCCCGAAGCGGGGATGCATGAGTTTGTTCGCCAACTCACCCGAGCTGGTAAAAAGCAGCAATCCTTCCGTGTTCAGATCCAGACGTCCGACCGACTGCCACTTGCCCTGCATCAATCGGGGTAGCTTGCGGAACACGGTCGGCCGATTTTGGGGGTCATCGTGGGTCACCACCTCGCCCACCGGTTTGTGATAAGCAATCACACGGGCGGGAGGCGGATCGATGCGGTACCGGATTGGTTTGCCGTTGACCTTGACCTGATCGCCGAATTGGATACGCTGACCAATATGGGCTGGCGCGTTATTGACGGAGATGCGACCTTCAAGAATGAGTTGCTCCATTTCAAGACGCGACCCGAGACCCGCCTGTGCCAGTACCTTGTGCAACTTGGGTGTTTCCACCTGAGGCAACAGGACACGCTTTGCCGGAACCGCCTCTGCGGATGCCTCTTCCTCATCGAAGCGGCCCGAGACCACGTCTTCAAAGTGATAGCCCCCCGCTGTAGGGCCGGACTTGCTATTGCTCTTTCCATCTCCTGAAGTGTGATGGACCGCTTGCGAACGGTCATCCCTCGCCGACGCCTTGGCACGTGGGACACGGGCGGGCCGAGCCTGCTCGACAGCAGCGCCAGCCCCAACCTCGTTCACGCTGACTGCATCAGGCGCCCAAGCGGAAACCTCTTTGGGTGGCGGCAGGTTGGCAATACTCTCATCGGCTGCAGACAACTCGGGGGTCACCGTCTGCTCGACAGCGACGCTTTGCATCGGGGTGGCCTGTTTATTGGGCTGGGCCAGCCGGGCCGGCACCCCCTCCGGATCTGAGACCCCGTTTACACCAGTGCTGTACGGCAGTCCCGTTGGGACGTCAGAGGCTGAATCGTTCATCAAGTGCTTCCCTCGATACCGCCAGGGGCATCAGTGTTCGTATCGTCTTTGCGGAGACCTGTCTCCGCACATTCAAGTAAGGCCACGTCTGGAGGCGGAACACCCAGTAAGTCCGGACCGGACGGCTGCGCGCCGAGCATTGCGGTCTCAGGCTCTGGGTCACCCTTTGGCCCTGCGACCATGGCTTCCAGCATATTGGCGATGCCGGACGGATCATCCAGCACTGGCAACTGGTCTAACGACTGCAAACCCATGTCGTCCAGGAACTGTCTTGTCGTAGCGAACAGTGACGGGCGCCCGACGGTCTCGCGGTAGCCGATAACCTCGACCCAGCCGCGATCCTCCAACTGTTTGATGATGAGGCTGTTGACGGTCACTCCTCGAATGTCTTCGATATCGCCGCGCGTGACGGGCTGTCGGTAGGCGATGATGGCAAGCGTCTCCATCGTGGCCCGCGAATACCTCGGCGGTTTCTCAGGGTGAAGCCTGTCAAGAAACTCGCGCATTTCGGGTCTGCTTTGAAAGCGCCAGCCGCTTGCGACCTGAACCAACTCAACTCCCCGTTGGGACCATTCAAGCTGCAAATCCTGCAGCAGCATCTTGATCGTGTCGGACCCGAGCGCCTCACGGAAGAGTATCCGCAGGTCTCGCAAGGGCACAGGCTGCTGGGCGCAGATCAGCGCGGTTTCGAGGATCCTTTTGGCATCCACCGTGTTCATGGTTCGACGATTCCTGGAAAGTGCCGCGCGTCACAATGCGGGTCACGTCAACAGCAGCCGCAATCAACGGAAAGCGGTCAATGGGTGCAGCGCTGCGCGAGAGCCCGGCGGGAATCCGTCTTCGGGCCGCGGCCTGTGGGGCCGTCACTACACATTGTAGCTGAGCCCCCAGACTGCCAGCGCCTCGCGGATGTCATCGGGTACAGGCGCAAAGAACTCCAGCGGCGCACCAGTCGCGGGGTGTTCAAAGGCAAGGCGATAGGCGTGTAAAGCCTGACGCTGGAGCCCGTCGATGGGTGCGCCGCCGTACAGCGAATCGCCCACCAGCGGATGCCTGAGCATCGCCATGTGCACGCGGATCTGGTGCGTGCGGCCCGTGTGGAGCGTGCACTGAACCCAGCACCCACGGTCCGCACCGCCCAGCAATCGAACGTCCGTACGGGCGGACTTGCCAGCATGCTTTGCAAGATCAACGACCGCCATGCGCAGGCGATTCCTGGGATCGCGGCCGATAGGCGCATCCACTGTCACCGCCGTGGGCCCCGTCCAAGCGCCCTGGGCCAGTGCCACGTACTGCCGCTGTACCGTTCGTGCTGCGATCAGGCTCACCAGCGCGTCCATGGTTGCGCGGTCACGTGCCACCACCATCAAGCCGCTGGTATCTTTATCCAGCCGGTGCACGATGCCAGCACGCGGCACCAGCAGAGCCTTGGCGTCGCGCGCGAGCAGGCCGTTGAGCAAGGTCCCGCTCCAGTTACCAGGCGCAGGATGAACTACCAGACCAGCGGGCTTGTTCACGATGAGGAGGTACTCGTCCTCATAGACAACATCCAGCGGAATGTTTTCTGGGCGGAAGGCCTGACTTTGCAGCGTAGGCCGCATCTCCAGTACAACCCGGTCACCTACCTTAACCTTAGCGGAGGCTTTCGTCGCCGAACGACCTTGCAGGGTGACACACCCCTGCGCTATCAACTGCTGGAGGTAGCTACGCGAGAGTTCGGGAACCAACTCGGCCAGTGCAAGGTCCAGGCGCTTTGCGTGCTGCGCAGGCCCCATCATCAGAGATCGGTGCTCACTGGCGCCAGCGTCCGCCAGATCCCCGGACTCGTCCTCTGCCCACCCAGCCAACTCACCGACGGCTGGCTTTGCACAGGGCTCTGGCACAGCCCTGGGGTGATCAGTGTCGGGAGTCAACGTGCAGGAAGGTAGCGCGATGGATCCACCGGCTTGCCCTGGCGGCGAATCTCGAAGTGCAGCTTCACCCTATCAGCATCAGTGCTTCCCATTTCGGCGATCTTCTGACCCTTTCGCACGCCTTGGTCCTCCTTAACCAGAAGGGTCTGGTTGTGCGCATAGGCCGTGAGGAAGGTGTTGTTGTGCTTGAGAATCACCAGATTGCCGTAACCGCGCAGACCGGAGCCCGCATACACCACGCGCCCATCTGCTGCAGCCAGCACGGGATCGCCCGCCTTGCCGGCAATGTCCAGGCCCTTGTTGCGAACGTCGTCAAAACCCGAAATCAGCGCGCCCGACGCAGGCCAGATGAAACCCAACTCGTCATCCCCTGCGGCCGCCGGCGCTGTGGCAGCCGCAGCGGGCTTGGATCCACTCGCTGGCGGCATTGCCACACTGGCAGTGGTTGACGCAGCGCCTGGGGCCACGGGCGAAGATGTGACGGGGCGTGTCACTACACCCGTATCCGAAGCCACCGCCTGTGATGCCAGCGCTGGTGGCAGAACTCGCAAGACCTGGCCCACCTCGATCAAATTGGGGTTATCGAGGTTGTTCCAGCGAGCGATATCCTTCCAGCTCTGGCCCGATTCAAGGCCGATACGGATGAGGGTATCGCCTTGCTTGACGGTGTAATAGCCTGGCTTGCCTGCGTTTTCTACGCCGGGCAGTGGCTTGATGGGAGCCACGACGGCCTCACTGCCTTGCGATGCCACCGGCATCGGCGGTGGTGCCGACGCGGGTGCGCCACGATCTTCCACTGGCGCCTTGTTGGGGCGTGTGCCACAACCGATGAGCGCCACGCTCACCAGTGCAACCATCACCCCGACCACAAGACCACGCAAAACAAACATAAGCTTTCTTCCCTTCAGGCAACCCCCGATTTTAGGGGTACAAAATTCACGGGCTCGAGCACGCTTTGATTCAATCCTTGGGGGGTTTTGTCGATCACAAGCAACATTTGTTGCCCACCAGCAACCGACATGGGCGCTACAAGCCGTCCACCCACAGCCAGCTGATCACACCATTCCTGCGGAATAACATCCCCGCCTGCAGCGGAAATAATGGCTGCATACGGTGCGCCCTTGGCATAGCCCAACATTCCATCCCCCAGTAAAAGATGTACGTTGGCCAGGCGAAAGGGCCGAAGGTTGTGCCGCGCCTTGTCGTGCAGCCCCCGCAGCCGCTCTATCGTGTAGACCTCGCGGGCGAGATAGCTCAGCACTGCAGCCTGGTAACCACAACCCGTTCCGATTTCAAGCACACGGCCCAGGCCCCGTTCTCGAGCTGCCTGCGCACCCAAAAGGAGTTCGCACATTCGAGCAACCACGCTGGGCTTGGAGATGGTCTGCGCCAGTCCGATAGGGAGACTTGTGTCCTCGTAAGCCTGATTGACCAGCGCGCTGTCGACAAAACGATGCCGCTCGACCGCCGCCATGGCCTGGAGCACTGGAGCCGACGTGATGCCTCCCGCGGCCAGCTTGCCAACCATGCGCTCACGCACGGCGGCCGAATCGAGCCCCACTCCGGCAGATGTTGTTACTGGCACTCCCGGCAACGCCGTGCCGCGCGCGGGCGGCGGCCCGCCGGTGCCCGACAGGCGCGCGGGAAAGCCGGGGCGCCGCTGCATTACATGGCCGGGGCGGTGGCTGCCCCCGCTATGATAAGCGACGCAGCCTGAGCCCAATGCGCCAAGCTCTCATGATCCGTCAGATCGACTTTCAGCGGCGTGATGGACACGTGGCCCATCGTCGTGGCGTGAAAGTCCGTTCCCTCACCATCATCCTTGGCTGGACCAGCACCACCGATCCAGTACATGGCCTCCCCTCGGGGACTCTCCTGCACGATCACTCGCTCGGCAGCGTGGCGTCGCCCCAGCCGGCACATTCTGATGGGTCGCATCGACTGCAGCGGCATGTTGGGAATATTCACGTTGAGAAGCCAGGGCGTCTCGCCGATCAGGCGCTGCACATACATCTGCGCCACAATCTCGCGCGCTTTGGCGGCAGCCGCCTCCAGTTCGCCCCAACCCTTATCCACCTGCGAGAAGGCAATGGCGGGAATGCCAAAAAGATAGCCCTCCATGGCTGCGCCCACGGTGCCCGAGTAGATGGTGTCGTCGCCCATGTTGGCGCCGTTGTTGATACCAGACACCACCAAGTCGGGCCGGTAGCCCAGCAAACCGGTAAGGGCAATGTGCACACAGTCAGCCGGGGTGCCGTTCACGTAACGAAATCCATTACTCGCCCTGTGCACATAAAGGGGTGAATGCAGCGTGAGGGCATTCGATTTGGCGCTGTTGTTGTGCTCGGGGGCCACCACCTCGACCTCTACGCCCGCCAGCGTCTTGAGCGCGTCGTGCAGCGCCACAATGCCCGGCGCCTGAAAGCCATCGTCGTTCGATATGAGGATTTTCATGGGACATGCGAATGGATGCCAGGGATTGTAGGGGGGCTGCAGCTGTCGTCGCCCGTTAGAAATTGCCCGACCACGGCGGCGCCTATCATGCCGACTGACAAAGACAGGAGACCGATCCCATGCACGCCTGGCTATGCACAAGCCCCACGGGCGTCGACGCGCTCGCCTGGACTCAACTGCCCACGCCCGCGCCAAACGCTGGCGAAGTGCTTATCGAAATCAAGGCGGCCAGCCTGAATTTCCCGGACCTGCTCATCGTGCAGAACAAGTACCAGATCAAGCCGCCGCTGCCTTTCGTGCCGGGCTCCGAGTACGCAGGCGTCGTCATCGCAGCGGGTGAAGGGGTCAAGCACCTGCAGGTAGGCCAAAACGTTGCCTGCCTGTCGGGCGCAGGCGGTTTTGCCACGCACACCATTGCACCAGCAGCGCTGTGCATGCCCCTGCCAAGCGGTTTTTCGCATGTGGACGCTGCCGCATTCATCATGACCTACGCGACATCGCACCACGCGCTGGTGGACCGTGCGCAGCTCAAGCCAGGCGAGACCGTGCTGGTGCTGGGCGCTGCCGGTGGCGTGGGGACGGCCGCCATCCAGATTGCCAAGGCGATAGGCGCACGGGTGATTGCGGCCGCGTCCAGTGACGACAAATGCGCGCTGTGCACCTCCATCGGAGCCGACGCGGTCATCAACTATTCGAAAGAAAACCTGCGTGAAGCCATCAAAGCACAGACCGACGGCAAGGGGCCCGACGTGATTTACGACCCCGTGGGCGGCGACTTTGCCGAGCCGG
Organism: Acidovorax sp.; assembly: GCF_046341535.1. Taxonomy (GTDB): domain Bacteria; phylum Pseudomonadota; class Gammaproteobacteria; order Burkholderiales; family Burkholderiaceae_C; genus Acidovorax. The sequence goes on along the minus strand of NZ_JBKDRI010000142.1, from coordinate 9,576 downwards.
CCTTCCATTGCATTGCATGGCGCGGCCGCTACCTGGTGGTGGGATTCGCCTCCGGCCACATCCCCGCCCTGCCCTTGAACCTGGCGCTACTCAAGGGCGCATCCATCGTAGGCGTCTTCTGGGGCGACTTTGCCAAGCGTGAGCCCAAGGCCAACGCAGCCATGATGGCCGAGCTCGCCCAGTGGTATGCACAGGGAAGGATCAGGCCTGTGATTGACCGAACCATGCCCATGGCCGAGCTGCCTGCTGCCTATGCGCACATGGGCTCTCGGGGCGTCATGGGTAAGCTGGTGATGGTGAACTGAGACTCACCCGTGCACAATGGCCCACAGGTCGCGTGACGCGGCCTACCTGGACCGGGGTTCGCTGCAGCGTAACGCTGTGTCACACTCGCGTCTCTGTTCCGACCCTGATGTCTGCACATGGCCGACCGATCACCTTCCGAAATCGCCCGCGAGACTCTCAAGCAACTGGCCGCACGCCGCTTGCCGCCCACGCCCGACAACTACCTGGCGCTGTATGACGAGATTGCGGGCACCCGCAGCGAGCAGCCTTTTCCTGAGGGGCCGCTGCGCCACATCCTGCGGATCATGCCGGGGCAGACGCCCGCGCAAAAGCGGCTGCTCGGCCAGTTCGAACGGGCAGTGAACGGCAAGGACTGGTCGGGGCTGCAAAGCGTGCTGGTGGGCTACGCCAATCTGGGCCTGAGCGCTGGAACCGCTGCCGCCAGCAAGGCTGTCGAGGGCACCGCTTCCGTCGCAGGCGTGATCCCGGAAGAGTTCGCACAAACTCTGGCCCGGCTGATCGACAACACCCTGCCAGCACTGGGCGAGGACGATCCGCGCGTCATCGACATGGCGCAGCAGTTGATCACCTTCCTCAAAGACACGTCGCCACCCATCAGCACCGCCCAGCTGATGCTGAGCAACTTTGCCCACCGGCTTTCATTTGCCACCGAAGAGCAGGCGGCCATCCGGGCCACCCTGCTGCAGTTGCTGCAGATGGTGTTCGAGAACATTGCTGTTCTCAGCGCCGAGGACCGCTGGCTTCTGGGTCAGGCCGAGGCGCTGATGGCCGCTTCCAAGCCTCCGCTCACGCTGCGAAGGCTTGATGATGTGCAGCGCCGCCTGAAGGACGTGATCTTCAAACAGACCGAAGCCAAGGCCCGCACGGTCGAGGCGCAGGAGCAGATGAAGGAGATGCTTGCGACGTTCATAGAACGCCTGGCACGGATTACCGACTCCAGCACGACGTATCACAGCACCGTGGAGCGTTGCGCTGAACTCATCGGCAAGGCCACCACGCTGGAAGAGATTGCACCCGTCATGAAAGAGGTGATGGGTGCAACGCGCGCCATGGCCCTGGACAGCCGGGTCACCAAGGAAGAGTTGAGCGACCTGCGCGAACGCACCGAGCTCAAACGCGCCGAAGTCGAGCGTCTGCAAAAGGATCTCGACCGCGCCAGTGCTCAGGCCCGGCACGACCCGCTCACCGGCTCACTCAATCGCAAGGGCCTGGATGAGGCCATGGTGCGCGAGATTGCCCGTGCCCGCCGCCTCGGATCGCCGCTGTGCCTGGCGCTCCTTGATGTGGACAATTTCAAGACCATCAATGAGCGGCTGGGCCGTGCGGGCGGCGATGCTGCGCTGACGCACCTGGCAGAGGTCACGCGCTCGGTCATGCGCCCACAGGATCTGCTGGCCCGTTCTGGTGGTGAGGAATTCGTGCTGGTGCTGCCCGACACCACGGTGGAAAGCGGGGTTTCGGCAATGACGCGCCTGCAACGCGAGCTCACCACGCGATTCTTCCTGCAAGGTACTGAAAAAGTGCTCATCACCTTCAGCGCCGGGGTCGCGCAGCTCAACGACAGTGAAGACAGCAGCGACGCGATCCGCCGCGCCGACCAGGGCATGTACCTGGCCAAGCGCTCGGGCAAGAACCGGGTGATGGCAGCATGACCACAGGCCCGTCCCTGTCGCCTCCGCCAGGATGGGACGCCGCAAACGCGCAGGGGCGCCCCTTGCACGGCGGCCGCGCGTGTGGGTCGCGTCGAGGTTGACTGCAGGCGCACCACCGCCCACTCGTGTGATGAACCCGGCGCAAAGACGCTCCTTTTTGCGGCGCGCTGCGTGGGCCGCTGCCGCCCACACGCTGCCCCGCTGGGCCTGGAGCAAACCGCCTTCACTGGCGACCACCCCATTCTCCCTGGGCGTGGCAAGCGGCGACCCTGCCCCCGATGGCGTGGTGCTGTGGACGCGGCTGTTAATTGCCGATCCAGCACACCTGCAAGCTTCACACACCGTGCGGTGGGAACTGGCGCACGACTCGCGCTTCTCACAGATCGTGCAAAAGGGCGAAGCCACGGCCCACGCCGGCCTCGGCCACAGCGTGCATGTCGAGCTATCGGGCCTGGAGCCCGACCGTTGGTACCACTACCGCTTCATGCTGGGTGATGCGACGAGCACCACCGGGCGCACCCGCACTGCGCCTGCGGCCACTGTACTTACGCAGAAACTCCGGTTGGCGTTTGCATCGTGCCAGCGTTGGGAGCACGGGCATTACGCCGCCTGGCACCACCTGGTTGCTGACCACCCTGACCTGGTTCTGTTCCTGGGCGACTACATCTATGAATACGCCACCCCGCGCAACACCGAAGGGCTGGCCCGCACCCACAGCCTGCGGCACGCAAGCACACTGGCAGACTATCGAGACCGCTACGCCCTGCACAAAAGCGACCCCGCGCTCCAGGCGGCCCATGCCGCATGCCCCTGGGCCGTGACGTGGGACGACCATGAAGTTCAAAACGACTACGCCGGCGCAACCGGACGCGGCGACCCGAGCGCCTTCGAGGCACTGCGCAGCGCCGCCTGGCAGGCCTTCTACGAAAACATGCCGCTGCGTGCGGCATCACTGGCTGGTCCGGCTGCCACATCGCAGTGGCACACGCTGCAGGTGTACCGCCGCCTCCGCTGGGGAAGCCTGACGCACATCCATCTGCTGGACGCCCGGCAGTATCGCTCCTGGCAGGCCTGCCGGCAGCCAGACACGACGAGCGCAGGGGCTGTGCGCCCTGCCGACTGCCCCACTCTGACCGACACGGCGCGGACCCTGCTGGGCCACGGGCAGGAACGCTGGCTGGACGCCGGCCTGGCCGCAGATGCCCGCACAACCGACTCCACGCGCTGGAGCGTGATTGCGCAGCAGACGCTGTTCTCGGCACGCCAGAACCCCTCGGGCCTCGTGTCCACCGACAGCTGGGATGGTTACCCCGCCGCTCGCGCCCGCCTGCTGCAATCTGTGTCAGCCCACCGCCCGCGCAACACCGTGCTGCTGGGCGGGGACATCCACCAGAACTACGTCTGCCGCGTGCACGCTGAGGCGCTGCGCGCCGACTCCCAGGTGCTGGCCAGCGAGTTCTGCGGCACCTCCATCAGCTCGCGTGCGGGCACCACGCGAGACAAGGTCGACGCCATTGCGCGCCTCAACCCGCATGTATTGCTCGCGCGGCCCGACCAGCGCGGCTATGGCCTGGCCGACATCACACCCGCCCGCTGGACAACCACCCTGCGGGTGGTGCTTGACCCGATGCGGGCCGACAGCGGCATAGCCACCCAGGCCCGGTTCGTGGTGGAAGACGGCAGCGCCGGCCCCGTGGCAGCCTGAGCCCGTCATTTGCTATTTAATCAGTAGCTGCCAAACGATATGCGTCGTGCGTAACCGGCCAAAAACTCACCCATTTTTTCATGTCAACAGGTGGAGTGCTGCGCGACCACCCGCGAATATCGACCCAGGAGTGTGTCGGAGTGGAAACCGTCGGCTGCAAATCAACCGCAGCAGTCCTTTCTATGGCTTGGTCGCTCTTTAAGAACACCGCCTTGTGCCCCATCGCGCGCCTCTGGGGCTGCAGCTTCGGTGAGAAGTGGCCCCGCGAGGGTCGGTGCTGATGCGATCTGCGGCTTTCGAGTTCGCCGCCGCAAGTCCAACAGCCTTCCAGCCCTGCAAGCTTTACCCCAATTGCTGCTGCTAAAGCCCCTCGCGCACCCTGCCACGCAGGGCCTTGGTGTCTGACCGCTGGGTCTTGACCTCCAGCCGCCGCTGCTGCGAGGCATAGCTGGGCCTGGTAGCGCGGCGCACACGGGGTGGAACGGCCACCGTGTTGACCAGCGCCGTCAGCCGGGCCAGCGCATCGGCGCGGTTTTGCTCCTGGCTGCGATACCGCTGCGCCTTGATCACAATGACGCCCTCTTGGGTGATACGGCTGTCATGCAGGGCCAGCAGCCGCTCTTTCACGTCATCGGGCAGTGACGATGCCGCCACGTCAAACCGCAGGTGAACGGCGCTTGACACCTTGTTGACGTTTTGCCCGCCAGCCCCCTGCGCGCGCATGGCGGTGATCTCGACCTCGTCCTCGCGGATTTCCAGGGGCACCAGAGATGCGGTCATGTCTGCGGCCTCCGCGCTGGCAGGGTGCCGGGCAATCGGGTCAGTGGGGTCCAGCGGGCGGCTGCATCTGCGCCAGCCCGTCAATGGCCAGGCCATAGCCCGCCACACCAAAGCCGCACATCACCGCCCGGGCGGCTGCGGCCATGTACGAGTGGTGACGGAATGCTTCACGCGCATGCACGTTGCTGATGTGCAGTTCGATCAGCGTGATGCCCGTGCCCTTGACGGCATCGTGCAGGGCAATGCTGGTGTGGGTATACGCACCGGCGTTGATGATGACACCGGCCAACTGGCCCGCCGCATGCATCCGGCCTGCCTCGTGAATCCAGTCCACCAGCGCGCCTTCGTGGTTGCTTTGGTGAAAGCGCAGCGCAAAGCCATGGCGCGCGCAGGCATCGGCACACAGCTTTTCCACGTCGGCCAGGGTTTGCGAGCCATACACCTCCGGCTCGCGCGTGCCCAGCAGGTTCAGATTGGGGCCATTCAGTACAAAAACGGTTCTTTTCATCACAGACATGCGGCGCTCCGAGGCGTTGCGCCCGCCGTATCGGCAGGCCAGAGTGCGCGATTATGCGGCGCCCCTGAACAAGCAGGAAACAGCCGACCACAGGACAACTACCCCGAGGGGTCGCCAAAAAGGCAGCCTGCTCGAAGATGCGGCACCTGGGGGACTCGGGCCCAAGCGGGAGCAGTCCGAAAGTGCCAGCCCGCAGGGACTGCCTGCAGATCGACCTGGCGATCAATACTCCCAGCGGCCGTGGCCATGCCCGTGGTGCCGATGGTGCCGATGGTGCCGATGATGGCGGTAGCCGCGATCACCGTAGTAAACCACCGGAGGCGGTGCGTAATACGCCGGGGGTGCGTAATACGCCGGGGGCGCGTAATACACCGGCCGGGGAGGCGCATAGTAAACGGGCGGGGGCGGCGCCACATACACCGGGGCCGGGGGGTAATAACCATTACTGGCACCCACCACCACGCCAGGCACACCAATACCCACGGACCAGTTGACATCACGGGCCTGGACCGTGCCCGCACCGGCCAGCAGAGCCAGCGCCACGCCAGCCGAGCCGATCAACGCATGGAAAGAACGAGTTTTCGTCATGAGGAATCTCCTATTTGAGCGAGGGTGTCCAGCCAGGCCGGCTCACCGCACCCGTACACAACGCACCAGGGGCCCAAACGGATGGCACATGTCGCGCTTAACGTTGTGACTGAACGTACACACGTTGGTCGCTGTTGCTGATCCATCACGGAACGCCCCCCTAAAATGGCCCTATGAGCTCCCAAACCTCCGCCACAACAGCCGATAACGCCGCCGCAGCGGCCCCCGAAGCCGCCAAGACGAGCAACTTCCTGCGCCAGATCATCGAAGCCGACCTGGACAAAGGCACCTACGCCAGCCGCCACTGGGCCGGCACCCCGGGCGACGCCGCCCACCACGCCGCAGGCCAACCCGACCCCGCCAAGATCCGCACCCGCTTCCCGCCCGAGCCCAACGGCTACCTGCACGTAGGCCACGCCAAAAGCATCTGCATCAACTTTGGCCTGGCGCGCGACTACGGCGGCGTGTGCCACCTGCGCTTTGACGACACCAACCCCGAAAAAGAAGACACCGAATACGTCAACAGCATCATCGACGCGGTGAAATGGCTGGGCTTTGACTGGAACGGCAGCAAGGATGCCGCCCCCTACCAGGCCAGCGACTACTTCGACTTCATGTACCGCGCGGCCGAGCACCTGATCGAAGCCGGCCACGCCTATGTGGACGAGCAGACGGTCGAGCAGATCCGCATCAACCGCGGCGACTTCAGCAAGCCCGGCGTGAACAGCCCCTTCCGCAGCCGCACCCCGGCGGAAAACCTGGCCAAGTTCCGCGAGATGCGCGACGGCAAGCATGAAGACGGCAGCATGGTGCTGCGCGCCAAGATCGACATGGCCAGCCCCAACATCAACATGCGCGACCCGGCCATCTACCGCATACGCCGCGCCACCCACCACAACACGGGCGACACCTGGTGCATCTACCCCATGTACACCTACGCGCACCCCATCGAGGATGCGCTCGAGCAGATCACCCACAGCCTGTGCACGCTGGAGTTTGAGGACCAGCGCCCGTTTTACGACTGGCTGCTGGAGCGCCTGACGGAAGTAACAACGCTTCCCGACGGTCGCGTTGTGGGCGGCCTGCTGGCCGCCCCCGCCCCCCGCCAGTACGAATTTGCGCGCCTGAACCTCACGTATGTGATCACCAGCAAGCGCAAGCTGGCCCAGCTGGTGTACGACCATAAAGTGAGCGGCTGGGACGACCCCCGCATGCCCACCATCGTCGGCCTGCGCCGCCGCGGCTACACCCCCGCCGCCATCCAGACCTTTGCCGACCGCATTGGCGTCACCAAATCCGACAGCTGGATCGACTACAGCACCCTGGAAGGCTGCCTGCGCGAAGACCTGGAGCTGAAGGCACACCGCGGCATGGCCGTACTCAACCCCGTCAAGCTGGTGCTGACCAACTGGGACGAAGTGATGGGCCCCGGCCACCTGGAGCCCTGCACCCTGCCCGCCCTGCCCCACCCGGCAGAAGGAACAGAGAGCCCCATCCGCCACTTCACCATCGGCAAAGAAGTCTGGATCGAACGCGAAGACTTTGAAGAAGTGCCGCCCAAGGGCTACAAGCGGCTCTTCCCGGGCAACAAGGTGCGCCTGAAGGGCGGCTATGTGATCGAGTGCACAGGCAGCACCAAGGATGCGAACGGCGTCATCACCGAAGTGCTGGCCATCGTAGTGCCCGACACCAAAAGCGGCACCCCCGGCGCCGACAGCGTGAAGGTCAAAGCCGCCATCACCTGGGTGGGCGTGGCCGACGGCGTGAACGCCGAAGTGCGCATGTACGACCGCCTGTTTCTGGACGCCCACCCCGACGCGGGCGGAAAGGACTTCATCGAAAGCCTGAATCCCAACAGCCTGAAGGTGGTGACGGCCATCGTGGAGCCTTCATTGGCGAATGCGAAGCCGGATGACAAGTTTCAGTTTGAGCGGCATGGGTACTTTGTGGCGGATCGTGTGGACCACTTGGTAGGGAAGCCGGTGTTTAACTTGGCGGTGGGGTTGAAGGATTCTTGGGCGAAGTGAATTGCCATGTCCTAGAACAGCACAGCACAGCAATGTTGCTACCAATAAAGTAAAAATTTTAGCGAGGAATATATGGCTAGATATGCATTTTGGAATAACAAAGGGGGAGTTGGAAAAAGCTTTCTCACATTTTCCTTGGCATGCGAGTATGCAATCGCAAATGAGGACGAGGACGTTCTGGTTCTTGATTTATGCCCTCAAGCAAACGTCACGGAAATGTTTCTCGGCGGACAATTACAAGCATCGCATACCCTTGAAGCTCTTTATGCCGAGAAGCCTCGCAGATCGGTCGGAGGCTACTTTGAGTCGCGACTAACCTCCCCCTTTATTGCTCCCCTTGACATAAGCGAATTCTTGATAAAACCTCATACCGTAAATCCCAACATACCAGAAAACTTGTATTTATTAGCTGGAGATAATCTTCTTGAATTACTCTCAGAAGCCATCAGGCAAGCTTCTCAGATGTCACTGCCGTCAGACGCTTGGCAAAAAGTAATGAAATGGCTCCATGATTTCACTAGGATTTTTACAGACCATAGCCAAGCAAGTGACGTTGCAGTTTTCACCGACTGCAACCCAAGTTTTTCCATTTATACGCAGATAGGCTTGTCAGGCTCAGAGTATCTAGTTGTACCCTTCACGGCAGACGACAGCTCCCGTCGCGGCATCGAAAACGTATTCGCTCTACTTTTTGGCATTTCCTCCAGTGAGCTGCAAGGTTACGCGAAATTGAGTTTTTCACGGCGTGCGAATGAAGATGGCGTAGACCTCCCAAAGATTCACACCTTCGTCAGTAACCGTGTGACCATGTATAAGGGCAGACCAAGCTCGGCATTCCAAGCAAAAAGTGCCCCAATACGCGCAGTGGTAGATAAATCGAGCAAAAACGCAAAACGGCACTTTGCCTCCCATAAAGACAATGAAGATTTGTTCGCTGAGATGCCGGATTATCACTCGGTCGCAGTAGTCGCATCATCTGAAGGCTGCCCATTATCACGACTGAAGTCCGGACACCATCCTTTAGATGGGGATGTAGTGCAGGTGAACCAAAGTGCCATCGACAAATACACCAAAGCAATTCACAAGTTGCTCGCGAGGCTGTGAAATGCCCTCAAATGCACTTGAAAAGTTCAATACAACAATAACCAGCGCAAAGGTTCTGATGGCATTCAATGCCACACCGTCTACTGCCAGCGCTGATATTACGTTTGTGGAACAGACATGTCTTAAGGCGGCCATTGCTTCATCGGTGGGTTGCTGGGAGGGCTATCTCGAAGCAGCCTTGCGAGAGTTTGTTTCGAAGACTAGAGTCTTAGCTCAACGCCGATCATGGACGCTAATTGCACAATTCGAGTCCATCGTGGATAAACTTGCGGCTGATTTGAACACGCCAAACTGGGATAAAACACGGGATCTACTAATCACTGTTTCTGGAATGGACCCTTATGCATCATGGGTCTGGTCACCGAAATTCTCCAACCCAACGGATACCAAAATTTTCTTTGACGGCATTTTAAAGGTACGTCATGCATTTGCACATGGATTTAATGTTCCACCGGATGTACCAGGCCTTATCCAACCCGGTGTTTTGAACATAAATTACACCGAAGAAGTGATGGAATGCATTACTTTTTTCGCCACAAAAACCGACGATCTTTTGGAACACGAACTAATGCATCGTCACGGCTGCACTACTGGTTGGTCTTGAATAAATTAGGGATGAGACAACGGGGACAAGGCTTGCCTTTTGCCTTTATTGACATCAAGGCAATCTGTAATCACCAAGTCATAAGCATTCTAATCAAGGGAGATAAAAATAAATGGCAAAGTTTCTTTCAACAACCGGCACCAACTATCACCTGGCGGTCTCAAATCTGAAGTGCAACACCCTCACCGAGGGTAATGTACACACATGGGAACGAGATACGAACACTTGCAGCCAGAAGACAGAGTGACGTTGGCATCGCTGCGCCAGCAGGGCTGGAGCATCAGGGCCATAGC
>NZ_JBKDRI010000141.1:0-18328 GCF_046341535.1 Acidovorax sp. | reverse complement strand
ACTGAAGCTGCGAGCGCTCATCGTCCGTCAGCAGCAACTCGACTTTCGGTCTTCCTGTCCTCATGGCGGTATCTCCGTTCCCAAGATACCGCATTGGCATGCACGATTAATGCCAGAAATTAACGGGACATGACACTAGTAGTGTTTGCTGAGCAAGCGCGAAAGGCCGATTTGCTCTGGAATCGGCCTTTGTCTTTGACAGGTTGCAGGCGCTCAGGTCTCAGCCAGCAGCCTCTCGATGAGCTGGTGCAGCTCGGCGAAGTTGGGCGCGCCCACATAGGTCTTCACGATCTCGCCGCGTTTGTTGACGATGAAGGTCGATGGCGTCAGGCGCACATCGCCCCAGGCTTTTGCCACGTTGCCTGTGTTGTCGATGGCGACCTTGAAGGGCAGCTTGCGCGTTTGCGCGAAGTTGACGACATAGCTGGGCGGGTCGTAGCTCATGGCCACGGCCAGCGTCTCAAAGCCCTGGGTGCGGTACTTGTTGTAGGTGTCCACGATCTCGGGCATCTCGGCCACGCAGGTGACGCAGCTGGTGGCCCAGAAATTCACCAGTGTGACCTTGCCGCGCAGGTCGGCCGTGGTCTGGGTGGAGCCATCGAGCAAGACAAACGTGGATTCGGGCGCGGGCGCGCGGCCGGTGTTGAGGTAAACCGAGGCGCCCATCGCCACAAATGCCGCCACTGCCACACCAGCCGCCCACTTCTTGATCGCCATGCTGTTCCCCGTTAATTCAACACCCGAGCCGTTCGCGCCGAACATCGCGCGATTGTGACGGACGCCTGACCGGCCGTCCGCACGCCGGACATCCGACGCCGCTCGCAGGCGATGGAGTGCAGGCCGGGCCGAAAGTTCGTATCGGCGGGACAGGGGGGTGGATGCACGCCCTGGCCAAGCCCATCAAGCCCCGCCATGCGCCCCACACCGCACCGTATGCACACCGCCGCGCAACGCACGCGCACGTCCGGCACTGGGGTGCCGATAATCGCTTTATGAAAAGCACACTGATCGCGGTAACTGCCGCGCTGCTGGTCGGCGGCTGCAGCCCGGCCCTGAACTGGCGCAACGTGCCCTTACCCGACGCGGCCATCACCATCACCCTTCCCTGCAAGCCTGACCAGGCCACGCGGCAGGTCGAGCTGGCAGGTTGGTCCGTGGAATTGGCCATGGTGGGCTGCGATGCCGACGGCGCTACCTTCGCTGTCTCGCATGCTGCGTTGAACGATCCGGCCCTGGTGGGGGCGGCCCTCACGCACTGGCGCAGCGCCGTGCTCGCCAACCTCGGGCCCGGTGCCGCAGCGGCTGCAGTGAATGCGCCGTACACGCCGCAGGGCGTGCTGCCGGTGCCGCAGTCGCTGCGCACCACCGTGCAGGGCCAGCGCGGGGATGGCAGCGCAGTCACGGCGCAGGGCGTGTGGTTCGCCCGGGCGGTGGGCCCGCAGGTGCGGCTCTACCACGCGGTCGTGTACACGGCCAAACCCCGCCCCGAGGTGGCAGACCAGTTCTTCTCGGGTCTCGCGCTGCAATGACACATGCCGAAACCGTTTTGCCGCGGCGCGCGGCCGTGGTGGTGTTTCTTGCGTTTGCGTTTGCCTACTTTTTGTCGGCGCTGGTGCGGGCGGTCACGGCCACGCTGGCCCCGACGCTGGCGCAGGAGTTCACCCTTGAGGCCCGCGACCTTGGGCTGCTGGCGGGCGGCTATTTTTTGGGCTTTGCTGCAACGCAGCTGCCGCTGGGCACCTGGCTGGATCGGCACGGCCCCCGCAAGGTCGCGCTGGCCTTTCTGGGCGTTGCCGTGGTCGGTAGCCTGGTGTTTTCGGTCGCGACGGGCTTTTCGGGGCTGCTGGCGGGCCGCGTGCTGTGCGGCGCGGGGGTCAGCGCCTGCCTGATGGCGCCTCTGACGGGCTACCGGCGCTGGCTCACGCCCACGGCGCAGATGCGCGCCAATTCGTGGATGCTGATGTCCGGCTCGCTGGGCATGGTGGCGTCCACACTGCCGGTGCAATGGGCCTTGCCCGTGGTGGGCTGGCGGCCTTTGTTCTGGGGGCTGGCCTTGCTGATTGGAGTTTCGATGGTGGTGATCGCCCTCTGGGTGCCCGTCTGGGGCCGCGCTGCGGTATCGCCAGCGCACCTGGCGCAGCAGCCACCCGAAGCGCCGACGCCAGCCGCCCCGGAAGGCTATCGCATGGTCTGGCGCCACGCCTATTTTCGGCGCTTGGCACCGCTGGGGTTTTTCGTCTATGGCGGCATGGTCGCCATCCAGACGCTGTGGGCCGGCCCGTGGATGCAGCGGGTGGCAGGCTATACGCCGCTGGAGTCGGCCACAGGTCTGTTTTGGATCAATGTTGCGATGCTGTTCACCTTCTGGGCCTGGGGCATGGTCAACCCGTGGCTGCTTCGCCAAGGCTACGGGCCCGACCGGCTGATGACGCTGGGCCTGCCGTTGTGCCTTGTGGTCCTGCTCTACATCATCATGGCCGGGCCGGCTGCGGGGGGCGGTGCGTGGGCGCTTTTTTGCGTGTCGTGCACCTTCGTGTCGCTGTCCCAGCCAGCGCTCGCCATGGCGTTCGAGCAGGCGCTGGCCGGGCGCGTGCTGTCGGCTTACAACCTGGTGATCTTTGCAGGCGTGTTCGTGGTGCAGTGGGGCATCGGCCTGGCGGTGGATGCGTTTGCCGCTGCGGGCCTGGCAACCGTGCCTTCCTTTCAGGCCGCCATGGCCGTGTACCTCGTGTGCAACGCCGCTGCCTACGCGTGGTTTCTGCTCAAGGGGCGGCGCCATAATGATGGCCATACCCCCACACCATGAGCAGCACCACCAGCATTCTTCTCATTGCCCATGCGCCACTGGCCCATGCCCTGCGCGAATGCGCGCTGCATGTGTTTCCCGACTGCGGCGACAGCGTGCTGGCCCTGGATGTACCCCCCAGCGAGCGCCCGGAAGACTCGCTGGCACGGGCCCGCGCCCTGCTGGCGCAGGCGGGTGAAAACACCACGCTGGTGCTGACGGACGTGTTTGGCGCCACCCCCTGCAATGTGGCGCAGCGCCTGGTGGAAGGCGTGCGCTCGCGTGTGGTGAGCGGTGTCAACCTGCCGATGCTGTTGCGTGCCGTGAGCTACCGCAGTGAGCCGCTCGACAGCGTCATGACGCGGGCGGTGGTGGGGGGAACCCAAGGCGTGATGCAGGTGGCTATCTCTGCACCGCAAAACCAATATCGTCGAAACACCACCCATGATCAAGACCCGCGTCACCATCAGCAATAGGCTGGGCCTGCATGCCCGCGCGTCGGCCAAGCTCACCAAGCTGGCCGGCAGCTTTCCGTGCGATGTGTTCATGAGCCGCGGCGATCGCCGCATCAACGCCAAAAGCATCATGGGCGTGATGATGCTCGCCGCCGGCCTGGGCAGCGAGGTGGAGCTGGAGACCAGCGGCGAGCGCGAGCAGGAGGCCATGGACGCATTGCTGGCCTTGATCAACGACAAGTTTGGCGAGGGCGAATGACGATGCATCTGGCTCCCGCATCAGCCCAGCGACACGTCAAAGGTGTGGGCGTAGCCCGGCTGGTATGACGTTTTCGATCCACGGTCTTGCAGTCGCGCGCGGCATTGCCATCGGGCGGGCCGTGCTGGTCGCGTCCAGCCGCGTGGATGTGGCGCACTACTTCGTCAAACCGGAGCAGGTGGCGGGCGAGATCGAGCGGGTGCGTCAGGGGCGCAACGCGGTGGTCGAGGAGCTTCAGCGACTGCAGGCCGACATGCCCGCCGACGCACCGCACGAGCTTGCTGCGTTGCTGGATGTGCATCTGATGCTGTTGCAGGACGAGGCGCTGACTGGCGGCGTCAAGCACTGGATCACCGAACGCCTGTACAACGCCGAATGGGCGCTGACCACGCAGCTTGAAGTCATTGCCCGCCAGTTCGATGAGATGGAGGACGAGTACCTGCGCGAGCGCAAGGCAGACCTGGAACAAGTGGTGGAGCGCGTGCTGCGCCACATGAAAGGCGTCGCCAGCCCCGTGGCCCCGCCGCCCAGCAGCCCCTGGCGCAAGACGCAGCAGGCCTTGCTGCTGGACGATACAGTGGATGTGCCGCTGGTGCTGGTGGCGCACGACCTTTCTCCGGCTGACATGCTGCAGTTCAAGCAGAGCGTGTTTGCCGGTTTCGTGACCGATGTGGGGGGCAAAACCTCGCACACGGCCATCGTGGCGCGCAGCCTGGACATCCCGGCCGTGGTGGGCGCGCGCTCGGCCAGCCAGTTGGTGCGCCAGGACGACTGGATCATCATCGATGGCGATGCGGGCGTGATTCTGGTGGACCCCTCGCCCATCATCCTGGCGGAGTACGGCTTTCGCCAGCGCCAGGTTGAACTGGAGCGCGAGCGCCTGTCGCGGCTGCGGCACACGCCGGCCATCACGCTCGACGGGCATCGCATTGAACTGCTGGCCAACATCGAGCAACCGGGCGATGCGCCTGCGGCCCTGCGTGCCGGGGCTGTGGGCGTTGGCCTGTTTCGCAGCGAATTCCTGTTCATGGGCCGAAGCGGCAACCTGCCGGGCGAGCAAGAGCAGTATCTCGCCTACCGCGAGGCGGTCGAAGGCATGGAGGGCATGCCGGTCACCATCCGAACCATCGACGTGGGTGCCGACAAGCCGCTCGATAGCAAGGCCCACAAGGACAACTTCCTCAACCCCGCCCTGGGCCTGCGCGCCATCCGCTGGAGTCTGGCCGACCCGGCGATGTTCCGCACGCAGCTGCGGGCCGTGCTGCGGGCTGCGGCCCACGGCAAGGTCAACCTGCTGTTTCCGATGCTGGCCCACACGCACGAGATCCAGCAGACCCTGGCGCAGGTGGAACTGGCGCGGGCCGAGCTGGACGCGCGTGGTGAGGCCTATGGCCCATTGCAGCTGGGCGCGATGATCGAAGTACCCGCTGCGGCACTCATGGTGCGCACCTTCCTCAAGTATTTTGATTTCCTGTCCATCGGCACCAACGACCTGATCCAGTACACGCTGGCCATCGACCGTGCCGACGAGGCCGTGGCCCACCTGTACGACCCGCTGCACCCCGCCGTCCTGCGCTTGGTTGCTGACGTCATCGCGGAAGGCCAGCGCCAGGGCAAAAGCGTGAGCGTGTGCGGCGAAACGGCAGGTGACGTGAGCATGACCCGCCTGCTGCTGGGTCTGGGCCTGCGCAGCTTTTCCATGCACCCCGCGCAGATTCTGGCCGTCAAGCAAGAGGTGCTGCGCGCCGATACCCGCAAGCTGGTGCCGTGGGCGCAGTTGGTGCTCGACAGTGAGGAGCCACCGGTCACGCCAGGCTAGCAAGGTTTTATGCTATCAAATAAATAGCTACAAAACCAATATCATCGCGCGTAACCGGCTATTTTTATTCAAAGTTTGCACCGAATGCGGACGGCAGTGCTTGTCTCCGCGTCTGCGCCCGTGTCCGTTCGGGCCTGCGTCAGCGCGTGCGCATCCCCATCACGGCTGCGCCCATGATCATCGCGGTGGCCAGCACGATGCTGGCATTGAAGCTGCGGCCACTGACCGCCACCAGCAGCGCCGTGGACGCCAGCGGCGTGATGTAGCTCAGGATGCCGATCTGCCGCGGATCGCCGAGCTTCAGTGCCTTGTCCCACAGGAAAAACGCGCCACCCAGCGGCCCCAGCCCCAGCACGGCCAGCAGCAGCCAGTCGCGGGACTGCAGCGTGGTTGCGGGCTCCAGGAGGGCATGGCACAGCAGAGACAAAACCCCCGACACCAAGCCGAACAGGCCGATGGCTGTGGTCGGAAAATCTGGCACGCGCTTGGTCAGCAGCGAATAGGTGGCCCAGATGAACGCCGCCGCCAGCGCGGGCAGGTAGCCCCAGGCCAGCGTGCCGCTGAGCTCGCGGCCGCCCGCAATCGCGATGGCTGCGCCGGAAAACCCCAGCAGCGCTGCCAGCACATGCGGCAGGCGCAGCCGCACACCCCGCAGCACGCAGGGGGACAGCACCACGATCAACAAAGGCCACAGATAGTTGACCAGGTTGGCCTCCACGGCCGGCGCGTGGCGCAAGGCAATGAACAGCAGGAAGTGGTACGCGAACAGGCCATACACACCGAGCGCCAGCGTGCGCAGGGGCACCCGCCACAGGCTCGGGTTGCGCACCACGAGCGGCCAGGCCGGAACGCTGCCGATGATGAGCGCGATTCCCGTGAGCAAAAACGGCGGCACATGCGTGAGCGACACCCCCAGCGCGGCCAGGGAGGCCCACAGCGCAATGGCGCCCAGGGCGTATAGATTGGCTTGCATCCTGGCCCGTTCACCAGGGAAGCGCCCGGGCCCCATGGGACTGGGCACTCGAAGCCAAGAACGTGTGCATGGATTGGGCGTCTCGGGACATGGAAGAGCGACCTGGTGAAATATGCGGGCTAGTAATGTAGAGCGGCCCACCATCGCGCCACGATGGTCCGCGCTCGCGTGAGCACGGGGTAAAGGCTGCGTGGGGCTGTCAGCGCGCTGCGCGGCAGTGATGCGGCGAAAGCAGATCGCCCGTGGCACCCGTGTCGCTTCTCACGGCGCAGGTGGCACCCGCCCTATACGCCGGCGGCGTGGGCTTGCTGGTCTGCGTGGTAGCTGCTGCGCACCATCGCGCCCACGGCGGCGTGGCTGAAGCCCATTTTGTAGGCCTCCTGCTCGAACATCTTGAAGGTGTCGGGGTGCACATAGCGGCGCACAGGCAGGTGGCTGTTGCTGGGGGCCAGGTACTGGCCGATGGTCAGCATGTCGATGTCGTGCGCGCGCATGTCGCGCATCACCTGCAGGATCTCTTCGTCGGTCTCGCCCAGGCCAACCATGATGCCGCTTTTGGTGGGCACCTTGGGGTGCAGGGCCTTGAACTTCTTGAGCAGGTTCAGACTGAACTGATAGTCCGAGCCCGGGCGCGCTTCCTTGTACAAACGGGGCGCTGTTTCCAGGTTGTGGTTCATCACATCGGGCGGGGCGGCCTTGAGGATCTCCAGGGCGCGGTCGTCGCGGCCACGGAAGTCAGGCACCAAAATTTCGATCTGCGTTTGCGGCGACAGCGTGCGGATGTTCTGGATGCACTCGGCAAAATGGGCGCTGCCGCCGTCGCGCAGGTCATCGCGGTCCACGCTGGTGATCACCACGTATTTGAGCTTGAGTGCTGCGATGGTCTTGGCCAGGTTCAGGGGCTCGTCCTTGTCCAGCGGGTCGGGGCGGCCATGGCCCACATCGCAGAACGGGCAGCGCCGCGTGCACTTGTCGCCCATGATCATGAAGGTGGCCGTGCCTTTGCCAAAGCACTCGCCGATGTTGGGGCACGAGGCTTCTTCACACACCGTGTGCAGCTTGTGCTCGCGCAGGATTTCCTTGATCTCGTAAAAGCGCGTCGTGGGGGAGCCGGCCTTGACACGGATCCAGTCCGGCTTTTTGAGTACCTCGCCCTGCTCGACCTTGATCGGAATTCGCGACAGCTTGGCCGCGGCTTTCTGCTTGGCAAGCGGGTTATAGGCTTCGGTGGACTGCGCTTCGCGGACGACTTCAGAGGAGCTCATGGCGTTGGGTCGGTTCAGGGAGCAAGCCTGATGCTGAGCTGCTGGCCCAGAATCTGCGCGGCGTCTTCCCAGGTGGAGTGAACCCCGATTGTAGAAAGATCGACCGTTTGCAAACCTGCGTAGCCGCAAGGGTTGATGCGATCAAAGGGCGAGAGGTCCATGGCCACATTCAGCGCAACCCCGTGGTACGTGCAGTGGCGGCTGACCTTGATGCCCAGCGCGGCAATCTTGCCCAACCCGGTGAAGTCGGGCACAGGCGGTGCGCTGCCTTCGCGTTTTTGGGGGCGCTGCGGCAGCAGGGCGTGGCTGCCAGGGTCGTCCAGCCGCACATAGATTCCAGGTGCGCCAGCCACCCGGTGGCCCGTCACGCCGAACGTCGCCAGGGTGCGGATCACGGCTTCTTCAACGCGGTAGACGTACTCCTTGACGAAATAGCCCGCGCGCTGGAGATCGATGAGCGGATAGGCCACGACCTGACCCGGGCCGTGGTACGTGACCTGTCCGCCGCGGTTGGTAGCCACCACCGGTGTGGTGCCCGGGTCCAGCAGGTGATCGCTCCTGCCGGCGACGCCCTGAGTGAACAGGCCGTCGTGCTCGCAGATCCAGATTGCGTCCGGAGTGTCGCTGGTGCGCGCGGCCGTGAAGTCCTGCATGGCCTTGAGCGTGGCCGCGTAGTCTGCGCGGCGGAGAATCTGGATGGGGGTGGTCATGCCGTGTCCTTCGCGCGGGAGCGCGGTGGAGAGGGTCAGGTCGGTGAGGGATGCTGTGCGCTTTTCGTGGATCGCAGAGGCTTGCAACGAACGGAGCGAGCCGTCAAAGAACGACCTTGACCATGGGGTGCGATGAGAGCGCGCGGTACAGATCGTCTAGTTGTTCGCGACTCGTGGCTGTGATGGTGATCGTCACACCCAGGTAGCTGCCCGCCCGGCTGTCCCTCAATTCGATGGTGCTGGCGTCAAAAGTGGGATCGAACTGGCGCGCGATGTCCGCCACTGTTTGCACGAATCCATCCGTTTTTGCCCCCATGACCTTGATGGGAAAGCGCGAGGGGTATTCGATGAGGGATTTTTTGTGTGGGTCGGGCATGGGCTCGCCCTGTCCGTTGGAAGACGGTTTCTCTGTGGAGGTCATGTTGCGTAAGTTCTGACGGGCGCTTCGGATTTAGTAGCGGCCAACGACGCCCATTGTGCGCCAGCGGGCAGGCAATTGGGAGCGCTCCCCAATCCGCAGGGCGTCATGCGGCGTTGGACTATCACCACATTGGGGCATGGTCGCGAGCGGCTTTCGCCGCACTGGTGCAGTGTTTTTGTCGACCCGCGCGGGTTTCTACTTATAATTAGAGGCTTTGTGAAAATTCCAGTGTCTTACGCGGGCGTCGTTCATCCATGAAAAACATCCCGCACGAGACTGAAATTGAAAACGAAGAATCCGACTTCAGGCCCATGACCGCGCAGGAAGCGCAGGAGTGGCGGCGCCGCAATCCCCCGATGTCTATCTGGAAGGTGGTGGCGGGGCAGGCGCTGGCGGGGTTGCTGGCTGCAGTGGCAGCGTGGCTGCTCACCGGCAAACCATCGGTGGGCTGGTCGGCCGGTTTCGGAGCGCTTGCGGTGGTGGTACCTGCCGGGCTCTTTGCCCGAGGCGTACTCCGCCAGAAGGCAAAGCCGGACCCGCGCGCGGCAATGGCAGGGTTCTTTGGGTGGGAAATCGCCAAGATCGCATTGACGGTGGCGCTGCTTGCGGCGGCACCCTGGCTGGTGCCGGAGTTGAGTTGGCTGGCCTTGCTTGCGGGCATGGTGGTCACGATGAAAACGTATTGGGTCGCGCTTGTGGTGCGCCCCGGTGTCCGAAAAACCGATTGATTGAGAGAAGAGTTGTCCGATGGCCGCAGAAGCGCACGCTCCGACTGCAAGTGAATACATCGTTCACCACCTGCAGCATCTTCAAAACGTCAAGCAGACCAAGATCGTTGATTTCACGGTCGTCAACTATGACTCCGTGATCATTGGTCTGTTTCTCGGTCTGCTCACGCTTTTTATTCTCTGGAGCGCCGCGCGCAAGGCCACCTCGGGCGTTCCGGGCCGTTTCCAGGCCGCAGTCGAGATGCTGGTTGAAATGGTCGACAACCAGGCCAAAGCCAACATCCCCAGCGCCGAAAGCCGCAAGTTCATCGCGCCTCTTGGGCTCACGGTGTTTGTCTGGATTTTCCTGATGAACTTCATGGACA
Organism: Acidovorax sp.; assembly: GCF_046341535.1. Taxonomy (GTDB): domain Bacteria; phylum Pseudomonadota; class Gammaproteobacteria; order Burkholderiales; family Burkholderiaceae_C; genus Acidovorax. The sequence goes on along the minus strand of NZ_JBKDRI010000141.1, from coordinate 8,548 downwards.
TGCTTCCGGTCGACCTGCTGCCTGCCATCTGGGCCCAAATTTATGGTGCCGCTGGCCATGATCCGCACGACGCATACCTGCGCGTCGTCCCCACGGCCGATCTGTCGACTACCCTCGGCCTGGCGTTTGCCGTTCTCCTGCTGCGCTTTTGGTACAGCGTGAAGATCAAGGGTGCCGGCGGTTGGGCTCACGAACTCGTTTCCGCGCCTTTTGGCACCAGCAAAAATCCGATCTTTGCCCTCATTCTGGGGGTGGTGAACCTGTTGATGCAGATCATCGAATATGTGGCCAACACCGTCTCGCACGGCATGCGGTTGTTCGGCAACATGTACGCCGGCGAACTCGTGTTCATGCTGATCGCCCTCATGGGCGGTGCGGCGGCGCTGTCGCTGTCGGGTGTGTTGCTGCCTGTCGGCCACGTGATTGCGGGCACCATCTGGACGCTGTTCCACATTCTGGTGATCTCCCTGCAGGCATTCATCTTCATGATGCTGGCACTGATCTACCTCGGGCAAGCGCACAACGTACACTAGTTTTCGCTTTCGTTTTTTCTTTCCTTAACTTTTCTTTTTAAATCAGGAGTCATCATGGAAAACATTCTCGGTCTCGTCGCTCTGGCTTGTGGTCTGATCGTGGGCCTTGGCGCGATCGGCGCTTCCATCGGCATCGCGCTGATGGGCGGCAAGTACCTCGAATCGTCGGCGCGTCAGCCTGAGTTGATCAACGAACTTCAAACCAAGATGTTCATCTTGGCTGGTCTGATCGACGCTGCGTTCCTGATCGGCGTTGCTATTGCCCTGCTGTTCGCATTTGCCAACCCCTTCGTGTCCACGTTCTTGGCCAACCTGCCCAAGTAAGCGCCGTTCAACGCCACTCTAGAAAGGTGTTGCCGTGAGTATCAACGCGACCCTGTTCATCCAGGCGATCGTCTTCTTGATCCTGGTGTGGTTCACGATGAAATTCGTGTGGCCGCCGATTGCGAAGGCATTGGATGACCGAGCACAGAAAATCGCCGAAGGCCTCGCTGCTGCTGACCGTGCCAAGTCCGAGCTGACCGCCGCTAACCAGCGCGTCGAAAAGGAACTGTCACAGGCACGCAACGAAACGGCCTCGCGTCTTGCGGACGCCGACCGTCGTGCGCAGGCCATCATTGAAGAGGCGAAGGCCCGCGCTACCGACGAGGGCAACAAGATTGTTGCTGCTGCCCGTGCTGAAGCCGAGCAGCAAACGGTGCAAGCTCGGGAAGCCCTGCGCGAGCAGGTGGCAGCGCTGGCCGTCAAGGGCGCCGAGCAAATTCTCCGTAAGGAAGTCAATGCTGGCGTTCACGCGGACCTGCTCAACCGCCTGAAGACTGAGTTGTAAAGGGGCACACATGGCTGAACTCGCCACCATTGCCCGCCCTTACGCCGACGCCTTGTTCAAGGCAGTCACATCGGGCGCCGGCGCCGATCTGGCCGCAACCGCTGCCTGGCTCGACGAATTGGCGGCAGTTGCCGCCAACCCACAGATGCGCCAGTTCGCCGACAACCCGAAGGCGACGGCTGAGCAGATCTTTGCCGTGTTCTCCGGCGTGGCGCGTTCGGCGTTACCGCGGGAGGCTCAAAACTTCCTGCGAGCCGTCATTGACAACCGCCGCCTGGGTGCTCTGCCGGAAGTGGCGTCGCAGTTCCGCGTACTCGTCAACAGTCGCAGCGGTTCCTCGGATGCGGTGGTGTACAGCGCTTTCCCTATGGACGCCGACGCGCTGGCATCGGTCAGCGATGCCCTGCAAAAGCGCTTTGGCCGCAAGCTCAACCTCAGCGTTGCCCCGGATGAATCCCTGATCGGCGGCATTCGCGTAGTGGTGGGTGACGAGGTGCTGGACACATCGGTCAAGGCCCGTCTTGAACAAATGAAAGCCGCCCTCATCGCCTGAGGCGTTGAGGTCTGAAGCGAACCAAAGAAAGAGAAGGAAAGAGTCATGCAACTCAATCCAGCAGAAATTTCTGAACTCATCAAGAGCCGCATCGAAGGTCTTGCAGCCAGCAGCGACATCCGCAACCAGGGCACTGTGGTGTCCGTGTCTGACGGTATCGTGCGCGTTCATGGCCTGTCGGACGTGATGCAGGGCGAAATGCTCGAGTTCCCCGCCACCAAGGACGGCCAGCCCTCCTTCGGCCTGGCCCTGAACCTCGAGCGCGACTCCGTCGGCTCCGTGATTTTGGGCGAATACGAGCACATCTCGGAAGGCGACACCGTCAAGTGCACGGGCCGTATTCTGGAAGTGCCCGTCGGCCCCGAACTGATCGGCCGCGTGGTGAATGCTCTGGGACAGCCGATCGACGGCAAAGGCCCGATCAATGCCAAGCTCACAGACGTGATCGAAAAGGTTGCGCCAGGCGTGATCGCGCGGAAGTCGGTGGACCAGCCGCTGCAAACCGGGCTCAAGTCCATCGACTCGATGGTGCCCGTGGGCCGTGGCCAGCGCGAGCTGATCATCGGTGACCGCCAGACTGGCAAGACGGCTGTGGCCATCGATTCCATCATCGCCCAGAAGGGGCAGGGCGTGACCTGTATCTACGTCGCCATCGGCCAAAAGGCATCGTCGATCAAGAACGTGGTGCGCGCACTGGAGCAAGCCGGTGCCATGGAATACACCATCGTGGTGGCTGCCTCGGCTTCCGAATCGGCGGCGATGCAGTACGTTTCGGCCTACTCCGGCTGCACGATGGGCGAGTACTTCCGTGATCGCGGCCAAGACGCTCTGATCGTGTACGACGATTTGTCCAAACAAGCTGTGGCGTATCGTCAGGAGTCGCTGCTGCTGCGCCGCCCGCCAGGCCGCGAAGCTTACCCTGGCGACGTGTTCTATCTCCACAGCCGCCTGCTCGAGCGTGCAGCTCGCGTGAACGCCGACTACGTCGAAGCCTTCACCAAGGGTGAAGTCAAGGGCAAGACGGGCTCGCTGACGGCGCTGCCCATCATCGAAACCCAGGCCGGTGACGTGTCCGCCTTCGTGCCGACCAACGTGATCTCGATCACCGACGGACAGATCTTCCTGGAAACCAGCCTCTTCAACGCCGGTATTCGCCCCGCCATCAACGCCGGTATCTCGGTGTCGCGCGTCGGTGGCGCAGCCCAGACGAAGCTGGTGAAGAACCTGTCTGGCGGTATCCGTACCGACCTGGCCCAGTACCGTGAACTGGCTGCGTTTGCGCAGTTCGCATCCGATCTGGACGAGGCCACCCGCAAGCAGCTCGACCGCGGTGCCCGCGTGACCGAACTGCTCAAGCAGGCTCAGTATTCGCCGCTGTCCATTTCGCTGATGGCTTCGACGCTGTTTGCCGTGAACAAGGGCTTCATGGACGATGTGGATGTCAAGAAGGTGCTCGCCTTTGAACACGGCCTTCACCAGTTCTTGAAGACCAGCTATGCAGCGTTGCTGGCCAAGCTGGAGCAGGCCAAGGCCATGGACAAGGATGCCGAAGCCGAGCTGACCGCTGCCATCGGCGCCTTCAAGAAGTCGTTCGCCTAAACCGAACGAGGAAACATCATGGCAGCAGGTAAGGAAATACGCGGCAAGATCAAGTCGGTGGAAAACACCAAGAAGATCACCAAAGCCATGGAAATGGTGGCCGCATCCAAAATGCGCAAGGCGCAGGATCGGATGCGGTCGGCCCGCCCCTACAGCGAAAAGATCCGGAACATTGCAGCCAACCTGGGCCATGCGAACCCGGAGTATGTGCACCCGTTCATGAAGGTGAACGATGCCAAGACCGCCGGGATCATCGTCATCACGACCGACAAGGGTCTGTGCGGTGGCATGAACACCAACGTGCTGCGCACGGTGACGACCCGCCTGCGCGATCTGCAGGCTGCGGGTGTTTCCGCGGAGGCAGTGGCCATTGGCAACAAAGGCCTGGGTTTCCTCAACCGTGTTGGTGCCAAGGTGGTTTCGCACGTGACGGGCCTTGGAGACACGCCGCATCTTGACAAGCTGATTGGCCCGGTGAAGGTGCTGCTCGACGCGTATGCAGAGGGCAGGATCAACGCGGTGTACCTGAGCTACACCAAGTTCATCAACACCATGAAGCAGGAATCGGTGGTGGAGCGGCTTCTGCCGCTGTCCTCCGAGCAAATGCAGGCCGACAAGACAGAACATGGCTGGGACTACATCTACGAGCCTGATGCACAAAGCGTCATCGATGAGCTGCTGGTCCGTTATGTTGAATCCCTGATCTACCAGGCCGTCGCGGAAAACATGGCGTCCGAGCAGTCGGCACGCATGGTGGCCATGAAGGCAGCCACGGACAACGCCGGCAGCGTCATTGCCGAGTTGAAGCTGGTCTACAACAAGACGCGCCAGGCAGCGATCACGAAAGAACTTTCGGAAATCGTCGCTGGTGCCGCTGCTGTGTAAGCAGCTCGACAAAATACTTTTTTGGAGCGAAAAATGGCTCAAGTGCAAGGCAAGATTGTTCAATGTATCGGCGCTGTGGTGGACGTTGAGTTCCCGCGCGACCATATGCCCAAGATTTATGACGCCCTGAAGCTCGAAGGCACGGCCCTGACGCTGGAAGTGCAGCAGCAGCTTGGTGATGGCGTGGTGCGTACCATTGCGCTGGGCTCGTCCGACGGACTGCGTCGCGGCATCATGGTCACCAACACTGGCAACCCGATCACCGTGCCCGTGGGCAAGGCAACGCTGGGCCGCATCATGGACGTGCTGGGTACACCCATCGACGAGCGCGGTCCGGTCGGCCAGGAGCTCACCGCATCCATCCACCGCAAGGCTCCCGCGTATGACGAACTGTCGCCGTCGCAAGAGCTGCTGGAAACCGGCATCAAGGTGATCGACCTGGTCTGCCCGTTCGCCAAGGGCGGCAAGGTGGGTCTGTTCGGTGGCGCCGGTGTGGGCAAGACCGTGAACATGATGGAACTCATCAACAACATCGCCAAGGCCCACAGTGGTCTGTCGGTGTTTGCTGGTGTGGGCGAGCGCACCCGCGAGGGCAACGACTTCTACCACGAGATGGCCGATTCCGGCGTGGTGAATCTCGAGAAGCTCGAAGACTCCAAGGTCGCCATGGTGTACGGCCAGATGAACGAGCCACCGGGCAACCGTCTGCGCGTGGCGCTCACCGGCCTGACCATTGCCGAGTCCTTCCGTGACGAAGGCCGTGACGTGCTGTTCTTTGTGGACAACATCTACCGCTACACGCTGGCCGGTACCGAAGTGTCCGCTCTGCTGGGCCGTATGCCTTCTGCCGTGGGCTACCAGCCTACCCTGGCTGAAGAAATGGGCCGTCTGCAAGAGCGTATTACGTCCACCAAGGTCGGCTCGATCACTTCGATCCAGGCCGTGTACGTGCCCGCCGATGACTTGACCGACCCATCGCCTGCCACGACGTTCGCCCACTTGGACTCCACCGTCGTGTTGTCGCGCGACATCGCCTCGCTGGGTATCTACCCCGCTGTGGATCCTTTGGACTCCACCAGCCGCCAGCTGGACCCGAACGTGGTGGGCGAAGACCACTACACCACGGCCCGCGCTGTGCAGGGCACGCTGCAGCGCTACAAGGAACTGCGCGACATCATCGCGATTCTGGGTATGGACGAACTGGCGCCCGAAGACAAGCTGGCCGTGGCCCGCGCTCGCAAGATCCAGCGTTTCCTGTCGCAGCCTTTCCACGTTGCCGAAGTGTTCACCGGCTCGCCGGGCAAATACGTTCCGCTGTCGGAAACCATCCGTGGTTTCAAGATGATCACCAGCGGCGAATGCGATCACCTGCCAGAGCAAGCGTTTTACATGGTGGGCACCATTGACGAAGCCTTCGAAAAGGCCAAGAAGGTGGCCTGATGAGCCGTCGGCCGGGCAGCCCGCAGCGGCCCGGCCTTCAGCAATCGAGCAACCCACCTTTTCCTAGGAGCAATGATGAACACCATCCACGTTGATGTGGTCAGTGCCGAAGAGTCCATCTTCTCCGGTGAGGCGCGTTTTGTCGCTTTGCCAGGTGAATCCGGCGAACTGGGGATCTACCCCCGCCACACCCCGCTGATCACCCGTATCAAGCCGGGCTCGGTGCGCATCGAGTTGGCGGGCGGTGGCGAAGAGTTCGTTTTCGTGGCCGGTGGCATTTTGGAAGTGCAGCCCAACTGCGTGACCGTGCTGTCCGACACCGCCATCCGCGGCAAGGACCTGGACGACGAGAAGGCCAACGCTGCCAAATCGGCTGCACAAGAGGCTCTCAAGAATGCCAAGAGCGACATCGATCTGGCCAAGGCCCAGTCCGAACTGGCCGTGATGGCGGCCCAGCTTGCCGCCCTGCGCAAGTTCCGTCAGAAGAAATAAGTCAGCGCCCTGCGAGCGCCCTCAAAAAACCCGGCCTTGCCGGGTTTTTTCTGTTGGGGAGCGCTCCGCTTTCAGTGTCTGCCGCGCAGCTCGCCGTTGCTCAAAAAGACCCCGGGGCGGCCTCCCTCAGCTCCATCCGCAGCCCATGCGCTGAAAGCGCAAGTGCATTGCCGTGGTCTTGCGCTAACAGCCGCAGGTTCCGTAGAACGTTCCGTGCCACGTCCAGCGACTGCACGCCCAGGCAGATGGATTCGATCCTGAGGTGCTCGCCAGACACCAGTTCAAGCGCAATATCCGAAGTCAGGCGAATGGCTTCGCCACCCGTTGAACCGGTAAGCGCGCGCCAATGACGCCGCGTTGATTCCAACTCTGGCGTGGCAAGCCGTATGGACTGCAACCCCGTGATGCCCAAAGCGCCACCGCGTCGCTCCGCCAGCGCTTCGCGAAGCTGGGCTCGCCGCGCCACTGGCGTCTCGGCGGCATCCCAGGGATAAATGGTCGCGCACCGATCCCACTCGCAAAAGAAAACGCAGCAGCCAGGCGCAGACACGTCGCGCACCACTGAGTTGGTGAAATTCGTGACCCATTGACCCGTTGGATTCTGTGAACGGAAAGCGCGTGGAGCCTGGAAAGCCAATGCGGCCTCGCTCATCCACGCCAGGCATTCGGCAAGCGCTGCTGCGGGTTCCAGCGCGAAGCCATGGATGAGCGGCGCAGGTGCATGATCGGGAAGATCGCTGTTGGACGAGGCTGCCCACAGTTCAAGATCCGTATTGCCGACATGAATCCAGCCGTAGGTGGCAAAGGCCTCGCGCTGCAGAGGCCAGGCCACCGGCAAACCGAGCGTATTGCTGAAAAGTTCGTACAAGGGCTCCGCCGCCGTCAGGCGAAGCACCACGTGGTCGACGGATCGGTAGGGGCGTTGCATCGGGATTCCTGCGAGAGAAAAAAGGCCGATGCCCTTGGGGCACCAACCGCGCTAGCATGCCACAGGGGTGATGAACCACGGATGCAACCGTCTTCATGCAGCCTGTGTTTTACCCCAGGAGATGACCCTTTCAGGTCGAGCACGATCGCCAAAACTGCCGCATCAATGCTTGATCCGGGGCTTTGCGGCTCCATCTAAGATGACGTCCCGTCCGGTCACCGAGCCGGGCATACACCATTGAGCGACCTAACTGCCATGCCACCAGCCCGCTTCGCTGCCGCCCGTTTGGGCGGGTCCCCGGATGACACCGAGTCCACGTTCTACGATGCCTTGCAGCGTGGCGATATCGATCTGCTGATGAAATGCTGGGCGGAAGACGACGACATCGTGTGCGTGCATCCGGGCGGCCCGCGGATGCTTGGCGCGCGCGCGATTCGTGCTGCCTTCGAATCGATGTTTGCCCAGGGGGCTGTACAGGCCCGGCCGGTGCAGGTGCATCGCATTTCGGGATTGACGAGCGCCGTGCACAGTGTTGTCGAACAGGTCGAGCTCGTGTTGCCAGACGGTGTGCACCGTGCCATGGTGCTCGCTACCAACGTCTATCACAGAACGCCGGAAGGATGGCGCATGGTGGCGCACCATGCCAGCCCGGGCGTAGCGCCCGAGGCCGATATCTTGCAGGCACAGACGCCGCGTCTGCACTGATGAATCGTGGCATGAACTACACGGCCCCGCGCTGGTTGCCGGGGGGCCAGCTTCAGACCATCTGGCCGGCACTGTGTTCCCGGCGGGGATTCGGCCGCGCGCCCAGCTATCTGCGCCAGCGGTGGGACACGCCGGACGGTGACTTTATCGATGTCGATTTTCTCAAGCGCGAGTCAGCAGCAGACGGGATGGCATTGGCTCGCCCCGTGCTGGTCGTCTTTCACGGGCTGGAGGGGTCTTCGCGCAGCCACTACAGCGAGGCATTTGCCGACCTGGCAGCCGAGCTCGGCTGGGATTGCGCCCTGCCGCACTTTCGTGGCTGCAGTGGCGAAATCAATCGCGCTCCAAGGGCGTATCACTCTGGGGACCATGCAGAGATCGACTGGATTCTGAAGAAGCTGCGACGCGCCTATCCAGGCGTTCCGTTGATGGCCGTTGGCATATCTACAAGGACTTCCCCACTTTTGTCAAACATCATCCTGCCGTGGTGAATCGCTCAGCGATTGACCACGGAAATTGATTCCGGTTTTCCTCTGATGTCTTCGGTGCGGCGAGTCGCTGCGATCAAGCAAAAGGGTGTGGAT
>NZ_JBKDRI010000140.1:0-11594 GCF_046341535.1 Acidovorax sp. | reverse complement strand
GCGAGGTTTTTGTACATGGTGGTCCTCTACATGGTCCCGATGACAGAAAAAACAAAAGGCTGCCGGGACAGCAGCCTTTCGAGCCCGGATTTTACCCGGGCGCTTCGCGGCGGCCTGCGCCAGGATGCGCTGCCTCAGTAGTCGTGCTCCACGCAGCGCTCGAAGGTTTCCTTGAGCTTGTGCTCCCAAGTCCGCTTTTGCGTGTTGGTGGCAAAGCTGGCCTCGAAGCTGTTGAACGCGAGCTGGTAGGCATGCCGGGCCGTGAGGCCGGTGGCAGCAAACACTTGGGTGAAGTTCTCGTTGATGTAGCCGCCAAAGTACGCCGGGTCATCCGAGTTGACAGTGGCGGCCAGGCCGGCATCCAGCAGCCTGCCCAGGTTGTGGTCGGCCAAATGGGGGAAGACGCACAGCTTGTGGTTGGACAGAGGGCACACCGTGAGCGCGATGCGCTCCTGGGCCATGCGTTGCATCAGCGCAGCGTCGTGCACGGCCTGTACGCCGTGGTCGATGCGCTCGACCTTGAGCACGTCCAGCGCGCTCCAGATGTAGGCCGGTGGCCCTTCTTCACCCGCGTGCGCAACCCGGTGCAAGCCCAGTTCGCCGCAGCGGGCAAACACGCGCGCGAACTTCTCGGGCGGGTGGCCCAATTCGCTGGAATCCAGCCCCACGCCCACGATGCGGCCCAGGTGCGGTATCGCCTGCTCCAGCGTCTCAAACGCCGACTCCTCGCTCAGGTGGCGCAGAAAGCACAGGATGAGCGTGGCGCTGATGCCCAGGTCTGCCTCGGCGTCCACGCAGGCGCGGTGCAGGCCGTTGATGACCGTCTCCATCGACACGCCGCGGGCCGTGTGGGTCTGCGGGTCAAAGAAAATCTCGGCATGCAGCACGTTGTCGGCCGCGGCACGCACCAGATAGGCACGCGCCATGTCGTAAAAATCCTGCTCATGCAGCAGCACACTGGCACCAGCGTAGTAAATGTCGAGAAAGCTCTGCAGGTTGGTGAAGGCGTAGGCCCGGCGCAGTGCATCCACACTGGCATACGCCAGCGGCACGCCATTGCGCTGCGCCAGCGCAAAGATCAATTCGGGCTCCAGCGAACCCTCGATGTGGATGTGCAGCTCTGCCTTGGGCATGGCACGCAGCAGGCCGGGAAGGCGGTCGGCAGCAATGGGGGGAATCTTGAACATGGCAGTCTCCTCGAATGACGGCGCCCCGCCCTTGTCAAACAGGCGGTGGCAGGCTGTGCAGCGATGATGCCTCGTTGGCGCAAGCTTGCAACCCTGGCGGGGCCTGCGCGCGACGCTGTGCATAAAAAAAGCCGCCCGGAGGCGGCCTTTGTGAGTGCGCCCAGGGCGGATTACTTCTTGTCGCCGCCGGGGATCTTGCCTTCCACGCCCTTGACGTAGAAGTTCACGCCACCCAGGAACTTGTCGTCGGCCACGGCATCTTTGGCCAGCACTTCCTTGCCGTCCTGCCCCACGATCGGGCCCTTCCAGATATGGAACGTGCCATCCCCCAGGCCCTTTTTGATGCCTTCGACCTTGGTCTTGATGTCTGCGGGCACGTCTTCGGCAATCGAGACGATATCGATCGCGCCTTCCTTCACACCCCACCAGCTTTGGCCCGACGCCCATTTGCCATCCAGCGCGTCCTTGGTGGCCTTCACGTAGTACGGGCCCCAATTGATGATGGCCGAGGCCAGGTGGGCCTTGGGACCGTAGGCGGTCATGTCGGAATCCCAGCCGAAGGCGCGCTTGCCCTTTTCTTGTGCCGTCTTGAGCACGGCAGGCGAATCAGTGTTCTGGAACAGAACGTCGGCACCGCCGTTGATCAGACTGGTGGCGGCTTCGGTTTCCTTGGGTGGGCTGAACCATTCGTTCACCCAGACCACCTTGGTCTTGATCTTGGGGTTGACCGACTGCGCGCCCATGGTGAAGCTGTTGATGTTGCGGATCACCTCAGGGATCGGCACCGAGCCCACCACGCCCAGGGTGTTGGACTTGGTCATGGCGCCGGCAATCACGCCGGCCATGTACGCGCCTTCGTAGGTGCGGCTGTCGTAGGTGCGCAGGTTTTCGGCGGTTTTGTAGCCGGTGGCGTGCTCGAACTTGATGCCCGGGTTGTCTGCGGCCACCTTGAGCATGGATTCCATATAGCCAAAGGTGGTGCCAAAAATCAGCTTGTTGCCCTGGCCTGCCAGGTCGCGCAGCACACGCTCGGCGTCAGCCGACTCGGGCACGCTTTCCACAAAGCTCGTCACCACCTTGTCGCCGAATTCCTTTTCGATCGCCTTGCGACCGTTGTCATGCGCAAACGTCCAGCCGCCATCGCCCACGGGGCCCACATAGGCAAACGCGATCTTCAGGGGCTCGGGCTTGGGTGCAGGGACCTCGGCCACCGGTGCGGGCGCGGGGGCAGGTGCCGGTGCGGGCTCTTCCTTTTTGCCACAGCCCACCAGCGCGGCGGCAGCCACGGCGGAGAGCGCGGCCACCTTGAGCAGCGAGCGTTTCTGCAGATCAGTCATGTCGGTTCCTTCTTGAGAACGTGGGGTTGAAAAGGGCGAAGCGATGATTATGAGCCCGGATAGAAAGGCCGTCCGAGCGATGCCGGCATGTTGATACGGATCCATGTCGGATTGCGCGAGATCAGCGCCAGCACCACGATGGTGGCCACATAGGGCAGCATGCTCAGCAACTGGCTGGCCACCTGCACGCCCGTGGCCTGCAAATGGAACTGCAGCATCGTCACGCCGCCAAACAGGTAGGCACCAAGCAATACGCGTGCCGGCCGCCAGGTGGCAAAGGTGGTCAGGGCCAGTGCGATCCAGCCGCGGCCCGCCACCATGCCCTCGACCCACAACGGCGTATACACGGTGGAGATGTAGGCGCCCGCCAGCCCGCACAGCGCCCCCCCCACCACCACCGCCGCCAGCCGGATGCGGCGCACCGGATAGCCCAGGGCATGGGCTGATTCGGGCGACTCGCCCACCGAGCGCAGCACCAGCCCGGCACGCGAGCGGTACAGAAACCAGACCAATGCCAGCGCGAGCACCATGGTGAGGTACACCAGCGGATGCTGGCGGAACAGCGCAGGGCCCAGCAGGGGGATGTCGCCCAGCACGGGCACGGCGTAGCGCGTCAGCTCGGGCAGTTTGGCCTGCACGTAGCGGATGCCGACAAAGGCCGAAAACCCCACGCCAAACAGACTGAGCGCCAGCCCGGTAGCGTACTGGTTGGTATTGAGCCAGATCACCAGCACGCCAAAAATGGCCGCCAGCAGCGCCCCCGCGGCCATGCCCGCTGCAAAGCCCAGCCAGGTGTTGCCGGTGTGCACCACGGTGGCAAACCCGGCAATGGCGGCGCACAGCATCATGCCCTCGGCCCCCAGGTTGACGATGCCGGCCTTCTCGTTGATGAGCAGGCCCAGGGCCGCCATGGCCAGCACGGTGCCTGCACTCAGCGTGGCACCGATAAGGAGTGCGTACGATTCCATTTATGCGGCTCCCTTGGCTGGTGCGCGGGTGCCCACCCAGCGGATGCGGTAGGCGATCAGCGTGTCGCACGCCAGCAGCGTGAACAGCAGCAGGCCCTGGAACACACCCGTGAGCGACTTGGGCAGCCCCATGCGCGACTGCGCCAGCTCGCCGCCGATGTAGAACATGCTCATGAGGATGGCCGAGAGGATCATGCCGACCGGATGCAGCCGGCCCACAAACGCCACGATGATGGCCGCAAAGCCATAGCCCGCCGGCACATAGGGCGTGAGCTGGCCGATGGGGCCCGCCACTTCCAGCGCACCCGCCAGGCCCGCAGCGCCGCCGGATATCAGCAGCGCCGTCCACAGCGCCTTGCGCGATGAAAACCCGGCGTAGCGCGCCGCCGCCGGAGCCAGCCCGCCCACCTGCTGCGCAAAACCGGCCCGCGTGCGGAACAAAAAGATCCACAGCGCCACAGCCCCCGCCAGCGCCAGCAGCAGCCCGATGGACACGCGCGAGCCCTGCATCAGGCGCGGAATCTGCGTGACCTTGTCAAACATCTTGGTCTGCGGAAAGTTGTAGCCCAGGGGGTCTTTCCACGGGCCGTACACCAGGTAGCCCAGCACCAGCGTGGCGACATACACCAGCATCAGGCTGACCAGGATTTCGTTGGCGTTGAATTTGTCGCGCAGCAGCGCGGTGAGCCCCGCCCACACCATGCCGCCCAGCACACCGGCCAGCAGGATGGCGGGCACGATCCACGGCCCGGTGGTCTTGTCGGCCAGCAGCGCCACGCCCCCGGCAACCACGGCACCGATGACAAACTGGCCCTCAGCGCCGATGTTCCACACATTGGAGCGAAAGCACACCGCCAGGCCCAGCGCAATGAGCAGCAGCGGCGTCGCCTTGACCATCAACTCGCCCAGCGCGTATGGCGACTTGATGGGCTCCCAAAAGAACACCTGCAGGCCTCGCACCGGGTCCTTGCCCAGCGCCATGAACAGCGCCACGCCGATCAGCACCGTCACCGCCAGTGCCAGCAGCGGCGAGCCGTAGGTCCACAGGCGCGACGCCTGCGGGCGGGGTTCCAGCTTAAACATGCTGCATCTCCCCGGCAGACTCTTGCGCCTGCGCCTGCGCCTGCGCCAGATGGGCCTGCGCATCGGCATGCCACAGACCGCTCATCCATTCACCCATGCGCTCCACCGTGGCGTCGGCGCGGGCGACCGAAGGCGACAGGTGCCCTTTGGCCACCACATGCAGCCGATCGCAGATTTCAAACAATTCGTCCAGCTCCTCGCTGACCACCAGCACCGCGCAGCCCGCATCGCGCAGCGCCAGGATGGAGCCGCGGATCTGCGCGGCCGCGCCCACGTCCACGCCCCAGGTGGGCTGCGAGACGATGAGCAGTTTCGGGTTGGCATCGATCTCGCGCCCCACGATGAACTTTTGCAGATTGCCGCCCGACAGCGACCTGGCCGCCGCGTTGGGGCCACCGGCCTTCACGTTGAAGCGGGCAATGATGTCTGCCGCCTGCTTTTGCAACGCGCCCACCTTGATCCACCCACCGCGGCTGACCGCATTGGAGCGCGTGAGCAGCAGGTTGTGCGCCAGCCCCATGGTGGGCACGGCGCCCCGGCCCAGGCGCTCTTCGGGCACAAAGTGCAGGCCCAGCGCGCGGCGCTGGCGTGGGCCCATGCGGCCTGCGCTCTGCCCCGCCACCTGGATGCTGGCGGCGTCGGCACGCGCGTCCTCGCCCGACAGGGCATAGAGCAGTTCTTTCTGGCCGTTGCCCGACACCCCGGCAATGCCCACCACCTCGCCCGCCTTCACCTCGAAGTCGAAGTCGATCAGATCCACGCCAAACTGGTCGGCGCGCGGCAGCGACAGCCCCTGCACCCGCAGTACCGTGGCACCGATCTGCACGGTGCGGTGTTGCAGTGCGGGTGGCTCTGCGCCGATCATCAGGCGCGAGAGCGAGGCATTGGATTCCTCGGCCGGGTTGCACACCCCCGTGACCTTGCCGCCGCGCAGCACGGTGCAGGCGGTACACAGCGCGCGGATCTCGTGCAATTTGTGGCTGATGTAGAGGATGCTGCAGCCTTCGCTTGCCAGCTTGCGCAGCACCACGAAGAGTTTTTCGACCGCCTGCGGCGTGAGCACCGAGGTGGGCTCGTCCAGGATCAGCACCTTCGGCGCGGTGAGCAGCGCGCGGATGATTTCCACCCGCTGCATCTCGCCCACCGAGAGGGTGTGCACCGGGCGCAGCGGGTTCACGTCCAGCCCGTATTCGGCCGCCTTGGCGGTGATGCGCTGGGTGACCTCGGCCAGCGACAGGCTTTTGTCCAGCCCCAGCCACACGTTCTCGGCCACGGTGAGCGTGTCGAACAGGCTGAAGTGCTGGAACACCATGGCAATGCCCAGGGCGCGCGCCTCTTGCGGGTTGCGCACCTGCACGGTCTGGCCGTTGAACTGCACGCTGCCCTCGTCGGGCTTGACCGAGCCGTAGATGATTTTCATCAGCGTGGACTTGCCCGCGCCGTTTTCGCCCAGCACGGCATGGATTTCGCCCGGCTGCACCGTGAGCGAAACGCCGCTGTTGGCCACCACGGCCGGGTAGCGCTTGGTGATGCCTGACAGTTGCAGCCGAGGCGGCGGCCGGGTGGCCGCGTCAGGGGGAGTGGGTGGCGAACTCATGCGGTCGATGGTCTTGGAGTGGGGCCGTAGAAATCGATATCAAAACACCCATTTGCGCTTGTTCTGCATAGGTCAATCGCTATATTTTTAGTAGCAAACGAGTCTCGCGGCAAGCGCGCGTGCCCGTGCGCGGCACGGGTGGGCATGATGCAGGTGCCTGAGCCTTCGCGCGGCGTTTTCAGTGCCGCCGACAGCGCCGGCTGGCGCCCGCCCGGGCGAAAGGCAGCCGTCGATCCCTTGCGCTTGATCGAGACAGAGTGCAAAACCCTGTTGGAATCGCGGACTATCGTGTCAAAAAGCGCATGGAATCTCATAGCGGTGGAGACATGGGTGCCATAAGCTTACGGATATGCCGAGCGCGCAGCGGCGCTTTACCCTCTGACGAACTCCCGAACATCGAAGCGGCCCTTGCCATGACGACCCAACGCTTGCAATTTCTACGCCGAGGCCAGACTGTGGCGCTGAACAATGTACCACCCGACCGCACGCTGCTGCAGGTGCTGCGCGAGGACCTGGGCAGCACCGGCACCAAAGAGGGCTGCGGCGAAGGCGACTGCGGCGCATGCACCGTGGTGCTGGGCGAAGCGCGCGACGGCAAGGTGCGCTACAGCGCGGTCAACAGCTGCATCCGGCTGGCGCATTCCATCGACGGCATGGCGCTGTGGACGGTGGAAGACCTCACGGCGGATCCGCTGATCCAGCCGACCGGCGATGCGCCCCCCGCTTGCGCAGCAGGTTTGCACCCCGCGCAGGAAGCGATGGTGCAATGCCACGGCTCTCAGTGCGGCTTTTGCACCCCCGGCTTTGTGATGAGCCTGTTCGGCATGTACCAACAGCACATCGCGCCCACGGTGCACGGCGGGTGTGCCGCCCCGCCCGCCGGGTCATCGCCCCCCATCACCCGCGAACGGGCGCAGGAGGAGCTCTCGGGCAATCTGTGCCGCTGCACCGGCTACCGCCCCATTTTGGACGCCGCGCAGCAGATGGCAGCGCTTCCGCCGCGCGTGGTCAATGAAGCTACGCTGCTATCAAAATTGGAGCTACTAGGCCAATCAAAACGTGCGCTACCGGCTGATTTTGCTTCGAACCCACCCTATCTGGCCCCCACCAGCCTGCCCGCACTGCTGGCCGCGCGAGCCGCACACCCCCAAGCGCAGGTGGTGGCCGGGTGCACCGACGTGGGCCTGTGGGTGACCAAGCAGCACCGGCAATACGACCGCATCCTGGATGTGACCCGAGCCACCGAACTGCGCCAGGTGCAACAGGACGCGCAGCACATCACCATCGGCGCAGCCGTCACCCTGACCGATGCGTTTGCGGTGCTGGTGGCGCAGTGGCCGCAGCTGCACCGTTTTGCCAGCCGCTTTGCGGGCCTGCCCGTGCGCAATTCGGGCACGCTGGGCGGCAACGTGGCCAATGGCTCGCCGATTGGCGACTCCATGCCGCTGCTGATCGCCCTGCGCGCCCGGGTGGTGCTGGCCAGCGTGCGCGGCGAACGCCAGCTGCCGCTGGAAGACCTGTACACCGGCTACCGCCAGAACGTGATGGCACCCGACGAGCTGCTGGTGCGGATCGTGGTGCCCCGGCCGGAAGTGACTGCATCCGAGCCGCCGGGCCGCCCCAAGGCGGCGAGCGCCCCACAGCCCTGCGAAGCCAGGGCCCCTTCCCCGGCTGGTGGCAGCGAACCATGCGCAGCAGGGAGCATGGGGGCCAATATCCTTCAGGCGTACAAGATTTCCAAGCGGTTTGATGACGACATCTCCGCCGTCTGCCTGGTCATCCACCTCGACATCGAGGCTGGCACCGTGCGCCGCGCCAGCCTGGGCGCGGGCGGCGTGGCCGCCATCCCGGCACGCGCCCGGCAGACCGAGGCCGCGCTCACGGGCCAACCCTGGACGGCCGAAACCGTGGCACGCGCTGCCCAGGTGTTGCAGGGCGAATTCACCCCCATCTCTGACATGCGCGCCAGCGGCGACTACCGGCGCACCGTGCTGGGGAGTCTGCTGCAACGCTTTTGGCTCGAGAGCCAGGGCCAAGCTGTGGTGAGCGTCGAGAATTTTCGCCTGCAGGAGGCGGTATGAACCAGCGTGATTCCAAGCCCCTGAATGACGATGCGGTGGACAGCGCCCCCCCCCAGCCCCCCCAGCCCCCCCAGCCCCCCCAGCCGCCCGCAGCCCCGGCCAGCCAGCGCGCCATGGGCCAGTCGCACATCCACGAAAGCGCCCGCGCCCAGGTGGCCGGCGCGGCCCACTACATCGACGACCTGCCCGAGCTCAAGGGCACGCTGTATGCGGCACCCATCCTGTCCACCATGGCGCACGGCACGCTCAACGACGTGGATGCCAGCGCCGCCCTGGCGCTGCCCGGCGTGCGCGGCGTGGTGCTGGCCGCCGATGTGCCCGGCGACAAGCTGCTGGCGGCCTTTGCCCACGACGAGCCCGTGTTTGCCATCGACACCGTGCAGCACATCGGCCAGGTCATTGGCCTGGTGGTGGCCGATTCGGTCATGCAGGCGCGCCGCGCTGCGCGCGCAGTCAAGCTCGACATCACTGCGCTGCCTGCCGTGCTGAGCGTGCACGAGGCGCTCAAGGCCCAGAGCTACGTGCTGCCCCCCGTATTCGTGCGACGCGGCGACGCCGCCCAGGGCCTGGCGCAATCGGCCCACCGCCTGCAGGGCGCCTTTGAAGTGGGCGGGCAGGAGCATTTCTACCTGGAAGGCCAAATCGCCTACGCGCTGCCGCTGGAGCAACAGCAATGGTGCATCTACTCCAGCACCCAGCACCCCGGCGAAGTGCAGCACTGGGTGGCCCATGCGCTGGGCATCGACAACCATGCGGTCAAGGTGGAATGCCGCCGCATGGGGGGTGGCTTTGGCGGCAAAGAAACCCAGGCGGGCCACCTGGCGGTGTGGGCGGCCGTGGCGGCAAACAAGTTCGGCCACCCTGTCAAGTTGCGGCTGGACCGCGACGATGACTTCATGGTCACCGGCAAGCGCCACCCGTTTGCCTACGAGTACGACGTGGGCTTTGACGCCACCGGCCGCATCACGGGCCTGAAGCTGCAGATGGCGGCCAACTGCGGCTTCAGCGCTGACCTGTCGGGCCCCGTGGCCGACCGCGCCGTGTTCCACGCCGACAACGCGTACTTTCTTGAGAACGTAGAGATCGCCTCGTACCGCTGCAAAACCAACATGCAAAGCCACACGGCCTTTCGCGGCTTTGGCGGCCCGCAGGGAGTGATCGTGATCGAGGCCATCCTGGGCGACATTGCCCGCGCGCTGGGCCGCGACGCGCAGGACGTGCGCATGGTCAACCTCTACGGCAAAGACGCCGCCGAAGGCCGCAACGTGACGCACTACCAGATGACGGTGGAGGACAACATCCTGCACGCGCTGATGCCGCAACTGGAGCGCGATGCCGACTACCGCTCCCGGCAGGCCGACATTGCCGCCTGGAACGCGCAGAGTGCGGTGCTCAAGCGCGGGCTGGCCATCACGCCCGTCAAGTTCGGCATCAGCTTCACCGCCACGCTGTTCAACCAGGCCGGTGCGCTGGTGCATGTCTACACCGACGGCAGCGTGCAGGTCAACCACGGCGGCACCGAAATGGGCCAGGGCCTGCACACCAAGGTGGCGCAGATCGTGGCCGACGAGCTGGGCGTGCCGCTAGAGCGCGTGCTGGTCACCGCCAGCGACACCAGCAAGGTACCCAACGCCAGCGCCACCGCAGCCAGCAGCGGCACCGACCTCAACGGCCGCGCGGCGCAGTTTGCCGCGCGCAATGTGCGCGACAACATTGCTTCGTTTGTGGCGGGGCTCGATGCCTGCGGCGCAGGCGCCATCCGCTTTGAGGGCGGCCAGGTGATTTCGCCCAAAAAGGCGCGGCAGTTCGACGATGTGGTGAAAGACGCGTATGCCAACCGCATCCAGCTATGGAGCGACGGCTTTTACCGCACGCCCAAGATCCACTACGACAAGGCCACGCTCACGGGGCGGCCTTTTTACTACTTCAGTTACGGCGCGGCCTGCTCGGAGGTGGTGATCGACACGCTGACCGGCGAAAGCCGCGTGACCCGCGTGGACATCCTGCACGACGTGGGCCACAGCATCAACCCGGCCATTGACGTGGGGCAGATCGAGGGCGGCTTTGTGCAGGCCATGGGCTGGCTCACCACCGAGCAACTGGTGTGGAACGACAAGGGCTACCTGGCCACTCACGCGCCCAGCACGTACAAGATCCCGGCCACGGGCGACATCCCCGAGCACTTTCGCGTGGCCCTGTGGCCCGAGGCCAACCGGGAGGACAACGTGGGCGGCAGCAAGGCGGTGGGAGAGCCGCCGTTCATGCTGGCGATCAGCGTGTTTGAGGCGCTGCGCAATGCAGTGGCGGCGGGGCGGGTGGGGGTGGATGCATCGAAGCCGGTGGTGCTGATGGCTCCAGCAACGGCGGAGCATGTGCTGATGGCGTTGGGAAGGTTGTAGGTTCTGCGGCGGGCTGTGCGACAAGGGGCGCCCCTTCGGATTGATCTTGTCGAAGCCTTAGAACTACCCCGCACCGTTCAGGCTGAGCCTGTCGAAGCCGGGGCGCCCCCCAAACCGTTCGGGCTGAGCTTGTCGAAGCCGGGGCGCTACCCCTCCACCGTTCGGGCTGAGCCTGTCGAAGCCTTGGAACTACCCCAAACCGTTCGGGCTGAGCCTGTCGAAGCCGGGGCGCTGCCCCACACCCGTTCGGGCTGAGCCTGTCGAAGCCTTGGAACTACCCCAAACCGTTCGGGCTGAGCTTGTCGAAGCCCGGTTGGACAGTGGCGACCGCCTGCCCTGCTTGAGCGCCGGAGCCGGGATATCGCCCCGGCGGGCGAGTCACTTTCTTTCGCGTCGCCGAAAGAAAGTGACCAAAGAAAGAGCGACCCCACTGTCTGCGTCCCTGCGCTTCGCTTCGGGCAACCTGCGGTGCTCGCGGGAGTGGTGCGCTGCGGAACTCGCTGCGCGCCTATGGCGCTTCGCTCAAACAGCCGCAGCGAGTCAGTTCACCAAGCGCGTGTGTCCTTCGGCACACGCGCCACCCCGCCCGCTGCGCTCCTCGGCGCATGCAGAGGGGTGGGGGCGGGGACATCCACTCGGGCCGTCGCTTCGCTCGGCCTGATCTTGCGGGGGGTCGGGTAGCGATGAGCCGTGTGGTTGTTGGCTCCCCCACCGTTCGGGCTGAGCCTGTCGAAGCCGGGGCACGATCCCCGCCCGTTCGGGCTGAGCTCGTCGAAGCCGGGGCGATATCCCGGTTCTTCCTTCAGCACGGAAAGGGGTTGCCACTGTGCAGCCAGGCTTCGACAGGCTCAGCCCGAACGGGTGGAGGGATAGCGCCCAGGCTTCAACAAGCTCCGCGTGAACGGGTTGGGGAGGGTGCTGGCAATCTCAACCGCCCTCAAT
>NZ_JBKDRI010000139.1:0-18871 GCF_046341535.1 Acidovorax sp. | reverse complement strand
CGAAAATCGGCCCCAGCGAGGACAGTTTTTGCCGAATTTGCAGCCCCATAGCCGAGCTATGGGGCAAAAAGGCGGTTAAAAATGGACCGCTGCGGTCGATTTGCAGCCGACGATTTCCAAGTCCGACAGGCTCCTAGGCGGCGCAAAGCCCTCTATTGTGCCGTGAGCCGGGCGTGGGCCGCCAGGGCCTGCCGGGTGATCAGCAAAACCTGGTCGCCGCCCGCACTGGTGTCGAGCCAGAACACCGGCAGCTGGGGAAAGGCCGCTTCAAAGTGGGCGCGTTCGTTGCCGATCTCCAGGATGATCACCGCATCCTCGCTCATGCAGGCGGGTGCATCGGCCAACAGCTGGCGCACAAAGTCCATTCCGTCCGCGCCGCCCGCCAGGGCCAGTTCGGGCTCGGCGCGGTATTCGCTGGGCAGTGCCGCCATGCTGGCCGCATTCACGTAGGGCGGGTTGCACAGGATCAGGTCCCACGGGCCGGGCAGGGCGGCCAGGCCATCCGACAGCTTCAACGCGATGCGGTCCTGCAGGTGGTGCCGGTCCACATTGATGCGGGCCACGGCAAGCGCGTCGGGCGAGATGTCGGCCCCCGTCACGGCGACCTCAGGCCAGGCCATGGCCGCCAGCACGGCCAGGCTTGCGTTGCCCGTGCACAGATCGAGCACCTGACGGGTGTTTTCACTGAGGAATCCGTCCACACTGCCGTCCACCAGCAGTTCGGCAATCAAGCTGCGCGGCACGATGGCGCGCTCATCGATGTAGAACGAAATGCCTTGCAGCCAAGCTTCGCGGGTCAGGTAGGCGGCCGGTTTGCGGGTGCGGATACGACTATCAAAAAGTGTAGCAACCAACTGAATCTGGTCGCGCGTAACAGCCTGATTTCCTATGGAATCCGGCGCATCCGACACATCGCTGTCCAGCGGCAGGCCCAGGCGCCACAGCACCAGCCAGGCCGCCTCGTCGCGCGCGTTGGTGGTGCCATGCCCGAAGGCCACGCCAGCGGCCTGCAACGCCTGCGCGCCCGATTCGATGATCGCCGCGATGGTCGCGCCCTTCAGTTCCAGGGCTTCGCTATGAACGACCGTGTCGCATGTGCGGGCCGGCCCCGGCCCGGCGCTGCTCATGCCTGCACCGCCGCCACGCCCGCACCCGAGGACGCCAGGGCTTGCGCGTGCAGGTTCTCTAGCGTGCGGCGGTAGATGTTCTTGAGGGGCTCGATATCGGCCACGACGATGTGCTCGTCTATCTTGTGAATGCTGGCGTTGGGCGGCCCGAGTTCAATCACCTGCGGGCAGATCTGGGCAATGAAGCGGCCGTCGCTGGTGCCGCCGGTGGTGGACAACTCGGTGGCGAGGCCGGTCTCAGTCGCAATCGCCTGCTGCACCGCCCTGACCAGTTCGCCTGGCGTGGTCAGAAAAGGCTGCCCACCCAGCGTCCAGCGCAGGTCGTATTCGAGCCCGTGGCGATCCAGCACCGCATGCACGCGCTGCTGAAGCCCCGGTGCGGTGGACTCGGTTGAAAAGCGGAAGTTGAAGTCAATGACGACCTCACCCGGGATGACGTTGGTCGCGCCCGTGCCGCCGTGCATATTGCTCACTTGCCAACTGGTGGGCGGGAAAAAGGCATTGCCCTCATCCCATGTGGTGGCCGCCAGTTCGGCCAGCGCGGGCAGTGCCTGGTGGATGGGGTTGCGCGCAAGCTGCGGGTAGGCAATGTGGCCCTGAATGCCGCGCACGCAGAGCCTGCCGCTCAGGGTGCCGCGGCGCCCGTTTTTGATCATGTCGCCCGTGCGTTCCACCGAGGTGGGTTCGCCCACGATGCAGTAGTCCAGCACCTCTCCCCGGGCCTGAAGCGTCTCGACCACCACCTTGGTGCCGTCCACCGACGGGCCTTCTTCGTCGCTGGTCAGCAAAAAGGCGATGTGCAGCATGGGCTCAGGCGTGGCGGCCAAAAACTCCTCCACGGCGACCACGAACGCCGCGATGGATGTTTTCATGTCACTGGCACCACGGCCGTAGAGCCTGCCGCCGCGGTGCGCAGGCACGAAAGGGTCGCTGGTCCACTGCGCGAGCGGCCCCGTGGGCACCACATCGGTATGGCCGGCAAAAACGACGGTCTTGATGGCGGTCGAGGGAAGGGCTGCGCGCCCGCACGGCCGCCTGGACCACAAATTAGAGACTCTGAAATCCGCGGGGCCGCTGTCCATGCGCTCGCACGCAAACCCCAGCGGAGCCAGGCGGGCGGCAAGCAGATCGAGGCATCCGGCGTCTTCGGGGGTGATCGATGGTTGGGAAATCAGTTGTTCAGCCAGGTGCAGGGTGCGTGACATCAGGGAAACCAGGGGTAAGCAGGGAAGGCGGCCCAGGGTCAGGCGGCCGACTTGACGTCCAGAACGATCTCGGTGAACGACGGTTGGTCGTCCTGGGCTTCTCGGGCTTCCTTTTGTGCCTTGGCCGCGCTGGCAGCGAGGGTAAAGTCATTTTGCAGACGCCACATGAGGTTGGTGGGCGAGTCGGCGTAGGCAAGGCCTTCCTTGCGGTCGATCTTGCCATCCATGATGAGTTTGGCCAGGGCTGCCTCAAAGGTCATCGAGCCTTCGGCCATGGATTTTTCCATGGCCTCGCGCACGCCCGAAAAGTCGCCCTGTCCAATCAAGTCAGCGACCAGTTTGGTGTTGAGCATCACCTCAACAGCGGGCACACGCCCGCCCTCTACCGTGCGCACCAGCCGCTGCGACAAAATAGCCTTGAGCGCCGACGCCAGGTCGCTGAGCATGCTGGGGCGCACCTCAACCGGGTAGAAGCTCAGGGCCCGGTTGAGTGCGTGGTAACTGTTATTGGCATGTAACGTGGCCAGGCACAGGTGGCCCGACAGCGCGTAGGCAATGGCCGCCGACATGGTTTCACGGTCGCGGACTTCCCCAATCAAGATGACGTCGGGCGCCTGGCGCAGCGCGTTTCTCAGCGCCGTTTGCAGCGATTGTGTATCGCTGCCCACCTCGCGCTGGTTCACGATCGATTTTTTGTTCTTGAACTGGTACTCCACCGGGTCTTCCACGGTCAGGATGTGGCCGGTCAGAATCTCGTTGCGCGTGTCGATCATGGACGCGAGCGATGTGCTCTTTCCCGAGCCGGTAGCGCCCACCATCAGGACGAGGCCGCGTTTTTCCAAGATGAGATCGCGCATGACCGGCGGCAGGCCCAGCGTGTCAAATTCCGGGATCAGTTGGGAGATGAAGCGGATCACCACCGCGTAGCTGCCGCGCTGGCGCATGGCGCTCACGCGGAAGCGGCCCAGGCCATTGATCGGCACACCCATGTTGAGCTCGCCGGTTTCTTCCAGCTCCTCGATGCGGTCCGGCGGCACGATCTCTGAGAGCAGATTGCGTGGAGCATCTGCGGGCAGGATCTGGTTGTTGATCGGGACGCACTCGCCGTTGATTTTGATCAGCGCGGGCGCATTGGCAGACAGGTAAACGTCCGAGGCTTTTTTCTCGGCCATCAGCCGAAGAATCCGTTCCATCGTGCTCATCAAGCTCCCCTCACGTTGTTGGTCTCTGGATGACCTGCCAGTCCACTGCGCGGCCGCGCATGGCGGCTGGCAGCCGCAGAAAAATCAGTCGCGCAACAGATCGTTGATGCTGGTCTTGGAACGCGTTTGCGCATCCACCTGCTTGACGATGATGGCAGCGTACATGCTGTACGGAGCACCATTGGCTGCCGTCTTGGGCAGGTTACCGCTGACCACCACCGAGCCTGCGGGCACGCGGCCATAGCTGATCTCGCCCGTGGCCCGGTTGAAGATGGGTGTGCTTTGCCCCAGGTACACGCCCATGCCGAGGACCGCGTTTTCTTCCACCACCACGCCCTCGACCACCTCGGAGCGCGCGCCGATGAAGCAGTTGTCTTCGATGATCGTGGGGCCCGCCTGCAACGGCTCGAGCACGCCGCCAATACCCACGCCGCCCGACAGGTGCACGCCCGCGCCAATCTGCGCGCACGAGCCCACCGTGGCCCAGGTGTCCACCATGGAGCCTTCGCCCACATAGGCACCGATGTTCACGTACGACGGCATCAGGATCGCGCCCTTGGCAATGAAGCTGCCGCGGCGCGCCACAGCCGGGGGCACCACGCGCACGCCGGTGGCCTTCATTTCGTCTTCGCTCAGGTGCGCGAACTTGGTTTGCACCTTGTCGTAAAAGCCCAGGTCACCGGCGCGCACCACCTGGTTGTCACGCAGGCGGAACGACAAAAGCACGGCCTTTTTGATCCACTGGTGCACGGTCCACTGGCCCACGGCGTGGCGGGTGGCCACGCGCAGCGTGCCGTTGTTCAGATGGGCGATCACCTGCTCGACCGCGTCCAGCGTTTCCTTGGGAGCCGTCGCCGGAGAGAGCGAGGCACGGTTTTCCCAGGCGTTGTCGATCAGGGTTTGCAGTTGTTGGGTCATTTGAAAGTCAGGCAGTACGGGATTGAATGAATTGCACGATGCGCTGCGCCGCTTCAGCGCATTCTTCGACGTCGGCCACCAAGGCCATGCGCACACGCTGCGCGCCAGGGTTGCTGCCTTGCGCCTCGCGGGCAAGGTAGCTGCCGGGCAGCACCGTCACATTGTATTGAGCCAGCAGGGCCCGGGCGAATTCGGTGTCATCCATGCCAAGCGCCTCAGGCACCTTGGCCCAGAGGTAAAAGCCTGCGTCTGGGAGTGAGACCTCCATGACGCGAGCGAGCAGCGGCGTGACCTGCGCGAACTTGGTGCGGTAAAGCGTGCGGTTTTCGACCACGTGCTGCTCGTCGTCCCAGGCGGTAATGCTCGCTGCCTGGATGACCGGACTCATGGCACTGCCGTGGTAGGTTCGGTAGAGCAAGAACGCCTTGATGAGCGCCGCATCGCCTGCCACGAAGCCGCTGCGCAGGCCCGGAACATTGCTGCGCTTGGACAGGCTGGTGAACGACATCAGATTTTTGAAGTCGCCACGGCCCAGCCTGGATGCGGCCTCCAGCCCTCCGAGCGGGGGCTCGTCGCGAAAGTAGATCTCGCTGTAGCACTCGTCCGAGGCAATGACAAAGCCATGGCGGTCGCTCAGCTCAAACAGTTTCTTCCATTCACTGAGCGGCATCACGGCGCCCGTCGGGTTGCCGGGGGAGCACACAAACAGCAATTGCGTCCGCTTCCACACGGCCTCATGCACCGTATCCCAGTTGACGGCGAAATTCCGTTGCGGGTCGCTGGCCACGTAGTAGGGCGTTGCTCCGGCCAGAAGTGCTGCGCCTTCGTAGATCTGATAAAACGGATTGGGGCAAACCACCATGGCTTGTCCACCCGTCGGGTCCACGATGGTCTGGGCAAACGCAAACAGGGCTTCACGCGAGCCGTTCACGGGCAAAACCTGGGTCTCAGCATCCACGCTCAGCCCATAACGGCGCTGCAACCACCGCGCGCAGGCCTGCCGCAATGCGGGCGCGCCCACCGTGGCAGGGTAGCTCGCCAAACCGGCGAGGTTGGCGCTGACGGCCTCCTTGATGAACTGCGGCGTCGGATGTCGGGGCTCGCCCATTCCCAGACTGATGGCGCTGTATTCGGCGGGCGGCGTCACCCCGGAAAAAAGCTGGCGAAGGCGCTCAAAGGGATAGGGCTGAAGTTGATGAAGCAAAGGATTCATGGGCTGCGATTATGAAGTCACGGCGGCACAGGCTGCTTTCACATTCACCCACGCCAGCGCGCCCGGCCCGCGTGAATCGCCCCGAGGTGTTGGGCAGCAGCTCAGCGCTCGTCGGTTGCCCGCAGTCTTCGCGCCCGCTCCATGGCTGCCGCAACGGCGGCGCGCCTGGCGGCAGCCGATGCGTCGTCTGCTTTCGTGGCAGCGGCATCCAGGCTGTGGGAAGTATCCGTGTGCGGGGCTTGCGTCGCCCGGTCCTGCAACGCATCGGGTGCTTGGGCAACGACTTCGTGCGCGCTGCCAGCGTGCCCCATGCCCTGGGTGGCCAGCCGAGCCGCTCGCAGTTCATAGCGCCCACGGGCCTGATGGGCCTGCTGCGCTGACCACGCCGACCAGCCGGTAAGGCTTCCGCTCACGGTTTCGAGTGTGATGCAATCCACCGGGCACACGGGCACGCACAGTTCGCAGCCGGTGCAGTACTGCTCCATGACGGTATGCATCCATTTGTTGGATCCAACAATGGCATCGGTGGGGCAAGCCTTGATGCACAACGTGCAGCCGATGCACCAGGCTTCGTCGATCACGGCCGCCGTTCGGGGCGCTTCGCGGCCGTGCGCTGGGTTCAGCGGCAGCGCGGCCCGCCCGGTGATCTGCGCCAGCCGTGTGATGCCTTCAGCCCCGCCCGGGGGGCACTGGTTGATATCGGCCGTACCGTCTGCGATGGCCTGCGCGTAGGCCCCGCAATCGGGATACTGGCAGCGCCTGCACTGCGTTTGCGGGAGCGCTGCGTTGATCCTTGTTGCGAGGTCGTTGAACCGCTTCAGCACCTGTACGCCGGGCGACGTCAGGGCCGAAGTTTGTGCTGTGCTCAAGCCTTGCGCGCCCCAGCGCGGCGGGTGCGACCGCCCGCTGCGGTGGGGGCCGGGGCGTTGGCCACGGCTGGGGCGGCGTCGGAAGCTGGCTTGGCGGTGGCCGAAGCCGATGGCTCCACCTTCACCCAACGGGTGGCAACCTTGGCAGGCACAGGCGCGGCTGCCGGCTTGGGCGTTGCGGCTGGTTTGGCCGGGGAGGGCTTGGGGGCGCTTGCTCGCACCGCCGCCTTCTTGTCTTTGCCAGCCACCGCCGGTGACGTGGGCGCCATCGACGCCGAGGGGGTAGCCGTAGTCTCTGTCGCAGGCTGGTCTACCTTGGCCTGCGTCGGCAAGGCCGCTTGCGCGGTGCGTTCATGTTCAAGGATGAAGGCGCGCACTTCCGGATACACAAGCTCGCGCCAGCGGCGGCCACTGAATATGCCGTAGTGCCCAGCGCCCTTGGCATCCATGTGCCGCTGCTCGGTGTGCACGATTCCACTGCACAGGCCATGCGCCGCCTTGGTTTGCCCGGAACCCGAGATATCGTCCAGCTCGCCTTCCACGGTGAACAAAGCCGTGGTTTTGATGTCTTGTGGACGCACCCGCTCAACCTTGCCCTGCGGCGACCGGACATCCCACGTGCCGTGGACGAGCTTGTAATCCTGGAACACCGTCTGAATCGTTTCGAGGTAGTAGTTCGCGTCCATGTCCAGGACCGCGTTGTACTCGTCGTAAAACTTGCGGTGGGCCTCGGCGCTGGCATCGTCGCCCTTGATGAGGTCCTTGAAGTAGTCGTAGTGGCTGGTCGCGTGCCGGTCGGGGTTCATCGCCACGAAGCCGGTGTACTGGAGAAAACCGGGGTACACGCGGCGGCCAGCGCCGGGAAATTTTTCGGGCACGCGATAGATCACGTTGTTCTCAAACCACTCAAAACTTCGGTTGGTCGCCAGATTATTGACCGAGGTCGGCGATTTGCGCGCGTCGATGGGCCCGCCCATCATGGTCATCGTGAGCGGTGTGGTTTCGCCGCGGCTGGCCATCAGGGACACCGCAGCCAGCACCGGAACCGTGGGCTGGCACACGCTGATCACATGGCAGTTGCCATACAGGCGCTGCAGGTGCCGGATGAACTCCTGCATGTAGTTCACGTAGTCGTCGAGGTGAAACTCCCCTTCTGACAGCGGAACGAGGCGAGCGTTCTTCCAGTCGGTGATGTAGACCTTGTGGTCCTTGAGCATGGTGCGAACGGTGTCGCGCAGCAGCGTCGCGTAGTGACCCGACAAGGGCGCCACGATCAGCACCACCGGCTGGGCTTTGAGTTTGCCGAGCGTTGCGGGGTCATCGGTAAAGCGCTTGAACCGGCGCAGTTCGCAAAACGGCTTGTCGATCTCCACGCGCTCATGCACGGCCACACCGACACCATTCACATCGACCGAATGAATCCCAAACGCCGGCTTTTCATAGTCTTTGCCCAGCCGATACAGGAGGTCGTAGCCAGCCGACATTCTCTGGGCCATGGGGGTTTGGCTCAGTGGAGAGACAGGGTTGCTGTAGAGCTTGGCTGCAGCCTGGGCAAAATCAGTGAAAGGCTCCATCAGGGAGCGCTGGGTTTCGTAAATGTGATAAAGCATGGGCGAAACTCCGTATGTTGCACTGCAATATAACAGAGAAGCCTCGTCGCGTTTGGGGTACAAAGTCCAAAAATGCGTCAAGGCTGCGACGGCGGGGTAGTGGCCATGCGGTGCCGACCGTCACGCCGGGCCCGCCTCAGGCCGTGGCGCTGCTTTTGGCGCCCCCATGCTCGGCAAGCCACACAGAAAACGCATCGCGCACCGAATTGCGCAAGGCGGCTCGGAACAGCGTGCGGTCGTGCAGATAAAGACAATGCCGCATGACCGTAAACGGGTTGAAGCTCGCCTGAGGGTTGAGCGCCTCGAAATGCTCCTTGTAGCGCTTGACGATGGCAATCGTCTCTCGGAGCAACGCATTGAATCGGGCACGGGTCATGCCCGGGGCCCATGACTGAATGTCGTCCACAAACGCGTCCACCTTGGACGGCTCAAATTCAAAGTCCTTGAAGAAATGCGTCGCGATCTTGAGGAACGTGAACGCGTTCAGCTCGCTGCTCGGGCCGCCTGTGGTGCGGGCCAAAGCCTGGGCCTGAGGCACGCCTTGCTCAGCCTCGGCTTCTACTGTTTCATCCGGCGCCTGCAAGATTTCAGCCGCCGTAGCGTCCCGAATCTGTCGAAACTCGCGGTCGGCCAGCTCAAACAGGGCCGACAGAACATTGATGCGCCGCTTCAGCGGCCCCGGAATGGACTTTTTGTACTTGATCCGATGGTCCAGCACGCTCCAGGAGTCCTGGATGATGGTTCGAACCTGCAGCTCGAACGCCATGCCAGCGAAGGGTGCCAACTCGGGATGATTGTGCTGTGACGCATCGAGCTTCAAATCAAGATGAAGCCCCTTGTAGCCAAATGACGCCTCTGTGCTTTCCACGGCCGAGGTCTTGTCCGTGATGTCGATCACCGCAAAGTGCTCGCGCACGATGGAGGCAATTTTTTCCGGCTCATCTTCGTAAAGACAGACCACGCGAACGCCGATCAGATCGGTAATGAACGGCCGGATTTCGTAGGCGGTGTTGTGCTCTTCCAGCGCCGGGCGGTACTTGCGCACAAACTTCTGGATGCACTCCTCAACGTCCTTGACGCGGCCCTCGATCTTGGCAACTTCCACGCCCCCCGCCTCAGAGACAAGCTTTTGCACCCGCTGCGTGACCTGGCTGCACGTGGCGGCAAGGGGCACCTGCTGTTCGGCATAAAAGCGCCGAAACCGAGCTTCCTCAATATCAAAATCCAGCGAAGCCATGCTTGTGTGTGGTGACGTGGGAGTCGGGGTGGATGTCTTGCGTTGGTCAGAGCGAGCATGCCTTGGCCGGACAGCTTAGGCAAGCGCACCTGCGCGAAGTGCCGGCGAAAGCATACCCGCCAAAGTGGTTCATCCAAAAACGAAAGCATCAGCGCGGCCGCACGGCGCGTCGCGCGCCAGGGATTCGCGGCGCATCGTTGGCTGTGTGATCCACAAACCGTGCGCGGCTGGCGGCGCAGGCAGGCTGTGCCTGCTAAGGGCCACTGTGCGCAGGGGCCGACTCGGCAGCGTAGGACGCTTTGGCCAGCGCGTGAACCTCCCGCGCTGGGCGGTCCTTGAGCAGGTGGTTGCTCCACACCTGGCGCCAGATGCGTGCACCGGGCAGGCTGTGGCGAAGCCCCAGCATGTGCCGGGCGATGTGCGGCCAAGGCGTGCCGTACCTGGCAGCTTCCTTTTCCATGTAATCGACCATCGCTTCTTCGATTTCTTCGCGGGTGATGGTGGGTGCGGGATCACCAAAGTACACACAATCCCAGCGTGCCAACCACCAAGGGTTGTGATAGGCCTCGCGGCCCACCATCACTCCATCCAGGTGCGTTAAGTGTTCCTGCGCGGCAGCGTCCGTCTGGATGCCGCCGTTGATCGCAAAGGTCATCTCCGGAAAGTCCACCTTGAGTTGGTGCACCACCTCGTATCGCAGCGGCGGAATGTCGCGGTTCTCTTTGGGTGACAGACCCTTGAGCCAGGCATTGCGAGCATGCACGATGAACACCGAGCATCCTGCCTCGGCCACCGTGCCGACAAAGTCGCGGACGAATCCATAGTCTTCGTTTTGGTCAATGCCGATGCGGTGCTTGACGGTGACCGGTACATCCACCACATCACGCATCGCCCGCACGCAGTCGGCGACGAGTTGGGGTGCCTTCATCAGGCTGGCACCAAATGCCCCGCGCTGCACCCGGTCGCTGGGGCAACCGCAGTTCAGGTTGATCTCGTCATATCCCCACTGCGCCCCCAGCCGGGCGGCCTGGGCCAGAGCGCCGGGCTCGCTACCGCCCAACTGCAGAGCGACGGGATGCTCCTCTTGATTAAATCGCAGGTGTCGCTCGGTACCGCCGTGGAGGATGGCACCAGCGTTGACCATCTCGGTGTACAGCAGTGTGCGGCGTGTGAGCAGGCGGTGGAAAAAACGGCAGTGGCGGTCTGTCCAATCCATCATGGGGGCGACCGACATCCGCCACGGGCTATGACGGTCAGGCTCAAAGGAAGGCGTGTTCATTGTGAAAGCGGCTTGGCCAGCAGAGAAAGCGGTGCATCACCCGGCGAAGCCGCAACCCACAAGGGAGGCGGGCGCGCAACGGCAATGGGGGCGCATGGTGGATGCCCTTATTTTCGCAGGGCAGTGTGCCGAAACACCTCAAAGGCGGTCAACGTGACCTCACCGGCTCCTCAGGCCTTGACTTGAACACAATATGGGGTACAACAGCTTTCACACGAATGCTATGAAATCAATAGAATCTGCGATTGGCTTGCTGCGGCGAGAAGACAGAATCAGTGCCTGCCTTGTATAGTCAGGTTCAAATACAAATTGTTACGGATCAAAGCGAAAATCCATGTGGAAAAGTCCCGGAGTCGCTGTCGCCATTGACCCCAGCCAGGTCGTTCCCGGCCTCTATGTGTGGCTCAGGGTCCGATGGGACGAACACCCGTTCATTTCCAACCGTCTGACGGTCAGGAGCGAGAATGACGTAGAGGTCATTCAGTCGCTGGACGTGCGGGGAAACCTGTTTTACTACCCAGACAAAAGCACTGCGTCGCCAGGGCCCTACGTCCCCACCCCAAAGGAGCTTCAGGCTCAGAGGGCAGCCCAGGAAGCGGCCGCCAAAGCCGCGTTGCGTGCCGAGATCAGGCGTCTTGAGCACGCCAAACGCGAAAAACGGTTGCGTCAGCGGGACGCCGCGGTGCGCGCTGACCGCGCCTGGGAAGATGCGGCCCGCAAAACGCGTGCAGCGCTGCAAGCGCTGCACCGCTCGCCCAAGGCCGCTGGCGCCATGCTGCTGGAGCTTTCGCGCGAGACCGCATTCGGCATTGCACGGAGCAACGAAGTCCTGCTGCATTTGCTGGGCGAAAAAAAGGAGCAGGGGCCGCAGTTTCACGCGCTCAATGTGCTGACGCTGTGCATGCTCTTGGGCAAGAAAGAGGGCCTCACGGAGCGCGAACTCTCCGATCTGGCCATGGCGGCCCTGGCGCACGATGTGGGCAAGGTCAAGATTCCCTTTGAGCTTTTCAAGACCAGCAAGCGCAAAAAGTATCAGGAGGCGCATGTGCGTCAGCACGTCATGTTCAGCGTGCAACTGGCCACCGAGTCAGGGGCCTTCAGCAAAGAGGCGTTAGCGGCGATTGCGGACCACCACGAGGCTGCGGACGGTTCAGGTTGGCCAAGGGGCATCCGCACCATGGGTCGCTCGGCCGCGATCCTCGCAATCGCCAATCGCTACGACAACCTGTGTACGCCCGAGGCAAGCGATCAAGAGCCACTGATGCCCGCCGAAGCACTGGCGCGCATGTTCAGCCTGGAGGCTGCGCGGTTTGACCCGGCACTGCTGAGTTCCCTGATCAAGCTCCTTGGGGTGTATCCGCCCGGCACCCTGGTACTGCTCACCGACGGATCCCTGGGGCTCGTGGTGGCGCCGGGGCCCGATAGCCTGCGGCCCCGCGTGCTCGTGTACTCGCCCGATGTGCCTAAAGATGAGGCTCCTACCGTCGAACTGCATACCGAGCCCGACCTGAGGATCGCGGAGGCGGTCCGCGCCTCCACCCTGCCACTGGACGTCCTGGACTGGATCAATCCCCAGCAGCGGCTGTCCTATTATTTCTCGGTGGATTCCTCCGACTGACCGCACGCCCTATCCAGGCGATAAGCCCGCCTGGGTGGCGCGAGAGACCTGAATCCCTAAAACTCCCAGGCAACGCCCACCTGGCCGAACGTCCGACCATTGCCCCGGCCCACTGCGGCTGAGGCTGTGATCCCTTCGGCGATTGCATAGCGCACGCCCACAGCCTTGTCCGGGCGGGACCGCTGCTCGCCGAAAACTTCCGTTGTCAGTTGCCACTGTTCGTGGAGCGGAATCTCGTAGCCCACGGCCCAGGTGGCAGCCCGTTGGCGCACGCCATGCCTAAGCCGCTCAAGCGCAAGACTTGTCGCTCACGCGTCGAACAGGGTCAGCCGAGGTTGCCCAGCCACAGTGCAAACAGATCGATGCGAATGTGGATGGCTACCCGCGCAAAAAAGCCGCCCCGAGGGCAGCCAGCATCGGCAGGCGGGCATGGCTACTTTGCGGCCACATCAGACTCAGGCGCAACGCGCCGCGCACCGTTAAAGCGCTTGGCCCAATAGTCGGTGGCCATGTCCTCCACCCGCACCTGAGCGCCACTGCGGGGCGAGTGGATGAACTTGCCGTCGCCCACGTAAATGCCCACATGGCTGAAACTGCGGCGCATGGTGTTGAAGAACACCAAGTCGCCCGGCTGCAGGTCCTTGCGGTCAATCACCTCTGTGGCGGCCGCTTGCTGGTCTGCACGGCGGGGAAGCAACAGCCCGACGGTCTGTTCATAAATGGCCCGCACAAAGCCGCTGCAATCAAAGCCCGTTTCTACGCTATTGCCCCCACGCCGGTAGGGCACGCCCAGAAAACCCATGGCATTGACGACCAGATCGGTCGTGCGAACCGCCACCGTCTGGCTCACGCCTTCAAGACGGCTGAGCAGGCCCTTGTCGGCCAACGGGCGGTCCGTTTCGTCCGGCGGTGCTGCCTGGGCTACACAGGAGAAGGCCAGCAAAAAAGCGCATAACCATTGAGACATGGGGGCAAAGGGTATCACGCTCAGCCATGGGGCCCGTCAAAATGCGCGGACCGGTTTTAAAACCTGCCGCTGCCCAATTTTTTACCGGCCCAGGCCCGCGCGGCTTGGCGGCGCAGTGACTGCGCTGGGCAATACAGCACTTCAAGGGACCTTGACCGATGCGACCAACTTCGCTTTCGACCGTGTGGACTGCCGTCACCGCCAATGCTGTCGCGCTGGCGGCGCTCAGCGGGCCTGCCATCGCGCAAGACGCCCACCCCGAGGTTTCGCTGCGCCCGGTGGCCACGGGGCTGGTTCATCCGTGGGCGGTGGCGTTTTTACCGGGCGGGCAATTTCTGGTCACCGAGCGTCCTGGCACCCTGCGGGTGGTGGACGCCAACGGACAAGTCAGCGCGCCGCTGGCAGGCGTGCCGCGCGTGGCGGCGGGCGGGCAGGGCGGTTTGCTTGATGTGGTGACCGACCTCCGGTTTGACAGCACCCGTCGCATCTATTTCTGCTTTTCGGAACCTGCGGTCGCTGGCGCGTCTGGCAGCAGCACCGCACTGGCCCGTGCCACGCTGGCAGCCGACGCGCGCAGCCTGCTGGATGTGCAGGTCATCTTCAGCCAGCGCCCCAAGGTCAACAGCCAGCTGCATTTTGGTTGCCGCATCGTGCAGTCGGCAGATGGCAACCTCTGGCTCACGCTGGGCGAACGCTACCACCGCATGGACGATGCACAAAAGCTCGACAACCACCATGGCAAGATCGTGCGCATCACCCCCGACGGCGCGCCCGTGGCCGACAACCCATTCGTCAAGCAGGCTGATGCGCTGCCCGAGATCTGGAGCTACGGCCACCGCAACCCGCAAGGCGCCACACTGGGGCCCGACGGCAAGCTGTGGATGCACGAGCACGGGCCGCAGGGCGGCGATGAGATCAACGTGCCCCAGCCCGGCCGCAACTATGGCTGGCCCGTGATCACCTATGGCGTGAAGTACGGAGGCGGCAAGATCGGTGAAGGCATCGCCAAGCACGGCATGGAACAGCCGCTGCACTACTGGGTACCGTCTATCGCACCGTCGGGCATGACCTTTGTGACCGGCCTGCGTTACGGCACTGCCTGGCAAGGCAGCCTGCTGGTGGGCTCGCTCAAGTTTGGCACCGTGCACCGCCTGGAACTGGCAGGAGGCAAGGTCGTGCGCGAGCACAAACTGCTGGAAGGCATGGGCGGGCGTATCCGCGACGTCCGGCAGGGGCCAGACGGATTCATCTACCTGCTGACCGACAGCCGCGACGGCAAGTTGCTAAGGTTGCAGCCGGGTAACTGAGATCGGCAAAAGGGAGCTGGCCTTCAGCCAACGGCTTGCACTGGTTCACAGGTGGATCCAAACAGTCTGGGCAGTTCGGGTCAAACGCCCAACGTTTGCCCCGGTTCCGAAGATTACCGTTGGGTTTCGGCAACGTCATGCCGCATTGATGTTTTGAACAGACCGAGCCCGAATACACTCCACGGCGCGCTGTTTCCACCGGGCGACCGGCCTGGTTGCTCAAGTCCTAGGGCAATTGTTCGATTACAAAGTGGGTCATGGTCGCTTCACCTGCTGGGTGAAACGTCACACAGCATCCAAGTCGTTGATTTCAATGGAGAATCAGCAAAGCCTCGACCATCAAGTCACGGATCCAAGTTTATATTTGGCTCGATCAAATGAAAAACATTTTGAAACACTGTCTTGAACTCTTCGGGATGGTGGTTATGTTGGCTGCGGTGTTTACGCCCGCCCCGGCTTAAGCCGCGCTGGATACCGCTCGTGCATACTGGTCCAGAGGGAATCATCACCCGCCATTTTTTGATGAATCAGAACTGGATGCGAGATGTCGCGCGAGACTGATACAGGCATATGCCCCGTATCCAGTCCCCGAAGGAACAACCTCCTTAAAGCCTTCGGTCGGAGGGTATATGGCGGGCAGTCGCAGTACTTATTGCATGGGTGAGTCCAATGTTCCATGGCTTCAGGGTCCCCATTGTTTTGTGCTGGATATCTTCTGGGAAAATTGCCCGAAGGGCTACGCGGGGGGTCAAGAACCCATTCCACTGCTGTGCGCCAAGGAGGTGGATCAATGTCCCCACCCTAAGCACGAAAACCCAGCCACAGGAGTTTGTGAGCCGGAGCCGTGCCCTCAGGGATATTCCAAGGTCGGAAATTCGTGCGAGCTACCTCCCCCGCCGCCGCCGCCGACACCACCTTCACCTCCGCCGCCGCCCTTCCGCCCAGACCCTGGCCCGCCATCCTGCCCAGCCAATCCCGGTGGCGGCAACGGCAACCTCGGAAGTAAAAGCGGCGAAAGTACCCCGAACCCCATTCTTTTGGCCCGTGCTCAAAAGTATCAGCCCGAGATCGATTATGTTGATCAGGCGCCCCACCCGCTGACATTTGGACGAAACTACCTGAGCAAGCGCCCTGCTGGCGCGGGCGATATGGGTGGTGGCTGGGCGCGGCTTTATGCAGATGCGCTGGTAGTCAAGGCAGCAACACGCACCGATCCATCATTGGTGGTGGTCACCACGGACGACGGGGGGCGAGTGGTTTTCGCCCTCGCCAATGGCGTGTGGCAGCCTAAGGACAGCGTGGATGAATTGACGAAAACCAGTCAAGGATGGGTCTATACATCCCGTGCCGATGACAGTGTTCGTCAGTTTGACGCCAGCGGAAAAATCCTAAGCCATACCCTTCGGAATGGTTGGGTGCGTCAGTATTCGTATAACGCTCAAGGGCGTTTGGTGGCCGTAAGGAACCACTTCGGACGGAGCTTGCAACTGGCTTACAACAGCGCGGGGCAACTGTCCAGCGTGGCAATCGGGGGGCAGACGCAGGCCACTTACGAGTACGACAACGCGAAGCGACTCGTTCGGGTGCGCCACATCGATAACACATCGAGAACCTATCGGTACGAGATTGCAATGTTTCCCAATGCGCTGACTGGCATCGTGGATGAAAACGGCACGCGCTTGGCCACATTCAGCTACAACGACAAGGAGCAGCCGGTTCAAACCGTCAGGGCGGGCGGCGTCGGCCGTTATCAGGTCGAGTACGGTCAGTACTACGGCAATCCAACGTCTGTGACTGATCCCCTCGGCAACAGGCGCACCTACACGTACAGCCTGGATTCTGGGCGTCTTGCCGTCATCAGTGCCTCACAACCGGATGCCCTTGGCGCTGCCGACGCCGCGGCGCGCAGGCAATCTGAACTGGGCCTGATCGAGTCGGAAACGGACTTTCTGGGTATCTCCATCAACACCCAATGGGACACTGCCCGCCGCCTACCGATTGCCACCACCGAGGCCGTAGGCACCCCCGAATCCCGCACCACTCAGACCACTTGGCACCCCCGATGGCGCCTGCCGTTGAGCGTCACCACACCCGGCCGTACCACAACTTATACCTACGACAGCCTCGGTAACCGACTCAGCGAAACCATCACCGACACCACAGGGGCGGCGGGCGGCGCAGGTACGGCCCGCACCACCCGCTGGACCTACCACGCCAACGGGCTGGTTGCCACAGAAACGCTTCCCAATGGCTCCACCACCAGTTACCAGTACGACAGCGCTGGCAACCTGACCCGCGCCACCAATGCCCAGGGCCATGTGGATAGCTACACGTACGACAGCGCAGGGCGGGTGCTTACCCAAACATCTCCCACTGGGCTGTTGACCACCTACACCTATGATGCTCGTGGTCGCGTCCTGACCACCAACCGTGGCGGCCTGGTTACCACGTTCTCGTACCGCCCCAGCGGGCAAGTTGCCACCATCAAGCTGCCACAGGGCCAGAGCATCAGCTATACCTATGATGCCGCCCAGCGTCTGACGGGCTGGAGCGACAACCGGGGCAACTCGGGCGTTTACACCCTGGACGCCATGGGCAACCGCGTTGTCGAAGATCTTCGCAATGCCCAGGGCGCGCTCGTTTGGCGGCTGGCCCGCAGCATCAATAGCCTGAACCGCGTCGAAAGCGTGACCGTTGGCGGGCAAACCACCACCTACGGCTACGACAGCAATGGCGAATGGGTGAGCACCACCAATGGGTTGGGCCAAACCGAAAGCCAGACCCTGGATGCGCTGCGCCGAACCAAGGCCATCACCAATGCTGAATATGCCACCGCCTCGCTCAGCTACAACGCTCTAGACAGCGTCACACAGGCCACCGACTTCAAGGGCGTGGCCACCACTTACACCCGTGACGCGCTCGGCAACGCCACGCGCGAGGTCAGCCCCGACACCGGCACTGAGTCCACCCAATACGACGCCCTGGGCCTGCCCAAACAGGTCACCGACGCACTGGACCAGGCCACCACCATCGATCGTGACCTGCTGGGCCGCCCCACGCTCATCACCTACGCTGGCGGGCGCACCACCAGCCTGCGCTATGACCTGGGCACCACCGGCAAGGGCTACCTTGGCGAAATCACCGACGCCAGCGGCACCACCACCTACCAGCGCGACAACCTGGGCCGCGTCACCAGCAAAACCCAGCGCCTGATCAACGGCGACACCCGCAGCATCAGCTACGCCTATAACGCCCAGGGCCTGCTGGCCAGCACCACCTACCCCGGCGGGCAGGTATTGCAATACGTGTACGACACCACCGGCCAACTCACCGGCCTGAACTGGGCAGGGCAGCCCCTGGTGACCGGCATCACCTGGAGCCCCCTGGGCCAGCCCACCAGTTGGAGCTGGAAGCTGCCCGGCGCCACCACAACCATCCCCGGCCTGCGCACTTACGACAGCGCCGGACAGGTCATCGCCACCGACTTCAGCAGCTACCAGTACGACGCAGCAGGGCGCATCCAGACCCTGACGCAAAAACTCTGGCGCCCCGCCAGCACCAGCCCCACGGCCACCACCATTACGCAGGACACCCGAACCTGGACCGTGCAGTACAGCCGTGCGGGCCGCATCACCGGCTTTACCCGCACCACGCCGGTCAACACCCCCGCAGATGACGCCACCTTTGAGTACGACGCCAACGGCAACCGCACGGGCAGCACGCGCCAGGTAGCGGGCACCACCACCAGCCGCACCTTCACCGGCGACGCCAGCCACAACCGCCTGCTGGGCTTTTCGCAAACGGTCACCAACGCCAGCGGCAACGCTGCCACCAGCACCGTCACATACCAGTACAACGGCGCAGGCGACCTGCTGGGCGACGGCCTGACCACCTACCGCTACGACAGCGAAGGCCGCATGGAAAGCGCCACCACCGGATCCGGCGCAAACGCGCCCACCACCAAATACGCGCACAACGCCCTGGGCCAGCGCGTGTTTAAAACCGAACCCCTGTACAGCCCCACCGGCAAACAGGGCAGCGCCAAAAACCTCAACAACCTGCTGGCCGACGACGACGAAGCCGACCCGACCGATTCACAACCCCAGGGCCTGATCGAACAATTGCTGAGCTTCTTCGCCAAAATCTGGAGCCCCGGCACCAGCAATGCAGAAAAGCTGCCTGGATCCGTGACCTGATGGTCGATATTTTGCTGATTCTCCATTGAAGTCAACGACTTGGATGCTATGTGACGTTTCACCCAGCAGGTGAAGCGACCATGACCGACTTTGTAATCAAACAATTGCCCTACGACTTGAGCA
>NZ_JBKDRI010000138.1:0-17861 GCF_046341535.1 Acidovorax sp. | reverse complement strand
TGCCGCTGGGGTGGCTGGACATGGGCGGTTCTCCTCGATGGTGGAAGGGCTGCATGCCCTACCATTGAGGCATGCACCAACACCTTACGGGATCGCCGCGGATGGCGGGGTTGTCGCTCCGCGCAGCGGCTTCGTCCAACTACTTGCTACAACATGGCGATATCGTGATTGCGCGTACTGGAAACAGTACCGGGGAGAACTACATCTTTGACTCGTCCGAGCAAGCTGTGTTTGCCTCCTATTTGATTCGGTTCAGGATCGACCAAAGCAAAGCTAACCCATTCTTCGTCTGGTATCAGCTGCGAACACAGCGCTGGTGGGATTTCGTTTCTGGATCGAAGACAGGTTCCGCTCAGGCTGGTGCCAACGCACAGGTCTTGGGTAGATTTAAGGTTGCCCTCCTGACACGCCAAGATCAGGATCAGATTACGAAACAGTTGAGTAGGATCGACAACAAAATCGACCTCAACCGCCGCATCAACCAAACCCTCGAAGCCACGGCGCAAGCCATCTTCCAATCGTGGTTCGTTGACTTCGACCCGGTCAAAGCCAAGATCGCCGCCAAGGCCGAAGGCCGCGACCCGCTGCGCGCCGCGATGAGCGCCATCAGCGGCAAGGCTGATGGCGAACTCGATACCCTACCGCCCGAGCAATACGAACAACTCGCCGCCAATGCTGCGCTGTTTCCCGATGAGATGGAGGCGTCGGAGTTGGGGGAGATTCCGAGCGGGTGGATGGTTGAGCCACTATCGAAAATGATTCAACTGATTGGTGGCGGCACGCCGAAGCGCTCCGAGTCTGGCTACTGGGGTGGCAACGTACTTTGGTATTCGGTCAAGGATGCTCCGTTCGACGGAGATGTATGGGCGGTTGATACGGAAGAAAAAATTACCAACTTGGGACTTCAGAAAAGCTCGACAAAATTACTCCCTATTGGGACAACAATCATTTCAGCGCGCGGCACTGTTGGAACGCTTGCTTTGGTAGGCAAGGAAATGGCCATGAATCAGTCGTGCTACGGGGTTACCGGCGCAGACGGCATTGGAAGCTACTTCAATTACTTCAACCTGAAAGATGCTGTAGAAGTTCTGAAACGCAATGTGCATGGCGCTGTGTTTGACACCATTACGCAAGCCACATTTGAAACAGTGTCCCGCATCAGACCGTTGAATGAACAACATGAAGCCTTTGAACATCGGGTTCGTCCACTGCTAGAAGAAATTCGGTCAAGGGTTGTTCAGAACCGAACACTTGTTGTCTTGCGCGACGCCCTCCTCCCCAAACTCCTCTCCGGCGAGTTGTCCGTCACCCAGGCCATGGTGGAGGTCGAGGCATGAACGAATCCATCCACATCTACTGCGACGAGTCCTGCCACCTGGAGAACGACGGCATGCAGGCCATGGTGCTCGGGGCCTTGTGGTGTCCAGCATCGCATCGCAAATACCTGGCGCGCAAGGTCAAGGCGCTGAAGGCCGCCCATGGCTTGCCGCCAGGGTTCGAGATCAAGTGGGTCAAGGTGTCGCCGGGCCAGTTGCCGTTTTACCAGGCGCTGCTGGACTTGTTTTTTGATGAACCGCTGCTGCACTTCAGGGGGCTGGTGGTGCCCAACAAGCAGGCGCTGGACCACGGGTGGTTTGCGCAGAACCACGACGAGTTTTATTACAAGCAGTGGTACACGCTGCTCAATCGCCTGATCGACCCTGAAAAGCGTTACCGCATCTTTTTGGATACCAAAGACACGCGGGGCCAAAAGAAGGTGCTCAAGCTGCACGATGTGCTGTGCAATGCAAATTACGACTTTGACCGCAGCATCATCGAGTCGATTGAGCTTGTGCAGTCCCACGATGTGCTGCTGCTCCAGCTGGCCGACGTGCTGATTGGTGCGCTGTCTTATGTGCACCGGGGGCTGCACGATAGCCCTGCCAAACAGGCGCTGGTGGCCCACCTGCGGCACCGCTCGGGACTTCGCTTAGAACAAAGCTCGCTGTTGCGGGCAGAGAAGTTCAACTTGTTTGTCTGGAAGGCGCAGACCTGATGCCGCCAGACCTGATGTTGTTGGCCAGCTACCCTGACTGGGCCACCTATGAGGATGCTCTCTACGCCGCATATTTGGAGACCGTGGCACATGCAGGCTTGGTGTTTAGGGGCGACCCGGTCAAGGTGCGCTATATGCCAGAGTCCAAACGCAAGGGCTATGGTTTTTGGCATTTGATTTCAGAGGCGCCGGATCAGGGCAATCGCGATGAGGATGAGCGCATTCCTGATCTACGCCGCTGCGAGCGTGTGCGGTGGGTGGCCTGGTGCATTCAAAATTCCCATGAAGCAGGCTTTTCTTGGTGGGAGAACGAGCGTGGCCGAGAAACCCATGTGGTGATCTGGGCGGAGGAGCACGACTTTGCCGTGGTGCTTGCCAAGCGCCTGACGCAACAGGGCCCGCGTTTCTATCTGCTCAAGACTGCGTACTGCCTGCGGTCGCACACGATCCGCAAGTTCACCAAGGAGCGGGACGCATGGCGTGCAGCCCAAAAAGACTGAAGCCCCGGCACACTGCTGTGCAAGGGCTTCGGATACTCCTTCTACACGTGGTAGATGAGCTGCGTGGGAGTTTACCAGACGCACCTGGAACCGGCAAACCCGGCGTAATGCAGGGCGATGTGCGCGTTTCTCCTGCCCAGCCTGTGCTCATCAAGGTAACCGCTTTGGGGGGCGAGCTTCTCACTTTTTTGGGCTCTGTGTGACTAGCGTGGCTCTGCAGCATGGGCCGCAAACCGGGAGCATGGGCATGGCCGATCTCCAGATATGTCGATTTTTCTCGTGTTTTTCGACATGTTTTTGCTATGTCTCGAAAGGATCGACGGGTCAACACGTCATGTGCCAATCGCTATCTCTGCGCAAATGCGAAATAGTCGTTGCCTGCTCGCTAAGCTATTGATTTTTATGAGTTTTCTTATTTCATCGCAAACCAGAGCCGGGGCAGAGGCAACCGGAAGGGACTTCACATGCTGAACGAGCAACAACTCGAAGAACTCTGCCTGGGCTGGTTTCAGGATGCTGGCTGGCAGTTTGCCCACGGCCCGGACATTGCGCCCGACAGCAACGCCCCAGAGCGCACCGACTACCGGCAGGTGGTGCTGCGCGAGCGCTTGCTCACGGCGTTGGCGCGCATCAACCCGCACATTCCGCCCGCCGCGCTGGAACAGGCCGCACATGCGCTGCAAACGGTGAGCGAGCCGCAGATGGTGGTGCGCAACCGCAGCGTGCACCGTTTGTTGCTGGGCGGTTTGCTGGTGGAGTTTGCGGTGGGGGATGATAAGAAAACCGATCTGGTGCACTTCATCGACTTTGCGCAGCCTAGCAACAACGATTTTTTGGTGGTGAACCAGTTCACCATTACCTCTACCCGCCAGCCACGCCGCCCGGATGTGATCGCGTTCATCAACGGTTTGCCCCTGGCGGTGGTGGAGCTGAAGAACCCCGCCAACGAACAAACGGACGTGTGGGATGCCTTCAACCAGCTACAGACCTATAAGGACGAGATCAGCGACCTGTTCAACACCAATGCGGCGTTGGTGGTGAGTGACGGCTTTACGGCCCGCGTGGGCTCGCTCACGGCCAACGCAGAGCGCATGCTGCCCTGGCGCACCATTGCCAATGAAGACGACCGGCCCCGCTTGCAGATGGAGCTGGAAACGGTGGTGCGTGGCTTTTTCAAGCCCGAGCTGTTTTTGGACTATGTGCGGCACTTTGTGCTGTTTGAGCAGGATGGCGACCACATCGTGAAGAAGGTGGCGGGCTACCACCAGTTCCACGCGGTGCGCGAGGCTGTGCGCGCCACGGTGATTGCAGCGCAAGACGTGGGCAAAAGCGTGCTGGAGGTGCATGAAGAGCGCGCCACCTATGGCAAAGAGGTGCAGCCGGGTTCGCGCAAGGCGGGTGTGGTGTGGCACACACAGGGCTCGGGCAAGAGCATCACCATGGCCTGCTACGCGGGCAAGTTGCTGCAACAGCCTGAAATGAAGAACCCCACGCTGGTGGTGGTTACAGACCGCAATGATCTGGATGGCCAGTTGTTTGCCACCTTCAGTTCGGCCAGCGACTTGCTAAAGACGACGCCGGTGCAGGCTGGCGACCGCGACGAGTTGCGACAAATACTGGCCTCGCGCGAGGCAGGCGGCATCATCTTCACCACGGTGCAAAAGTTTGCGTTGCTGGAAGGGGAAGAGGTGCACCCATTGCTCTCTACCCGCACCAACATCGTGGTGATCTCGGACGAGGCCCACCGCAGCCAGTACGGCACCAAGGGGCGGCTGGACACCAAAACGGGCAAATATGTGTTTGGCT
Organism: Acidovorax sp.; assembly: GCF_046341535.1. Lineage (GTDB taxonomy): Bacteria > Pseudomonadota > Gammaproteobacteria > Burkholderiales > Burkholderiaceae_C > Acidovorax. The sequence goes on along the minus strand of NZ_JBKDRI010000138.1, from coordinate 13,520 downwards.
ACGCCAAGCACCTGCGCGATGCGCTGAAGAACGCCACGTTCATCGGCTTTACCGGCACTCCAATTGCTTTGGAAGACAAAGACACCCGTGCGGTGTTTGGCGACTACGTCAGCATCTATGACATTCAGGATGCGGTGGACGATGGGGCCACAGTGCCCATCTTCTACGAAAGCCGCTTGGCCAAACTGGATGTGAACCAGGCCGACATTGATGCGCTGAATGCACAGGTCGATGAAGTCGTTGAAGACGAGGAGGACATTGCCAGCCGCGAGAAGACCAAAAGCGAATGGGCGGCGCTGGAGAAGCTGGTGGGCTCCGAGCCCCGGCTGCAGCAGGTGGCGCGTGACTTGGTGCAGCACTTTGATGCGCGCGTTTCGGTGGTGGATGGCAAAGCCATGATCGTGTGCATGAGCCGGGACATTTGCGCCCAGCTCTACAACGCCATCGTCAGCCTGCGCCCCGACTGGCACAGCGCTGACCCGGAGCAGGGCGCCATCAAGATCATCATGACAGGCTCTGCAGCCGACAAGGCGCTGCTGCAGCCGCACCTGTACAGCATGCAGGTGAAGAAGCGGCTGGAGACGCGATTTAAGGATGTGCGCGACCCTTTGAAGCTGGTGATCGTGCGCGACATGTGGCTAACGGGGTTTGACGCGCCGTGCTGCCACACCATGTACATCGACAAGCCCATGAAGGGCCACAACCTGATGCAGGCCATTGCGCGCGTCAACCGCGTGTTCAAGAACAAGCCGGGCGGCTTGGTGGTGGACTACATCGGCATCGCCAACGAGCTGAAGGCGGCACTGAAGGCCTATACCGACGCAAAAGGCAAGGGCGACCCCACGCACAGTGCAGCGGAGGCGCTGGCGGTGTTGATGGAGAAGATGGACATCGTGCGCGGCATGATGCAGGGCTTTGACTACAGCGCGTTTGAGACCCAGGCGCTGCCACTGCTGGTGCCTGCAGCCAACCACATCCTGGGGTTGAAGGATGGCAAGACGCGCTTTCTCGACACCATGGTGGCTGTGGCCAAGGCGTTCTCGCTGTGCAGCACGCTGGATGAAGCGGCTGCGTTGCGCAAGGAGATTGCTTTCTTTTCGGCCATCAAGGCGGCCATTGCCAAGTTCACCACGGTGGACAAAAAGCGCAGTGACGGCGAGAAAAATAGTGCGCTCAAACAGATTTTGGACAACGCCATCATTTCAGAGGGTGTGGCTGATGTGTTTGCGCTGGCGGGGCTGGACAAGCCCAACATTGGGCTGCTGTCGGACGAATTTCTGGAAGATGTGCGGCAGATGGACAGTCGCAACCTGGCGGTGGAGCTGTTGGAAAAACTGCTGCGCGACGAGATCAAAGCTAGGGCGCGCAACAACGTGGTGCAGGAAAAGAAGTACGGCGACCGATTGCTAGAGACACTCCGCAAGTACCACAACCGTGCGGTAGAAACGGCCCAGGTGATCGAAGAACTAATCCAGATGGCCAAGGAGTTTCAGGCTGCGCTCAAGCGCGAAGACGCGCTGGGGCTGGGGCGCGACGAAATCGCGTTCTACGACGCACTGGCTAATAACGAAAGTGCCGTGCGAGAGCTGGGCGATGAGGTGCTGAAAAAGATTGCCATCGAGATCACTGCAAAGCTGCGGGCCAGCACTTCGGTGGATTGGCAGGTACGCGAAAGCGTGCGGGCCAAGCTCCGAATACTGGTTCGACGATGTCTGCAAAAATGGAAGTACCCCCCTGACAAACAGCCAGAGGCCGTGGAGTTGGTGCTCAAGCAGGCGGAGTCGCTATCTAGCGCGTGGACGGTTTAGCCGAGTGTGATGTGCGATGAGTCGCCTTACAAGGCGACGGCTTAGGCCGGCGACTTGTACTTGATGCTGCAACCATACGGCTGCGTGGTGGCGGCCGACAGGGGCTTGCCCGCCAGCGCTTCGGCCAGGCCGACCTTGACGTAGTTGATGGCCTTTTCGATGTCGGACGCGCGGGCTGATGGAATGCTGTCGATGCCGCCCGCATAGATCAGCTGGCCCTGCGGGTTGACGATGTACAGGTGCGGCGTGGTGCGTGCGCCGTAGCTTTTGCCCACGGTGCCTTCCTCGTCCATCAGCACGGCGGTGGGGGCCGATTTGCGCTCGGTCTTCCAGGCCAGGAGCCTGGCGGGCTCCATGTAGTCGTTGCTGGCCTTTTCGGTGGAGTTGATGGACAGCCACACTACGCCCTTGTCGATGGCATCTTTTTGTGTGGCGGGCATGTTGCCGCTGTCGTAGTGCTTTTTCACGAAGGGGCAGCCGGGGTTGGTCCATTCCAGCACCACATGCTTGCCCTTGAAGTCCGACAGGCGCACGGTCTTGCCGCTCGTGTCTTTCAGCGCAAAGTCGGGCGCGGGCTGGCCCACGGTGGCGGCGGCCTGGGCGCCCAGCGCGATGAGGGCGGCGGTGGCAATCAGGGTTCGGCGAAGCAGCGTCATGGCAGGTGTCTCCTCAGGGGTTTGCGAACACATCACAGCGTGGCGATGGTGCGGCGCACTTCGTCCACGCTCAGCACCTCGGTCAGCACCACGGGCGGCTGGCCGGGGCGGTAGAACACGTACACCGGCACGCCGCTGCGGCCCAGCGCGGCCAGGGCGGCGGTGATGGCCGGGTCGCGGCGCGTCCAGTCGGCGCGCAGCAGGGCCACGTTTTTCGCCTGCAGGTCGGCCAGCACGTCAGCGTTGGCCAGGGTGGTTTTTTTGTTGTACTGGCAGGTCACGCACCAGGCGGCAGTGAAGTCCACAAACACGGGGCGGCCGCTGGCGACGATGCTCTCGGCCACGCCGGGCGCCCAGGGTTGCCATCTTGCGACGGGGCTGCCGTCGCCAGCGGGCACAGCCGCCGCTTCGACCGCGGGTGCCGTGCGGGTCACCTGCGGCGAAAACACCCACAGCATGAGCGCCAGGGCGACCAGCGCCATACTGCCCACCCACACGCGCGCCCGTCCGGCCAGCGACAGTGCCCACACCACCAGCGCCATGCCCACCAGCAGGATCAGCAGCGCGCCCGCGCCGTCGATGCCGCTTTGCTGGCCCAGCACCCACACCAGCCAGACCACGGTGGCCAGCATCGGGAAGGCCATCAGCTTGCGGAAGGTGTCCATCCACGCGCCGGGGCGGGGCAGGGCGTGCGCCACGGCGGGCACAACGCTGGCCGCCAGATACGGCAGCGCCAGCCCCAGGCCCAGCGCGGCAAACACCGCCAGCGCTTGCGCCGCAGGCAGAGTGGCCGTGAGGCCCAGCGACGCGCCCATGAACGGCGCCGTGCAGGGCGATGCCACGGCCACCGCCAGCACGCCGGTCAAAAACGCATCGGCGACGGGGTGCCGGGCCTGCCAGCTGGCTACCGACGAAGGCAGGAAATGACCGAACTCGAACACGCCCGCCAGGTTCAACGCGATCAGCGTGAACAGCGCCGCCAGCCCCGCCACCACCGCAGGCGACTGCAGTTGAAAGCCCCAGCCCACGGCTTCGCCCGCTGCGCGCAGGCCCAGCATGAGCGCGCCAAGCAGCATGAACGACAGCACCACGCCCGCCGTGTAAGCGATGCCGCTGATGCGGTGGGCGCGCCGGTCTTGCGCATGATGCGTGAAGCCCACCACCTTGATCGCCAGCACCGGGAACACGCAGGGCATGAGGTTGAGGATAAGACCGCCGAGCAGCGCGCCCAGCAAGGCGGCTGCAAGAGACAGGTCCGATGCACCGGTGGGCGCAGGCACGGCACCCGCCACCCCCGCCGCCCCGGCCGCGTTGGCCTGGAGCGCGGCCTCCAGCGCGGGCGGCACGGGGGCCATGCGGGCCGCTGCAGGCCAGGTGCCCAGCACCTTGAGCTCGGCGCGGTAGCCCTCGCGGGCACCATGGCCGCCGTCTTGCACCGCCAGCACCACAGGCATCAGGCTGGGGCTGTTGCTGCGCTGCGCGGCCAGCGGGATGCGCGCTGTCCACACGCTGCCGTCCCAGCGCTGGCCCCACTGCGCGGCGTTGTCGATGACTTCGGGCGTCTCAGGAAAAAGCTCCAGTACCTTGCCGCGCAGGGCCGTGGGCAGGCCTGGCACGCTCACCTGCAGCGCAGGGCCGTCCACGATCTGCGCCTGGCTGTCGGGTATGCCGCCGCCGGTGCCCGACACCACCGGCCGGGGCTGCGCCTTCAGGGCTGCGTCAAACGCCGCGCCGTGCAGGGCCGTGGTGCGCCGGATGGGCAGTTGCAGCGTGAATTCGCCTTCTTCAGGGATGCACTCTTTGCGACACACCAGCCACGAGGCCCGCAGGCGCACGGTGAGCTCCTGCGCCTGCGCGCCGGGGGCAAAGGTGCTGGCCACCGTGACGGGAACGGGCAACAGCACCGTGCCCTCGTAGCCGTAGTTGGCCAGCGTGCCGATCGGGATCTTGCGCGGCACGGGCCAGGCAAGCTCGCCAGCCTCCAGCCCGGCAGGCAGGGTCCAGGCCAGCTCGGTGGGCAGGCCCGAATCGCCCGGATTTTTCCAGTAGGTGTGCCACTCGGGCTGGTGCGTGATGTGCAGGCCCAGCCACAGCGGCTGCCCGGGGCCCACCCCCTGCGGCGCGTGCGCCAGCAGCTCGGCGCGCACATGGGGCGTGGTGACCACGCTGCTGTCCTTGGCGATAGATTTGAAGCTAAATTGGGCAATCGCGCTTGTCCAGTAAGCACTGGTAGCTATCAAAAGCAGAGTAACTGCAAGGCGGTTCAGCAGACGATGGAGCATGGTTGCAGTGTGGGAGCAGGTGTGGCGCGGTTGGTTCCAGGCCGCCCGGGGCATTTCGTCAGGAAGGTTTTCAGCACCCTCGCGAGGATGCGCGGGTGCCGTGCGGGCCAGGGCATAGGGCGATTTTGTTGCAGCCAATAGCCGCGCCATTGTGCTGCGCCGCACGGCCTATTCCACCTTGAGGCTCAGATCGGCGCGCGGCGTCCACGGATCGGGCAGCGCGTTCATCTTGGGTGCTGCCAGAAAAAGCCGCTCCGGCGGCAGTTTTTGCGACACCAAAAATGCGCGCACAGCCTGGCCACGGCTTTGCGCCAGTTCGGCCGCCATGGACTCGGTGGCGGGCTGGCTGGCCAGCAGCAGCGCCTCCATTTCGGCGGTGGTCAGGTCTTTGGTCAGGCCCACCAGGTTGCGCGGTTTGGCCATATCGGTGCGGCGGTAAACCTCTTTGAGCAGGGCGGGGTACTCGGCTTCAGACACCGGCGAAGGGTCAGACGGGTTGGCGCGGCGCTTTTCGGCCAGCACCCGCTGGCGCAGGTGTTCGCGCTGCAGGCCCTCGCGCTCTTCCTTCAGGCTGGCGGTGCCGGTCACGGTGAGCTTGAGGGCGGGCCGGTCGGTGAGGGCTGCCACCACCTTGGTCAGGCTGGCCTGCGCCTCGGGGGTGAGTGCGGCGCTGCCGGGCGCAAACGGCACCTGGCTCAGTTCGGTGCCGTTGCCGCCCAGCGCACTGGCCAGCAGGCTGAACGGCGAGGTCAGCGCCTTGCCAATCAGGTTGACGATGATGCGGCCAATGACGGGCCCCAGGCTGAATTGCGGGTCCTTGAGCGAGCCGCTGATGGGCAGGTCCAGGTCGATGACGCCGTTGCGGTCGGTCAGCAGGGCCACGGCCAGCTTGACCGGCAGGCTGCCGGGTGCGCCGGGCACGGGCTCGCCGAAGGTGAGCTGTTGCAGCACCAGCCGGTTGCTGGCTGTGAGTTGGCCGCTGGGCAGCACGTTGTAGTTCACATCCATGTTGAGCTTGCCGCGTTCGATGCTGTGGCCCGCGTAGCGCACCGAGTAGGGCGACAGCGGCGGCAGTTCCAGGTCGCGCAGGCGGCCGGTGATGTTGAGCGCCAGTGGCTGGGCCAGGGGGTTGAGCTTGCCGATGATCTCGATGGAGGCGGAGTCCTCGGCCCGGCCGCGCAGTTCCAGGTCGGCCAGCACTGGATCGCCGCTTACTGCCTGCGACGAAAAGCTGCCCAGCCGCCCGGTGAGCTCGGTCAGGTCAGCCGAGTAGTTGGGCTGGATGAAGAAGTCCGAAAAAACCACCTGGGCGTTGACCACGCTGACGGGCCCCGACACCACGATGGGTGCGAGCGGGTCGGGCGCTGCCGTGGTCACGGGCGCCACCGATGTCGTGGTGGATGCCACTGCGCTGGCCGATGCGGATGCGCTGGTGGTGGCCGGTGTGGCACCGCCGGTTGCCAGGGTGCTGACGGCAGACTCGGCGGCGCGCGTCTGCGATGGGGCTTGCACCTGCGCGGGTGGTATGGCGATGTCCCTGAGGTTGATGCGGCCCAGCTCGTTGACCGTCACCCGGGCAAACAGGTCGATGACGCTGGATTCCTTGATCTCGATGCTGGGCGGCGCGCCCGGGGCGGTGGCGACGGACAGACCCCGCAGGTTCAGGCTTTTCCAGGAGACCAGTTCACGGCCGACCTGCGCCTCGGTCTTGGGGGTGGACGCAGCGGTGCTGTCGGCCCGCAGCGCATCCACCGCCGCGTCGCCCATGAGGCGCAGGCTGGTGCCCTGTGCCGACTGCGACAGCGCCAACTGTGCCTGCAAGCCCAGGTCGGCGCGCAGCAGCTCGACCGAGAACTGGCTGGCCAGATAGCCATCAAGCGCCTGAAGCGGTACGCGGGTCAGGTCCACCCGGCCCTGCAGTGCCAGCGGCTGCATGGCCAGCGTGCCCTTGAAGTCGAGCTTGCCTGGCGCTGCAGGGTTGCGCCCGGCCTGAGCCGGTGCGGCGGTTCGGGCGGATAGCGCAAACGCCCTGGGTTGGCTGCCATCGCTGGCCCAATCGGTGGCCGCCACCTGCAGGCCGGAGATGTCCAGCGCCACGGGCCGCGGCTGGGCCCGGTCGGCAAAGCTGACCGCGCCGCGGTCGAGTGCGAAGTCGGCCACGCGGATCTTCCACGCCGGCTCGGTGGTCTTGGCGGACGCGCTGGAAGGGGGTGCGCTGGCGGTGGCTGCATCTGCCCCTGCCGCCGCGTCGGACGGTGCAGCATTGCTACCCGGCGGCGTGGCGGCTGGGGCTTTGAGCCACCGCTCAAACATCCAGCGCCCATCGGCAGCGCGCTCCACATCCAGTTGTGGCTGCACCACGGCAAGGCGGCCCAGCGTGGCGGTGCGCTCGTCCAGGGGCACCCGCACGCCTTCCACCGCCAGCCGCTCCAGGCTGGCGAGCGTGGTTTTGCCCTGCCGCAACGCGAACTTTTCCAGCGCCAGCGGGCCTGCCGTCAGCGTGATGCCGCTGGTGCCGCTGATGTGGGTCAAAGGCGGCCCGGACGAGTCGCGCTGCGCGGGGGCGTCCCACTGCAGGCCCCAGTCGCCGCTGATCTGGCCCGACAGGGTGGGCTCCAGCACCTGTGCCAGGTAGGGCGCTGCCGGTTGCAGCGACATTGCCTTGAGGGATGCGCCCAGGCGGGCATGGCGGTGGCTGGCTTCGCCCGCGAAGCGCAGGCCCCCGTCCTGCAGCCGCAGCGCCCCCTTGAAGGTGAAGGGTCGGGCCAGCGGCAGTGCCAGGTCGGCCAGCTCGAACCCGATTTCAGTGGCCTGCAGCGCAGCGGCAGGGCGCACGGCCTGGTCGGTCCAGCGCACCGTGCCAGCTCGCACCGCCGCCCTGTCCACGCGCACAGCCCAGGGGCTGGGTGCGGTGGCAGGGGCCTGGGCCGGGCTGGCGGCGGCATCCGTGCCAACCGCCGGGGGCACAGGCTGCACCACGTTGAGCTGCCCTGCGGGGTTGCGTGCCAGGGTCAGTATCGGGGCGGTCAGTTCCACCGCGTTCAGGTGCGCCACCTGCTCCAGCGGCCGCACATCGGCCATGTCGATCTGGAGCGATTGGTAGGACAGCAGGTCGCCATCGCGCCGGTCGCTCAGGCGCACGCCGCGGGCCTGCACGGTACCCGTCAGTTTCACGGCCATGCGGGGCTGCTGTTCGAAGGCCAGCTTCACATCCATGTCCAGCAGGGCGCTGTGCCCCTTGACCGGCAGGCCGGCGGGCAGATAGGCCAGGTAGGGCGCCAGATCCAGGCCATCCCAGCGCACGGTGGCTTCGCTGCGGCCGGTGTGGGCTGCAAACGGGGTGCCCGCCGCCGACGAGTCAAACCGGCTGCCATCGAGCGTGAACGACAGGTAGGGCTCGACCCGGACGTCGCGGTGCGTGTTGAGCGTGCTCAGGAACGGCACGCGCAGCGCCAGCTCGCGCACTTCGTGGGCCTTGCCGCCGGGCACGCTGTCGTCGATGAAGTCGATGCTTCCGCCCGTGAGCGCCAGGTTGTATAGCGCCAGACGCGGGTGACCCTGGCTGGCATCGTCCCGCGGCTGCGCGGCCAGCGTGGCGAGGATGTCGTCCACGTCGTACCGCCCACCACCCAGGTGGCGCAGGCGCAGCACGGGCTTGTCCAGCGTGAAGGCGTCCACCACCGGTGCCAGGCGCAGCAGCGACTGCAGCTCGCCATCGGCATAGATGCGCCCGATGGTGAGCTGCGGCGGGCCGTTGCCGTTGGGCCCGGCTAAGGCCACTTCGTTCAGCGCCAGCTCTAGCGTCCAGGGGCGGAAGTCAACCGTGCCCACGGTCACGGTGCGGCCCAGTTTGGCGCTGGCCAGGCGCTCGACCTGCGACTTGACCAGCGGCGGCACCAGCAGCCAGGCCAGCAGCCACAAGCCCAGCAGAGCCGCCAGCGCGCGCAGTGCTGGGCGTGCCCAGCGGTGCTGGCGCAGTGGCGCAAACGGGATCGCGGAGAGGGACAACGGCATGGACGATGCAGGCACAGGGCCCGGTAGGCTGGTTCGGGGGCGTTGCGGTGGGGGCGGCGGCGGTCAGGACTGCGCGCAACCGCCCAGGGCGCAATGCGTCATTTTCGCCGTTCGGCCCCGCGGCAAGTACCCCAAGTCACTATGGGGCTCAGGGCCGTCCAACGGGTCAACGGTCGGGGGCTGCAAGCGTTGGCAACGGATGTCGCTCACGGGGCAAAGCCCAGCACGACCCTGCGGGTGGTGGCGCTTTTCTTTTCAATCTTGGTCACCACAATCGCGCCGATCTCCGACGTATTGGCCACATGCGTGCCGCCGCAGGGCTGCAGGTCGATCAGCGGCGCGCTGCCGTCGCCGCCAATGCGGATGGTGCGGATGCGTCCGGTGCCTCGCGGGGGCTGCACGCTCATGCTTTTGACCAGGGCCGGGTTGGCGTCCAGCTCTTCGTCGCTGATCGAGGCCACCGTGATCGGGTGCGCTGCCGCCACCAGCGCTGCAATCGCCGCGGTCAGGGTGTCCTTGTCGAGCGGGTCGGTCATTGCAAAATCCAGCCGCGCGTAGTCGGGCGTGATGGAGCAGCCGTTGACCAGCTGGGGCACCACATGGCACAGCAGATGCGAGGTGGTGTGCAGGCGCATCATGCGATGGCGGCGCTCCCAGTCGATGCGGGCCGTCACCGGCATGCCCACGGCCAGTTGGGCGAGCCGATCTTCTTGGCCGGGGGCGGGCAGGTGAATGATGTCGCTGGTCGGGTGGCCCTCGGCGTTCTTGCCCTTGCGGGTGTCGGCAATGGCGATGCTGATGCCGCTGGCCAGCACCAGGTGCCCGCTGTCGCCCGCCTGGCCGCCGCCCAGGGGGTAGAAAACCGTCTGATCCAGCACGATGCCGCCGGTATCGGGCAGCAGGGCGGTGATGTGCGCGCTGCATTCGCGCAGGTAGGCGTCTTGGCGGAACAGGTCTTGGGTCATGCCCGTGATGGTAGCGGGACGGGCGGTGGACGGGGCTGTGCGGCTGGGCACTGGCCTTGCGCCGCGCTGCCCCGTCCAGCGGCTGCGACGGTGACGCGGGCTTGAACAGGCCCTAACATCGCGGGATGACTGCTGCCGCCGCGCCCCAACCCGCCCCACTTTGCCTGCCTTCGCGTTTTTGGGCCGACCTGTCCACCCGCGACTTTGCCGCCTTGCAGCACCATGGTCAGGCCGACCAGGTGGTGGCCGTGCTGCCGGTGGCAGCCGTCGAGCAGCATGGCCCGCACCTGCCGTTGTCGGTGGATGCCACCTTGCTGCAAGGCGTGATCGCTGCGGCCCTGCCGCACCTGCCCGCCGCCCTGCCGGTGCTGTTTCTGCCGCCGCAGAACGTGGGGCTGAGCACCGAGCACCAAAGCTTTGCGGGCACGCTGACCCTGTCCCCCGCCACGGTGATCGCGCTCTGGACGGAGCTGGGCGCGTGCGTGGCGCAAGCGGGCATCAAGAAGCTGCTGATCTTCAACAGCCACGGCGGCAACGTGGCCGTGATGGACATCGTGGCCCGCGAACTGCGCCAGCACCACGGCCTGCTGGTGTACAGCGCCAGCTGGTTCAGCCTGCCGCTGCCGGATGCGGTGTCCGGCCAGTTCAGCCCCGCCGAGCACCGCTTTGGCATCCATGCGGGCGAGATCGAGACATCGATGATGCTGCACCTGGCGCCAGGCACCGTGCGCCTGGAGCACGCGCAGGACTTCCGCTCCACCGCGCAGGACCGGGCTCAGCGCTACGCCATCCTGGGCAACGGCAAGAGTGCCAAGATGGGCTGGGCGATGGAGGACTACCACCCAAGCGGGGCGGTGGGGCAGGCGGACGCGGCCACTGCGGAGAAAGGGCGGGCGGTAGTGGAGGCGGCTGGGGCGGCGCTGGCCCGCCTGCTGGGTGAACTTGCTGCACTGCCGCGGGACACCGTGGTGCGGCGCTAGGCTCGTGGCGCAGGATCATTCCTTGCGCGCCACCTGTCACAAAACTGCGCGCCAGACTGTCTAACAGAGCAGGAGCAATTTTCTCCTGCCCTCGTACACAGAAAGGCTTCTCAATGAAAACCGCTTTTGCCCCCGGGCTGGTCTCGTCTGCCTTGGCTGCGGCCGCCTGGACTGGCGCCGCCCTGTCTGGTGCCCACGCCGCCGTGCCTGCCGAACCGGGTACGCCCGTGGTGACCATCGTGAGGGTGCCCAAGCCCTGGTACGCCCCGCAGGCCCTGGTCGCCAGCCGCATGCGCGACACCGTTGCACAGTACAGCGCCATCGATGGGCTGCTGTTTAAGGCCTACAGCTTTGAGCGATCTAGCGGTGATTTCGGCGGCTTGTATTGCTGGGGCAGCGTTGCGGCGGCCAGGGCCTGGTTCAATCCGGACTGGTTCGCAAGGGTGCGCAGCGAGCGCGGAACCGAAGGCCAGGTGCGGTTCTTCGAGGCGCCCGTGGCGGTAGACAACACCGCCGCAGGCACCCCGGCGGCCATGCGGTCGGACGCAGTGGCCACATTGGTGGAAATAGCCATCCCTGCCGGAGTCAGTCGCGAGGCGATCTTGGCCGGCTTTCAAAAGGCCGTGCCTGAATACCAGAAGGTTCCCGGTCTGCTGCGCAAGCAGTTCATCCTTTCAGGCCAGGGTACCTTCGGAGGCGTGTACCTCTGGAAAGACGAGGCCAGCGCCACCGCCTGGTTCAATGCCGACTGGAAGGCGCGCGTTCAAAAGACCTATGGCGCCGCCGCCCGGATCGAGTGGTTTGACACGCCCATCCTGCTGCCCGTGCGTGTGTCTTCTGTCGCCAAAGCCCAGCCATGAACATCACCTCTCCGCCCGCCGCAACCATCGCCGCTGCCGCACAGGGTGATCTGAAGGCGCTCGACGAAATACTGGTGCAGATCCAGCCCGGCGTGTTCAACCTGGCGATCCGCATGCTTGGTAACCGCGACGACGCAGCGGATGCTGCGCAGGAAATACTGCTGAAAGTTGTCACCCACCTGGGCACGTTCAAGGGCGAGTCGGCCTTCTCGACCTGGGTTTTCCGAATTGCCCGCAACCAGGTGCTGAACGCCATCACGCGCAGCAAGGAGTCGCCGGAGGTCTCGCTCGATGCGATGCAGGAACGCCTGCAACAGGGGCTGGACTATGGCGAGTCGTTGCGCCCGTGGGGTCGGGAGGGCGAGTCGTTGACGCCCGAGGACAAGCTGGCGGCGCGGCAGGTGGCCCTGGGTTGTACGCAAAACATGCTCATGGCCGTGGACCGTGAACATCGCCTTGTCTACCTGCTTGACACCGTCTTCGGCCTCTCATCCAGGGAGGCGGGGCTGGTGCTGGACATCAGCCCTGCGGCCTACCGGCAGCGGCTGGCCCGGGTGAAGACAAAGCTGGAAACCTTTGCCCAGGCCACCTGCGGGCTTGCATCGAAAAGCGCGCGCTGCCAGTGCGAAAAACAGCTCCCAGCCCTCGATGCGCAGCAGAGCCTGCCGGTGGGGCGCCCTGCTGGGCGGGGACTCATGGCCATCCACCGCGCGGAGGCAGACGAGGCCGCGAAGAATCTCGACGCTCTGCTGCGCGTGGGTGAAGCGGCTGCCATCTTTCGCGCGCATCCGCGGTACCAGGCGCCCGAGAGCATGCGTGCGGCGATCCGTTCGGTGCTGACCGCCGAAGGCCTGTGGACGCAAAAGGGGCCACCGCAGTGATGGGGGCTGAATACTTTGCCTGCAGCGCACAGGATGGCCATGCGCTGGCGGCAGTGCGGTTTGCACCGCTGGTGCCACCGGGGCCGCCCGTGCGGACCCAGGCCATTCTGGCGGCAGGTGCGCTGGGCGTGCCGCAGCGCCATCCTTGGCAACGGCAAGAGCGCCAAGAAGGGCTGGGCGATGGAGGACTATCACCCAAGCGGGGCGGTGGGGCAGGCGGACGCGGGCGCGGCGCAGAAGGGGCAGGCGGTGGTGGAGGCAGCGGGGCAGGCGCTGGCGGCATTGCTGGCGGAGGTGGTGTCGCTGCCGTGGGGGCGGTGAGCTCCCCCGTCCGTTCAGGCTGGGCCCGCCGAAGCCATGGCGCCACCCCCCAAACCGTTCGGGCTGAGCTTGTCGAAGCCCTGCTGGACAGTGGCGACCGCGTGCCCTGGTTGAGTGCAGGAGCCGGGATGTCGCCCCGGCGGGCGAGGCACTTTTCTTTGCTTCGCCAAAGAAAAGTACCCCAAAGCAAGGCGACCCCCCGTCTGCGACCCCTTCGCGATACGAAGGGGCACACCTGCACCGGGTCGGTTGCGGGGTGCGCCGCGGAACTCGCTGCGCGCTGGCCCGCTCCGCTCAAACAGCCGCGGCCAGTCAGATCACGAAGCACGCGCGCTGCGAGGCGCGTGCCACCCCGCAACTGCCCCGGCGCAGGCGCAGCCAGAAGGGGGTGGGGCGCCCAACAGCCACACGGGTCGTCGCTGCGCTCTACCCCACCCGTTCGGGCTGAGCCTGTCGAAGCCAAGGCGCGCCCCTCCAAAAAACCGCTCGGGCTGAGCTTGTCGAAGCCTGGGCGCAACCCCCTCCAAAAAAACAGTTCGGGCTGAGCCTGTCGAAGCCAGGGCGCTATCCCTCCACCGTTCGGGCGGCGCCCGGCGAAACCCCGCTGAACAGCCCACACCCCACTCCCCCCCGGTTGGGGAGCTGATTGACGATCCGGGGCGCCCCCCTCCAAAAAACCGTTCCGGCTGAGCCCGTAGAACCCTGGCTGCACAGTGGCAACCCCTTTCCGTGCTGAAGGAAGAACCGGGATAT
>NZ_JBKDRI010000137.1:0-73134 GCF_046341535.1 Acidovorax sp. | reverse complement strand
ATGTTGATGCGCTTGAGATGCTTGCCAATCAGGGCCAGACCGGCCTGGTTGCTCAAGTCGTAGGGCAATTGTTTGATTACAAAGTCGGTCATGGTCGCTTCACCTGCTGGGTGAAACGTCACATAGCATCCAAGTCGTTGATTTCAATGGAGAATCAGCAAAATATCGACCATCAGGTCACGGATCCAGGATGTCCGCAAACAAAAAAGCCGCTGACAAAAGACAGCGGCTTGGAAATTTGTGAAAACCGCAGTGGGTTCTCGTTAAACTTGGTGCCCAGGAGAGGACTCGAACCTCCACGATGTTACTCGCTAGTACCTGAAACTAGTGCGTCTACCAATTCCGCCACCTGGGCATTTCAGGAAAGACTAAGATTGTATAACAAAAAAACGACCCTCGACGCGCAGCCCTCTGCGCACCTGTCTCAGGAGATTGAAGGCAGCGTACAGGGGCACCGTGATGGACACGGTTTCATCATTCGCGACGACGGCGAAGGCGACATTTACATTCCCCCCAACGAGATGCGCGCGGTGCTGCACAAGGACCGCGTGCGCGTGCGCATCGTGCGCCAGGACCGCCGTGGGCGACCCGAGGGCCGCGTGGTCGAGATCATTGAGCGACCGCCGCAGCCCATCATCGGGCGTTTGCTGCAGGAAAGCGGCGTATGGCTGGTGGCGCCAGAAGACAAGCGCTATGGGCAGGACGTGCTGATCCCCAGAGGGGCCACGGGTGCCGCCAAGCCCGGGCAGGTGGTGGTGGTGGAACTGACCGAGCCGCCCGCGCTGTTTGGCCAGCCCGTGGGCCGCATCACTGAAGTGCTGGGCGAGGTGGATGACCCAGGCATGGAGATCGAGATCGCTGTGCGCAAGTACGGCGTGCCCCACGAGTTTTCTGCCGACTGCCTGGCGCAAGCCAAGGAACTTCCGGACAAGGTGCGGGCGCAGGACAAGAAGCGCCGCGTGGATCTCACCGACGTGCCCCTGGTCACCATCGATGGCGAGGATGCGCGTGACTTTGACGATGCGGTGTACTGCGAGCCCGCCAAGGTGGGCCGCGGCAAGGGCTGGCGGCTGTTGGTGGCGATTGCTGATGTGAGCCACTATGTGGAGACCGGCAGCGCCATCGACATCGATGCCTATGACCGCGCCACCAGCGTGTATTTTCCGCGCCGCGTGATCCCGATGCTGCCGGAAAAGCTGAGCAACGGCCTGTGTTCGCTCAACCCCGAGGTAGAACGCCTGTGCATGGTCTGCGACATGCTGATCACCGCCAAGGGCGAGGTGCATGCCTACCAGTTTTATCCGGCGGTCATGTTCAGCCATGCGCGCTTTACGTACACCGAGGTGGCAGCCATTTTGGCCAACACGCGCGGCCCCGAGGCCAGCAAGCGCAAGGCGCGGGTGAAAGACCTGTTGCACCTGCACGATGTGTACCGAGCCCTGCTGGTGGCCCGCCAGTCGCGTGGCGCGGTGGATTTTGAAACCACCGAGACGCAGATCGTGTGCGACGAAAACGGGCGCATTGAAAAAATTGTGCCGCGCACCCGCAACGATGCGCACAAGCTCATCGAAGAGGCCATGCTGGCCGCCAACGTGTGCAGTGCCGACTTTATTGCGCAGGGTGGTCAGCCCGGGCTGTTTCGCGTGCACGAAGGCCCCACGCCCGAAAAGCAGGAAATCCTGCGCAACTACCTCAAGGCCATGGCCGTGGGCATGACGATTGGTGATGATCCCAAGCCCGCCGAGTTCCAGGCCATTGCCGAGGCCACCAAAGAGCGGCCCGACGCGCAGCAGATCCACACCATGCTGCTGCGCTCCATGCAGCAGGCCATTTACACACCCGTCAACAGCGGCCACTTTGGCCTGGCGTTTGAGGCTTACACCCATTTCACCAGCCCGATTCGGCGTTACCCCGATCTGCTGGTGCACCGGGTCATCAAGGCCATCCTGGGCAAGACGCAGTATCGGCTGCCGTCTTTGCCCACACCGGGCGAGGCGCATGCCAAGCTGGCCAAGCGCTTGGCTGCTCGCGCAGCAACTCCGGGTGCCAAGCCACGCAAGGATGTGAAAGCACCGAGCCGCGATACCCTGGCCTGGGAGGCCGCCGGGCTGCATTGCAGCGCCAATGAACGCCGCGCCGACGAGGCCAGCCGCGATGTGGAAGCCTGGCTCAAGTGCAAGTACATGCGCGAGCATCTGGGCGAAGAATTCAGCGGCGTGGTCAGTGCGGCCACCAGCTTCGGCATCTTTGTGACGCTGGACGCGATGTACGTGGAGGGGCTGGTGCATATCACCGAGCTGGGCGGTGAATACTTCAAGTTTGACGAGGCGCGCCAGGAGCTGCGCGGCGAGCGCACGGGCATCCGGTACGCGATTGGCGCGCGGGTGCGGGTGCAGGTCAGCCGGGTGGATCTGGATGGCCGCAAGATCGACTTCCGCCTGGTGCGGGAGGGTGAAGAGCTGCTGGGCCGCGCGCTCAAGGACAAGGGAGTGGCTGCCGAGGGTGCTGGTGGTGGCGCCCGCCAAGCGGGCAGCCGCGCTGGTGGGCGCAAGTCCGGCAAGGGGCTGGCCCCATCGGCCACCGAACAGGCGGGGCTCTCGCGCGAGCGTGCTGCGCGCTCGCCCATCCAGTCGCTCAAGGCTTCGGTCAAGAAGGCGGCCGCGGGCAAGTCCAGCAAAGGCAAGGCGCGCAAGCCCCGCAGGGGCTGACGCCCGCCAGCGCAGGCACAGACTGCCCGCGTGCCAAATGCTATCAAAAAAGTAGCTATGAATGAGCACTGGCGCGCGTAACAGGCTATCTTTATCAATGATTCTGGGGTCAGCAGCGGTGGCAGGGCCCCGATGTCGCCGCCGTCAGACGCGCGCCCTGGCGCTTCAGGGGCTCAGGGGCTCACGCGGCGTGCCAGCGCGCTGGCCGTGAGCGCTGTGCCTGCTGGCCAGGTGTCAGCGGTCTGGCCGTGCAGGTAGGCGGCATGGCAGGCGGCCAGCATGGCGCTGTCGCCTGATGCCAGGCGGGCTCCGACCATGCCCGCCAGCACGTCTCCTGTGCCTGCGGTCGCCAGTTTGGGGTTGCCAGTGGGATTGATGGCGGGCACGGCGTCTGGGGCCGCGATGACCGTGCCCGAACCCTTGAGCATGACCACGCATTGAAACTGCTGCGCCAGCCGCCGTGCAGCACCCAGCCGGTCGGCCTGGATGTCTGCGCTGGTCAGGCCCAGCAGGCGCGCTGCCTCCAGAGGATGCGGTGTCAGCACCGTGGGCTGCCCTTGCTGGCTGCGCGCCACTACCAGCGCGCCCAGATCGGCCCGGGCGGCGATGGCGTTGAGCGCATCGGCGTCAAGCACCAGGCGCGCAGCCCGGGCCAGGACGGCTGGCAGCACCGGGCCTACCGCGAGCCCGCCGCCGCATCCGCAGACCAACGTCAGTTCTTCCAGCGCCAGAGCGTCGAAGCGGCGCAGCATCAGCTCGGGCTGCTGCGGGTCTAGCTGCAGGTGGCCGTCGTCGAGCAGCGCCACCAGAACCCGCCCCGCGCCGCTGTGCAGGGCGGCTGATGCAGCCAGCAGCGCAGCGCCCGTCATGCCCATGCCGCGTGCGGCCAGGCCTTCGCCACCCACCACCGCCACATCACCGTAGCTGCCCTTGTGGCTGGCATGGACGCGCGCAGCCGACGGCGGTGGGCCGCTGAGCCATGCATCCGGCAGCGCAGGCCCCGTGGGCGCAAGGGGCATGCCCAGGTTGTCAAACCACACCTGCCCGGCGGCGTCGCGCCCGCTGGCAGTGAACAGACCGGGTTTGAGCGTGAGCAGGCTGAGGGTGTAGCGGGGCGCCCCATGGCTGCCTGGCGGCGCTGCCACGGGTTCGAAACCCGGCGTGAACTGGCCGGTCCCGGCATCCAGGCCGCTGGGCACATCCACGGCCAGCAAGGGTGTGCCGTGCGCCTGAAGCGTCTGCAAGGCCTGAAGGCACTGCAGCATGCGGCCATCGGGGGGGCGCTGTGGCAGGTGCCGACGGGACGATACGCCGATGCCCAGCAGCGCATCGATGCACAGGTCATCGCGCGTGAGCGTTGGCGGCGGGCCGTCGGTCCACTCGACGCCCGCGTCCTGCACGCGCTGCCACGAGGCCCGTGCGTCTACGGGCGCGGAATCTGGCTGCCCCAGCCAGGTGACCAGCACGCGGCGGCCCTGCTGGCGCAGATGCATGGCGGCCTCCAGCCCGTCACCGCCGTTATTGCCGGGGCCACACGCAATCCAGACGGTGCGCGCGTGTGGTGCCAGGGCCATCGCCAGCCGCGCCACGGCAAGGCCGGCCCGCTGCATCAGTGCATGGGCGGGCAGGTCAGCGGAAGCAGCGTTCTCCATCGCTCGGGTGGAGGCGCTGCCGTACAGCGGATAAACCTGATCGGGGTGGATGGGGTGCATGGCGGCGGCGTGGGAGGGCAGGGGCGTTGGAGGCAGGGCGCTGCGAAGGGACCGGCCGGTGTGGTCAGGCCCTGCATCACATTGTGCGCCGGGCTGTCGCGTTGCGGGGCACGACCTGGGTGTTGCGTCGGTGTCGCCCCGGTGTCCTTGCGCCAGGGGCGTGCCCGTGCGTCAGAACCTGCGCATCCCCAAGCCTTCCAGCGACACCTCGGGGGCGCGCTGAGCGATCAGGTCGGCTGTGGCGCGTGCGCTGCCGCATGCCAGGGCCCATCCATGGCTGCCGTGCGCCAGGTTGAGCCATATGCCAGGGATGCCGCTGGCACCGATCACCGGCGCTCCATCGGGTGTCATCCACCGCGCGCCGCGCCAGATCTGCACTCCGGCAGACAACTGCACACCGCCTGGAAACCATTCGTTGACTGCGCTGTACAACCGCTGCAGGGTGGGGGCATGGTGCGCTGCACCCGGCCCGGCCAGTTCGGCGCCACCCGCAACGCGCACCCGCTGCCCCAGCCGGGTGATGTTGATGTGCTGTGCCACATCGGTCACGCTGGCCACGGGGGCGTGGGTGGCTTCGCGCAGTGGTGCGCTCACCGTGTAGCCGTGTAAGGCGACCAGCGGCAACACCAGGCCCAGCGGAGACATCAGGGCCGCCGGGGCTGACCCGGTGCACAGCACGACCGCATCAAAGTGCCGGGCTTGGGTGTCGCCCCGCACCGTGATCGCCACAGGGTTGCTGCTGATGCGTTCGACGGTGGCGTTGAGCTCGAACGTGACACCCAAGCCCTGGATGGCCTGGCGCAGCATGTGGGCGAACAGGCGGCAATTGCCCGCGCTGGCCCCAGGAATGTGCAGCGCGGCAGCCAGCGGGGTCTCGGAGTGCAGGCCAGGCTCGAGCTTGCGCGCGGCCTCGGGCGTGATCTGGTGCACCGCATGACCGGTGTCCCGAAGGATCTGCAGCGCAGGCTCGATGGCGGCAAGCTCGGCCTCGTTGCGCAGCAGCAGCAGGCGCCCCTTGACGGCCTCGAAATCCAGCTCGTGCCGTGCGGCCATTGCCTCCAGCCGGGTCTGGCTGTAGCGGGCCAGCGCCTCCAGCGCCATGGCGGGGGCCTTCTTGCGGAGCGCAGTCTGGCGCCACCGCCGCAGCCACGCCAGGTGGGCCACGCTCAGCCCGCCCTTCATGCGCAAGGTGGCATCAGCGCCCCACAGGCGCAGCGGCTGCCCAAAGCCCGGCAGCGCCCAGGCGCTGGGCAGCAGCGGGGCCAGCAGACTGCCGGTGGCAAAGCTGGCCTCTTCGGCCACGGCGCTGCGCTGTTCAAAAACCGTGATGTCGTGGCCATCCCTGGCCAGTTCGTACGCGGTGGTCATGCCGGCAATGCCCGCACCCACGATGGCAATCTTCATGAATTAAACCTAAAAACGGCAGTTGACCGCCTGTAATCTTGCCGCACACCGCGTGGACTCGGGCCTTGCGTTGTTTTCGCAGCCTCACTTTTGGGGTGACAGTGCTATGCACTTGCCAGCACCGCTTTTGGAGCGCCATGCGGTGTTGCTCCTCCTCGCAGGCACGAGCCTGCCGCGTCGTCGCGCCTTGCCTGGCGCCCCAAAAGCAGCGCTGGCAAATGCATCCAACTGCCGTTTTTAGGTTAAAAGAGTTTTAGGCTGGTTACGCTTGATGGTAAAGGCAATGCGGCTATCATTTTTGTAGTATTTGTTCGATGTGCAGGCCGATGTTCAGCACGGCGTCGTCGCGCAGCGCGCCGTGCCACACCATCAAGCCCACCGGCAGCTCGCCCGGCACGTGGCAGGGCAGCGAAAGCGCGCAGCCGTCCAGCAGATTGACAGCGCTGGTGTTGCGCAGCAGCAGGGCGTTGACGCGGAAGAACTCCGCATCGCGGGCTGCGTCCTGATTCGGGTCGCGGCCGTCTGCCGGTGCCACGTCGGCGATGGGTGGCGCAACGATCGGCACCGTCGGTAACAGCATGGCGTCGTAGCCGTCGATGGAGTCGTGCATGGTGCCTATCCACGCCTGCCGTTCACGCATGAGATCAAGGTACTCCCAGGCCATCATGGCACTGCCTTTTTCGATGCGGGCGCGCACGCGCGGGTCGTACTGGCTGGCGCTGCGCGCCAGCAGTTCGCGGTGCCAGGCGAACGCCTCGGGGGCCGAAAACCCGTAAGCGGGTTGGCGCGCGGTTGCGGGCAGGTCGATCATGTCGATGCGGGCTCCGGCTGCGCGCAACGCGTCGAGCGCACGCGCAAAGGCCCGAGCCACCGTGGAGTCCAGACCGTCCAGGAAAACATGCCCGGGCACTGCCAGCCGGTACAAATCCAGCGGCGCTGGGCTGCGCGTCACCCGCCTGGCGGCCAGGATTTCGTGCACCACCACGGCATCGCGCACGCTGCGGGTGATGGCGCAGGCCGTGTCGAGCGTGGTGGACAGCGGCACCGTGCCTTGCGTGGGCACCAGCCGCGCCGTGCTCTTGAAGCCCACGACGCCGTTGAGGGCGGCGGGGATGCGGATGGAGCCGCCGGTGTCGGACCCCAGACCCACGAACGCCGCCCCCGTGGCCACCGAGACCGCTGCGCCCGACGATGAGCCACCTGGGACGCGGGCAGGGCCGGGCAGTGCACCGGTGCGGGCATCCCAGGCCGACGGGGTGCCGTAATGCGGGTTCACGCCCACCCCCGAAAAAGCAAACTCCACCATGTTGGTTCGACCAATGATGGCCGCACCCGCCGCCTTCAGTCGCGCCACGGCCGGGCTGTCGGCCGCGGCTGCGGGGGCGTCGGCCAGCACCGTCGAGCCCGCGGGCGTGGGCTGGCCGGCTATGTCAAACAGGTCCTTGACCGAAACCGCCAGGCCTGCAAGCGGCCGCTGAGCCATGTCGGGTTGCGCAGACTCGACCCGGGCCGAATCAAACAGCGCGCGAACGAAGCTGCCGGTGTTGGATGGGGCCTGCGCCGCCGCGATGCAGCGCTCCATTTCGGCGCTGGCGGCGGTGGCCCCGGCGTGCAGGCGGTCGCGGGTGGCAGTCAGGTCGGAAAGCATGGGTGTGCTATAATCTTCGGGCTTTGCTGGGTGCGTTTGCACCCGTGGAAACGGTCCATTTGATCATGGTGGCAACCGGCCGCTTTGTGTGGCGTTCGGTACCGCTGCGGCTTGATGCCGCGATCGTGGCAAGGCAATCGCAAACCAGTCCCGTCAAGGTGTTGCGCCCTGGGTGAATCATCCCGGTGCGCAAGTAATGGGGCTGGATTTTAGACCCAACCTTTGGAGTATTTTCTATGTCCGTCACCATGCGCGAAATGCTGGAAGCCGGTGTGCACTTTGGCCACCAAACCCGCTTCTGGAACCCCAAGATGGCCCCGTACATCTTCGGTCACCGCAACAAGATCCACATCATCAACCTGGAAAAGTCGCTGCCTCTGTTCCAGGAAGCCCAAAAGTTCGTCAAGCAGCTTGCGGCCAACCGCGGCACCATCCTGATGGTCGGCACCAAGCGCCAGGCCCGCGAAATCCTGGCCACTGAAGCGCAGCGCGCTGGCGTGCCTTTTGTGGATCAGCGCTGGCTCGGCGGCATGCTGACCAACTTCAAGACGGTCAAGACCTCGATCAAGCGCCTCAAGGATATGAAGGCCCAGCAGGAAGCTGGCCTGGATAGCCTGAGCAAAAAAGAGCAGCTGACGTTCTCCCGCGAGATCGAAAAGCTGGAAAAGGACATCGGCGGTATCCAGGACATGGCTGCACTGCCTGACGCGATCTTCATCATCGATGTGGGCTTCCACAAGATCGCCGTGGCTGAAGCCAAGAAGCTGGGCATTCCGCTGATCGGCGTGGTGGACACCAACCACTCCCCCGAAGGCATCGACTACGTGATCCCCGGCAACGATGACTCGGCAAAGGCCGTCACGCTGTACGCCCGCGGCATCGCTGATGCGATCATCGACGGCCGTGCCAACGCCGTGAACGAAACCGTGAAAGCCGCCACCGCTGAAAGCACCGACGAATTCGTGGAAGTGCAAGAAGCCGCTGCCTGATAGCCCGGCTGCGCGATCCGTCGCGAATCAAAGCGGGGCCCCTGGTGAGCCCCCTTTTTTTTAGCCCGAATGAATCTGAACCCACTGAATTGATTACTGAAGGAATAAAAATGGCTGCAATTACCGCAAGCATGGTTGCTGAACTGCGCGGCAAGACCGACGCTCCCATGATGGAATGCAAGAAGGCCCTGACGGAAGCCGACGGCGACATGGCCAAGGCTGAGGAGCTGCTGCGCGTCAAGCTCGGCACCAAGGCCGGCAAGGCCGCCTCGCGCGTCACCGCTGAAGGCGTGGTTGCCAACTACATCGACGGCACGACCGGCGCGCTGGTCGAAGTCAACAGCGAAACCGACTTCGTCTCCAAGAACGACAGCTTCATCGCCATGGCCAATGCCGCAGCCAAGTTGGTGGCCCTGCACAACCCGGCCACCGTGGAAGCCCTTGGCGCACTGGCCTACGAGCAGGACGGCTTTGGCCCCACCCTGGAAGACGTGCGCAAGGGCCTGATCGGCAAGATCGGCGAGAACATGTCGTTCCGCCGCTTCAAGCGCTTCAGCGGCTCCAACCTGGCTGCCTACCTGCACGGCTCGCGCATTGGCGTGGTCGTCGAGTTCGACGGCGATGCCGTGGCTGCGAAGGACGTCGCCATGCATGTGGCAGCCATGAAGCCCGTAGCCCTGACCAGCGCCGACGTGCCCGCCGACCTGATCGCCAAAGAGCGCTCGGTGGCTGAGGGCAAGGCCGACGAAGCCAACAAGGAGCTCGTGGCCGCTGGCAAGCCCGCGCAAAGCGCCGACATCACGGCCAAGCGCATCGACGGAGCGGTGCAGAAATACCTCAAGGAAGTCTCGCTGGCCGACCAGGTCTTCGTGAAGGCCGCCGACGGCAAGCAGACCGTAGCCCAGATGCTCAAGGCCGCCAGCACCAATGTCAAGGGCTTTACCCTGTACGTGGTTGGCGAAGGCATCGAGAAAAAGGTGGACGACTTTGCCGCCGAAGTGGCAGCCCAGGTGGCTGCCGCCAAGGCCGCTGCCTGATTTTTACCTCCCCCCCTGACCGAGCCACACTTTGGAGAAATCGCCCATGTCGACTGCCGTACCAGCCCACAAGCGCATCCTGCTCAAGCTGTCTGGTGAGGCGTTGATGGGCGACGATTCTTTTGGCATCAACCGCGCGACCATCGTGCGCATGGTCGAGGAAATCGCCGAGGTGACCCGCCTGGGCGTCCAGGTGGCGATCGTCATTGGCGGAGGCAATATTTTTCGCGGCGTGGCTGGCGGCTCGGTCGGCATGGACCGTGCGACTGCCGACTACATGGGCATGCTGGCCACCGTGATGAACGCGTTGGCCCTGGCCGATGCCATGGACAAGCAGGGCCTGGTGGCCCGCGTGATGTCGGCCATTGCCATTGAGCAGGTGGTTGAGCCTTATGTGCGCCCCAAGGCGCTGCAGTATCTCGAAGAAGGCAAGGTGGTCGTCTTTGCCGCCGGTACGGGCAACCCATTCTTTACCACCGACACCGCTGCAGCCTTGCGCGGTGCCGAGATCGGCGCCGCGCTGGTGCTCAAGGCCACCAAAGTGGATGGGGTTTACACGGCCGACCCCCAAACCGACCCCACAGCCACGCGCTACACCAAGCTGAGCTTTGATGAGGCGATGTCGCGCAACCTGGGCATCATGGACGCCACCGCGTTTGCCCTGTGCCGTGACCAGAAGCTGCCGGTCAAAGTGTTTTCGATCATCAAGCACGGTGCGCTCAAGCGCGTGGTGATGGGCGAGGACGAGGGAACGCTGGTTTACGCCTGATGCCGACCATGCCATGAAGCCGCCTCGCCAGGGCAGGCCATTCACCCACGAGGAGAAAACATGACGATTGCCGATATCAAGAAAACTGCTGAAACGAAGATGGACCAGTCCATCACCGCGTTCAAGAACAACCTGCAAAAGATCCGAACCGGCCGGGCCAACCCCTCCCTGCTCGATACCGTTCAGGTCGAGTACTACGGATCGCTTGTGCCGCTGAGTCAGGTGGCGAATGTGGCCCTGATCGATTCGCGCACCATCAGCGTGCAACCCTGGGAAAAGGGCATGGGCGCCAAAATTGAAAAGGCCATCCGCGAAAGCGACCTGGGCCTGAACCCTGCCTCCATGGGCGACCTGATCCGCGTGCCCATGCCGCCCATGAGCGAAGAGCGCCGCAAGGAAATGACCAAGCTGGCCCGCAATGAAGGCGAGAGCGCCAAGATCGCGATTCGCAATTTGCGGCGCGACGCCAACGAATCGATCAAGAAGCTGGTCAAGGACAAGCTGGCCTCGGAAGACGACCAAAAGCGCGCCGAAGCCGAAGTGCAGAAATTCACCGACCGGCACATTGCCGAGGTGGATGCGCTGGTGGCGGCCAAAGAGCAGGAAATCATGGCGGTCTGAGCGTCCTGACGCGGATGCTGATCGCCAAACATGCCTAGTTTTCCGGTGGTGCCACACCACATTGCCATCGTCATGGATGGCAATGGCCGCTGGGCCACGCGTCGATTTTTGCCCCGCCTGGCGGGCCACAAGCAAGGGGTGGATTCGCTGCGCCGGTGTGTGCGTGCCTGCGTGCAGCGCGGAGTTTCCGTGCTTACCGTGTTTGCCTTTTCGTCCGAGAACTGGAATCGCCCTGCCGACGAAGTTTCGGGCCTGATGGAATTGCTGGCCATGGCGCTGACGCGCGAGGTGCCCCAGTTGCGCAAGGATGGCGTGCGCGTGCATTTTGTGGGTGAACGGGCCGGGCTGTCGGCCAAGGTGATCGATGGGCTTGCCCAGGCCGAGGTTGCCACGGCCGACAACACGCGGCTGGTGCTGAATGTCTGTTTCAACTACGGCGGCCGCTGGGACATCGCACAGGCGGCCGCTGCCCTTGCGGCGCGCGGTGAGCCCATCACCGAATCCAGCCTGCACGCCTCGCTGGGCCTGGCCCATGTGCCTGATCCGGACCTGGTCATCCGCACGGGCGGCGAGATGCGTATCAGCAACTTCCTGTTGTGGCAGGCCGCATACTCCGAGCTGTTTTTCAGCGACCGCCTGTGGCCTGACTTTGATGAGGCGGCGCTGGACGAGGCCATCGCGGCGTATGCGAGCCGCGAGCGCCGCTTTGGCAAAACATCCGAACAGCTCCCGTCCGCGCATCCCGCTACGGTGCCGGGTTGAAAGGCCCCGTCATGCTTGCACAGCGCGTCATCACTGCCATCGTCTTGCTGGCCATCCTGCTGCCTGCGCTTTTTTATGCGTTGCCCACGCCGTTCATGGTCGTCGTCCTGGTGCTCATGGCCGCAGCGGCCTGGGAGTGGGGGCGCTTGAGCGGTTTCGGCCAGGCAGGTTCGGTGGCCGTGGGCGCCACTTGCGTTGCGCTGTGCGCGGGGTCATGGTGGCTGGGCTGGACCGATCGCCCCCTTGCCGCTTTGTGGACTGCAGGCGGCGGCCTGTGGGTGCTGGCCACGGGCTGGCTGCTGCGCGCGGGTGTGCCCGGATGGGCGCGCATTCCGTCGCTGATGAGGCTGGTGGCGGGTGTGCTGGCGCTCTGGCTGGCGTGGCTGGCAGCGGTGCAGGCCCGCAAGATCGGCATCAACTTTTTGCTCTCGGTGCTCGTGCTCGTGTGGGTTGCCGACATCGTTGCGTACTTTGCGGGTCGCGCCTTTGGCCTGCGCTTTACCAAAACCAAACTGGCTCCGTCCATCAGCCCCGGCAAAAGCTGGGAGGGCGTCTGGGGTGGCCTGGCCGGTGTGATGGTGCTCGCCTTTGCCTGGGTGGCTACCGATGCACACTGGCATGCGGCGGTGGGCAGTTTCTACACCAGACTGGCTCAGCAGGGCTGGTGGCTGCTGGTGGTGGCCGTACTTTTCATGGTTGCCATGAGCGTATGCGGTGATCTCGTTGAATCCCTGATCAAGCGCAGCGTGGGTGTCAAGGACAGCAGCGCGCTGCTGCCGGGGCACGGCGGAGTGCTGGACCGCGTGGATGCCTTGCTTCCAACGCTGCCGCTCGCCATGATGCTCACCAGTCTGACAACCCAGCTATGAACAAGACACGATTGACCGTTTTGGGATCGACAGGATCGATCGGCGCCAGCACCCTGGATGTGGTCTCGCGCCACCCCGGGCGGTTTGAGGTATTTGCCCTGAGCGCCGCAACCCAGGTGGACCTGTTGCTGGCGCAGTGCGCGCAGTTTCGCCCGCGCTTTGCGGTGATGGCCAGTGCACCGCATGCGGCGCTGCTGGCAGAAAAAATCAAGTCTAATTCCCTTCCTACGCGCGTCCTGCAATCGCCTGATGCTCTCGAAATAATAGCATCTCACGACGAGGTCGATGCGGTGATGGCGGCGATTGTCGGCGCTGCGGGGCTTGCGCCCTGTCTGGCGGCTGCGCGCGCTGGCAAGCGCCTCCTGCTGGCCAATAAAGAGGCGCTGGTGGTGGGTGGCGCTCTGTTCATGCAGGCGGTGCGCGACGGCGCAGCGACGCTGCTGCCGATCGACAGCGAGCATTCGGCGATTTTTCAGTGCCTGCCGGAGGATGCATCGACCTGGGCGGCGCGGGTGGACAGCATCCTGCTGACGGCGTCGGGCGGGCCTTTTCGGCAGCGTGATCCTGCCACCCTGTCGGCCATCACGCCCGAGCAGGCGTGCGCCCACCCCAATTTCTCCATGGGTCGCAAGATCTCGGTGGACTCGGCCACCATGATGAACAAGGCGCTGGAAGTGATTGAGGCGCGCTGGCTGTTTGACCTGCACCCGGACCAGATCAAGGTGGTCATCCACCCGCAGCAGATCATCCACTCGATGGTGCAGTTCAAGGATGCATCCATCCTGGCCCAGTTGGGCACGCCGGACATGCGGGTGCCTATTGCGTGCGGCCTGGCGTGGCCCGAGCGCATCGAGAGCGGCGCAACCCGTTTGGACTTCGCAAGCCTTGGAGCGCTGGCGTTCGAACAAGCCGATGCCGCTCGCTTCCCCGGGTTGCATCTTTCCTGGCAGGCGCTGAAGTCGGCTGAGGGCACCACGGCCGTGCTCAATGCGGCCAACGAGGTCGCCGTGGGCGCGTTTTTGGCGGGCAAGTTGCGGTTTGATCATATTCATGCCGTCAACCTTGCAACTTTGGATGCGGTATCGCCCTCCAAACCCGATTCGATCGAGTCGCTGCTCCATCTGGATGCGCTGGCCCGCACTGCTGCAGAGCGCGCCGCAGACCATTTGGCAGCCTGAGTCCACCGAACGCGGATATCTCTTCCATGCTCCTGACCATCGCTGCCTTTGTCGTTGCCCTCGGCCTGCTCATTGCCGTCCATGAATATGGCCACTATCGCGCCGCAGTGGCCTGCGGGGTCAAGGTACTGCGATTTTCTGTGGGGTTTGGCCGTCCGCTGTTGAGCTGGCAACCCAAAGGGTCGCCCACCGAATTTGTGATTGGCGCGTTTCCGCTGGGCGGCTATGTGCGCATGCTCGACGAGCGCGAGGCTCCTGTGGATCCGCACGAGCGCCATCTCGCGTTCAACACCCAGCCACTGAGATCGCGCGCCGTCATCGTGGCCGCGGGGCCGTTGGCCAACCTGCTGCTCGCCGTGCTGCTGTACTCGTTGGTGAACTGGAACGGTGTGCAGGAGCCCAAGGCGGTGCTGGCCAGTCCCGTGGCGGGTTCTGTGGCTTACAACGCGGGTTTGCGCGGTGGCGAGCTGGTCGAACGCGCAGCGCTGGGCGCAGACGAGTTGGAAGATGTGCGCTCTTTCGAAGACCTGCGCTGGTTGTTGACCCGAAGTGCCCTGGAGGGTGACCGGGCGCGCCTTGAAATCCGTCCACAGGGTGCGTCTGCATCGCGCGAAGTCGTTCTGGACATGTCGGCCATCGACGCCCGGGAGGCGGACGCACAGCTTTTTCGCAAGATCGGCGTCGTCGGGCCCTGGACACGACCAGTGATCGGCGAGTTGGTGCCCGATGGTGCGGCTGCGCGTGCCGGTCTGCGCGCGGGCGATTTGGTGCTCAACGTCGGCTCGACCGACGTGGTGGACGGGCAGCAGCTGCGCGATCTGATCCGCCAGTCGGTCAAGGAAGGTGCGTCCTTGACCCAACCCTGGCGCATTGAGCGCGGCGGCAGCATGCTGACGATCGACGTCACACCCGATGCAAAGACCGACCAGGGGGCAACGGTTGGACGCATTGGCGCCTATGTGGGTGCGCCCCCCGAGTTCGTTAACGTGGAGTACGGCTTTCTGGAGGGCGCGTGGGTGGGCGTCGTGAAAACATGGGACGTTTCCATCCTGACCCTGCGCATGATGGGCCGCATCGTGATCGGGGAAGCCTCGCTCAAGAACATCAGCGGGCCGCTGACCATCGCTGACTATGCCGGACGATCGGCCAGCATGGGCATCTCGCAGTACCTGGTGTTTCTGGCCCTCATCAGTGTGAGCCTGGGGGTGCTGAACCTGCTGCCTGTGCCCGTCTTGGATGGGGGGCACCTGATGTATTATCTTTGGGAAGGTGTGACCGGCAAGGGCGTGTCGGATGTATGGCTGGAGCGCTTGCAGCGCGGTGGCGTTGCCGTGCTGATGCTCATGATGTCCATCGCCCTCTTTAATGATGTCACCCGGCTTTTTGGCTAACCTTTTGCCGCGATAGCAACCCAACGGCGGCTCCCGATTCATTCATGAAAACACACATCAATCGCCTGGGCGTGCGTACCGCATCAGCCGTTGCAGCCATGGTTTTTGCCGCCAATGCGGCCTGGGCTTTGGAGCCTTTCAAGGTGCAGGACATTCGGGTCGAGGGTCTGCAGCGCGTGGAGCCGGGGACGGTGTTCGCATCCATGCCGCTGCGGATCGGTGACGATTACAACGACGAAAAGGGCGCTGCGGCGATCCGCGCACTGTTTGCGCTGGGTCTGTTCAAGGACGTCCGGCTTCAGGCCAGTGGTAATGTGCTGGTTGTGGTGGTTGAGGAGCGCCCGACGATCGCCGATGTGGACTTTGTCGGTGCCCGCGAGTTTGACAAAGACGCACTGAAGAAGGCCATGCGCGATGTGGGTCTGACCGAGGGGCGACCCTACGACAAGGCTTTGACCGACCGGGCCGAGCAGGAGCTCAAGCGCCAGTACATCAACAAAAGCCTTTATGGCGTCGAGGTCGTGACCACCGTCACGCCCATCGAGCGTAACCGGGTGAATCTCACGTTCACAGTCGTCGAGGGCGATCCCGCGCGCATCAAAGAGGTGCGCATCACGGGCAACAAAGCATTCAGTGAATCCACGCTTAAAGGCCTGTTTGACCAGGACACCGGCGGCTGGCTTAGCTGGTACACCAAGTCTGATCGCTATTCCCGCACCAAGCTCAACGCCGACCTCGAGACGCTGCGTTCCTATTATTTGCAGCGGGGTTTTCTTGAGTTCCGTGTGGAGTCCACCCAGGTCGCCATTTCTCCGGACAAGCGGGATATCTCGATCACCGTGAACGTGTCCGAAGGCGAGCGGTTTGTGGTGGCCGGCGTCAAGCTCGAAGGCAACTACCTTGAGCGCGAAGACGAGTTCAAGTCACTGATCACCATTCGCGCTGGCGAGCCCTACAACGCGGATCGGGTGACTGAGACGACCAAGGCGTTTTCGGAGTATTTCGCCCGATTCGGTTTTGCATTTGCTCGCGTTGAGGCCGTGCCTGATGTGGACCGCGAAACCAACCGGGTGGTGCTGGTGCTTCAGGCCGAGCCCGCGCGCCGCGCTTATGTGCGGCGCATCAATGTGAGTGGCAATAACCGCACGCGAGACGAAGTCATCCGCCGCGAGTTCCGCCAATACGAGGCTTCCTGGTATGACGGCGAAAAGATCCGCCTCTCCCGTGACCGTGTGGATCGGCTTGGGTTCTTCACGGAAGTGAATGTGGAGACGCAGGATGTGCCCGGCTCGCCCGATCAGGTGGACCTGGTCGTGAACGTCGCCGAGAAGCCCACCGGCTCGCTGCAGCTGGGCGTCGGCTTTTCCACTGCGGAAAAGGCATCGCTGTCATTTGGCATCAAGCAGGAAAACATCTTTGGCTCGGGCAATTACCTGGGCATCGATGTCAACACCAGCAAGTACCGACGCACGCTGGTGTTCAGCACGACCGACCCCTATTTCACCGCCGAAGGGATCTCCCGTACGGTGGATGTGTATTACCGTACCGACAAGCCCTATGAAGACCAGGGCGGCAACTACCAGCTGGTGACCAAGGGAGCTTCGATCCGCTTTGGTGTTCCCTTCAGTGAAACAGATACCGTCTTCTTCGGCGGCGGCTTGGAGCAAACGACGATCAAGCCAGGCACGAATATCCCGGCTACCTATCTGGCCTATGCCGATAAGTTTGGCTACAGCAGCAACTCCATTCCCCTGACGGTCGGCTGGTCGCGCGATGATCGCGACAGCGCGCTGGCGCCCAATTCAGGCCGTTATCAGCGCCTGAACTCCGAATGGTCTGTGGCCGGTGATGCGCGCTATGTCCGCGCGAACTACCAGTACCAGCAATACATTCCGCTGAACAAGCGGTTCACAGTGGCGTTCAATGGAGAGCTGGGCCTGGGCAAGGGTATGAACGGTCGGCCGTTTCCGGTATTCAAGAATTTCTACTCAGGCGGGCTGGGTTCGGTGCGTGGCTTTGATCAGGGCACGCTGGGACCGCGTGATGTGACTGGGGCATCCATCGGCGGCCCGAAAAAGGTCACGCTGAATGCTGAATTGATCGCGCCGTTCCCAGGGGCTGGCAATGACCGAACCCTTCGTGTCTTCACGTTCGTCGATGTGGGTAATGTGTACGGCGAGCACGACAAAGTGAGCTTCAGCGACATGCGTGCGTCGGTAGGCCTGGGCTTGAGCTGGATTTCCCCGCTTGGCCCCTTGCGTCTGGCGTTTGCGCAGCCGGTACGCAAATTTGCCGGCGATAGAATCCAGAAACTGCAATTCCAGATCGGAACTTCTTTCTAATGAAATCTTTTTCCCGCCATTTCTCTTTGGCTTTGCTGCTGGGCACGGTGGCCCTGGCCGCTTCAGCACAGGCACAGGAATTCAAAGCCGGCTTTGTGAACACGGACCGTATTTTCCGCGAGGCAAGCACTGCCAAGGCGGCGCAGGCCAAGCTGGAGCAGGAGTTCTCCCGCCGCGAGAAGGAACTGCTGGACATGGGCAACACGCTCAAGACCGCCAGCGAAAAGTTTGAGCGCGAAGCGCCCACGATGGCAGAGAGCCAGCGCACGACGCGCCAGCGCCAACTGGTGGACCAGGACCGCGATTTCCAGCGCAAGCGCCGTGAATTCCAGGAAGACCTGAGCGCACGCAAGAACGAAGAACTGTCGGCCGTGCTCGAACGCGCCAACAAGGTCGTCAAGCAGGTGGCAGAGGCCGAGAAGTACGACGTGATCCTTCAGGAGGCCGTGTACATCAATCCCAAGCACGACATCACCGACAAGGTGATCAAGGCCCTGAATGCAGCGGGTAGCAAGTAAGCGGCCTCAATACGCAGCGGGTGGTGTGTGAGCCTGCTGCTGGGGCACATCGTTGATGCGCTCGGTGGTTCGCTGGAAGGTGGGGGCGTGCGTGATACCGACATCTCCCGCATCGCGCCACTTGAGGACGCGGGGCCAGGAGAGCTGAGCTTCCTGAGCAACCCCCGTTACCAACAGCAGCTGGCCGCCTCACGGGCGGCCTGTGTCATTGTGGCGCCCGCAATGCGTGACGTTGCTTTGGCCCGCGGACCGTGTATCGTGACCGACAGCCCCTATGCGTATTTCGCGCGGGCCACGCAACTGTGGCGCCAGCACATGTCGGTGCAAATCTTCCCTGGCATCCATGCCAGCGCGGTGGTCGACCCCTCTGCCGTGATCGATCCAACTGCGCTCATCGGCCCGCTGTGCGTGATTGAGCGCGGGGCGGTTGTAGGGCCGGGTACGGTTCTCAAGTCACGCGTCACGTTAGGCGAAGACTGCCGCATCGGCGCGCGCTGCATCGTCCATGCTGGCGTCGTGATCGGGGCTGACGGCTTTGGCTTCGCACCCGAAAACGGGCAGTGGGTCAAGATCGAGCAGCTCGGTGCGGTGCGTATCGGCGACGATGTTGAAATCGGCGCCAACACCTGCATCGACCGGGGTGCACTGCAGGACACCGTGATCGAGGACGGCGTCAAGCTCGACAACCTGATCCAGGTGGGCCACAACGTGCGCATCGGCAAGCATTCCGCCATGGCGGGCTGTGTGGGCATTGCGGGCAGTGCCACCATTGGCGCGCATTGCACCGTGGGAGGGGGTGCCATCGTTTTGGGGCATCTGGAGCTTGCTGACCACGTACATATCTCGGCTGCCACCGTAGTGACGCGGTCGCTGATGACGCCTGGACAGTACACCGGCATGTTCCCCATCGACGACAATGCGCGCTGGGAAAAGAACGCGGCAACATTAAAACAACTGCACAGCCTGCGCGAGCGCATCAAGTCGCTGGAGCGGGCGCTCAAGGCAGCATGAACGGAAGAACAACTCGATGATGGATATCCACGCAATTCTCAAGCAGCTGCCGCACCGTTACCCCTTTTTGCTGGTGGACCGGGTGATCGAGCTGGAGAGAAACACCTGCATCAAGGCGATCAAGAACGTGACGTTCAACGAGCCTTATTTCATGGGGCATTTTCCTGGTCGCCCTGTGATGCCAGGGGTGTTGATCCTCGAAGCACTGGCCCAGGCCGCTGGGCTGCTGGCATTCGATGCGATGGGTCAGGTTCCGGACGAGAACAACATCTACTACTTCGTGGGTATCGACGGCGCCCGGTTCAAGCGCCCGGTGGAACCCGGTGACCAGCTTGTGCTCAATATCACCATTGACCGTGTGCGCGGTGGCATCTGGAAGTTCAAGGGCGTTGCCACTGTGGGCGAAGAGGTTGCCTGCGAAGCCGAACTCATGTGCACCATGCGCAATGTCGCCTGATGGTTTGAGGGCGGGTTGAACGTGAGCAACATCCACCCGACGGCCATTGTGGCCCATGGCGCTTCGCTGGATGAGACCGTCGTCGTGGGGCCCTATGCGGTGATCGGCCCGCAGGTCGTCATCGGGCCCGGCACCACAGTGGGTGCGCACTGCGTCATCGAAGGGCGTACAACCATCGGCGCGGACAACCGGATTTTCCAGTTCGCATCCCTGGGGGCTGCGCCGCAGGACAAAAAGTACGCGGGGGAGCCGACGCATCTCGTCATCGGCAACCGCAATACCATCCGCGAATTTTGTACCTTCAACCTGGGCACGGCACAGGATCGCGGGGTGACCAGGGTCGGCGACGACAACTGGATCATGGCCTATGTGCACATTGCGCACGACTGCGTGGTCGGCAACCAGACCATCCTGGCCAACAATGCAACGCTGGCGGGCCATGTGCGCGTGGACGATCAGGCCATCATTGGCGGCCTCACGGGG
Source organism: Acidovorax sp. (assembly GCF_046341535.1). Classification (GTDB taxonomy): domain Bacteria; phylum Pseudomonadota; class Gammaproteobacteria; order Burkholderiales; family Burkholderiaceae_C; genus Acidovorax. The sequence goes on along the minus strand of NZ_JBKDRI010000137.1, from coordinate 53,235 downwards.
GTGCACCAGTTTGTGAAGATCGGCGCGCATGTGATGGCCGGGTTTGGCAGCCATATCTCGCAGGACGTGCCCCCATTCATGATGGTGGATGGCAACCCGCTGGCGGTGCGTGGACTCAATCTGGAGGGGCTGCGCCGGCGTGGCTTCTCGGCTGAGCGGGTGGCCGGCATCAAGCAGATGCACCGCTTGCTGTATCGCCAGGGCCTCACGCTCGACGCCGCCCGGGCCGCCATTGCCGAACTGCCGGCGGCCCATCCCGAGGCCGCCACTGACATTGCGCTGGTACAGGCGTTTCTCGATAGCTCCACGCGCGGCATTGCCCGCTGAAGGCGTCGTGCATGAAAGCTGCACCTCAGGTGGCCATGGTGGCGGGCGAGGCGTCGGGGGACTTGCTGGCAGGCCTGCTGCTCGATGGAATGCGGGCAACCTGGCCGGATCTTCGGTCACGCGGTATCGGTGGGCCGCAGATGGCGCGCCGCGGCTTCGAAGCCTGGTGGCCCAGCGACCGTCTGGCAGTGCATGGCTACAGCATGGAAGTCTTGCGGCGCTTGCGCGAGCTCTTGCGCATCCGTAAGAGCCTTCGCAACCGCCTGCTGACCGACCGCCCCGATGTCTTCATCGGCGTGGATGCGCCCGACTTCAACCTGGGGCTGGAGGCAGACTTGCGCGCGGCTGGAATCAAGACGGTGCACTTTGTCTGCCCGTCGATCTGGGCCTGGCGTGCCGAGCGCGTGGAGAAGATCCGCCGCAGTGCCGACCATGTGCTGTGCATCTTTCCGTTTGAGCCTGAACTGCTGGCCAGCCACGGTATTCCCGCCACCTATGTGGGCCATCCGCTCGCGTCGGTGATTCCCATGGCGCCGGATCGCGCCGCCGCCCGAGCGCAATTGGAACTGCTCGACGATGATGAGGTGTTGGCCATCCTGCCCGGAAGCCGGTCGTCAGAGATCCAGTACATCGCTCCAGTCTTTTTCCAGGCTGCCACGCTTGTCCATCAAGCGCGGAATGCTATAAAAATAATAGTACCCGCCGTCCCGTCGCTGCATGACCGCATCGTGCAGGCTGCGGTGGCCGCCGGGCTGGGTGATGTGGTGCGTGTGGTTTCTGGGCAATCGCACACTGTGCTGGCCGCCTGTGATGCCACCTTGATCGCCAGCGGTACGGCCACGCTGGAAGCCGCGCTGTTCAAACGCCCGATGGTGATTGGCTACCGAATGCACCCGATCAGCTGGTGGTTGATGCGGCGCAAGCAGCTGCAGCCTTGGGTGGGGCTTCCCAACATCCTGTGCCGTGACTTCGTGGTGCCTGAGCTGATCCAGGACGCGGCCTCTCCGCAGGCGCTTGCGGGGGCCTGCATCGACTGGCTCGATGCGCGGCGGCACAACCCGCAGAAAATAGCAGCGCTTGAACAGCGCTTTGCTGCGTTGCATGCCAGCCTGCAACGCGACACCCCCCAACTGGCAGCCGATGCGATCCAAAAAATCATTGCCCAGGCCTGAGCAGGCCAGTCTGCCCTGGCATTCACCCGGCCTTGTGAGTGGGGTGGATGAGGCTGGCCGGGGCCCTCTGGCAGGGCCGGTGGTGGCTGCGGCCGTGATCCTGGATGACTTGCGACCCATCTCCGGGCTGGCTGATTCCAAGGCGCTGACGGCTGCGCGCCGCGAAAGGCTTTACGACGAAATCCGCGCCAAGGCGCTGTGCTGCAGCATTGCCGAGGCGTCGGTCGAGGAAATCGACCAGCTCAATATCCTGCAGGCCACGATGCTGGCCATGCGCCGCGCGGTGATGGGCTTGCGTCTGAAGCCCGCGATGGTTCTGGTTGACGGAAACCGGATTCCTGTCCTGGATATTCCTGCAGAGGCAATCGTCAGGGGTGATGCGCTCGTGCCGTCGATCTCGGCGGCGTCCATCCTGGCCAAAGTGCACCGCGACCGCTGGTGCGAACAGGTTCACGAGCAGTTTCCGCAGTACGGCTTTGCCGGGCACAAGGGCTATGGCACCGCGCTGCACATGGCGGCGCTGCGCGAGCATGGTGCGTGCATTCACCACCGCCGGTCGTTTGCGCCCGTAGCCGAACGGCTGCTCCGGCAAGAGACGACGGGATGACTGCGCCTTCTGTCACTGTCATCCACTCGCGCGACAACCCGCTGGTGAAGGATCTGCGCCGCCTCGCGCAGGACACCACGGCCTACCGCAAGCAGGGGCGCGTCTGGCTGGAGGGAGACCATCTTTGCCGCGCCGCAGTGCAAAGGGGCGTGCGTCCGTCGCTTGCAGTGTTTTCGGAATCCTTCTGGACGCAGGCGCACGCCGAGTGGGGCGCTTTGGCGACCAAAGTCACCGTGCTGGCCGACAGCCTTTTCGCCGATATCAGCGCTTTGGAATCGCCGGCGCGTATGGGTTTTGTCATGGAGCTGCCGCCTGCGCCCTCTGTGCAGCCGGAGGCGGGCACCGTGGTGCTCGATCGCGTGCAGGACGCTGGCAACGTCGGTTCCATTCTTCGCAGTGCATCGGCGTTTGGGTTCCGGCAAGTGCTCGCCCTCAAGGGGAGCGCTGCGCTGTGGTCTCCCAAGGTATTGCGCGCCGCCATGGGAGCGCATTTTGGGCTGCGCCTGATTGAGGGACTTGACGCGAAGGACCTGGCGCTCTTGCGTGTTCCATTGTTAGTCACCCATGTGCATGGTGGCGACCCCCTTCACCGTGCGGCGCTGCCCTGGCCCTGTGCCTGGGTGCTGGGGCACGAAGGGCAGGGGGTGTCATCGCAGATCGAGGACATGGCCAGTCAGCGAATCCGCATCGCCCAACCGGGTGGCGAGGAGTCGCTGAACGTGGCAGCCGCTGCTGCCATCTGCCTTCACGCCAGCGCAGCCGCTCGCTAAAAACAAAGGCGCCCTTGAGGGGGACTGAACACCGATAAAGGGCATGTTGCGCCGCGGCCCAGCCATGAATCGGCAAGCCGGAGCGGATATAATCGGGGGCTTTTCTCGCAACAGCGTCGCCCGACCGCACCCAAAGCAACAACCTATCTGAGAGCAGCCACTGGCCTCCTTTGCGAGTGGCCTGCAGGCGCCGGGCGACCGTAACCATCCGGAGAACCCAGTGCTTTTGTCTCTCAAGGGAAGTTTCCCGCCCGCCATCCTGGCGCTCGCAGACGGCACGGTCTTTATCGGCAACTCGATCGGTGCCACCGGCACCACAGTCGGCGAGGTGGTGTTCAATACCTCCATCACCGGCTATCAGGAAATTCTCACCGACCCCAGCTACTGCCAGCAGATCGTGACCCTCACGTATCCGCACATCGGCAATTACGGTGTCAATGCAGAGGATGTCGAGGCTGACAAGGTCCATGCCGCGGGCCTGATCATCAAGGACCTGCCGCTGCTGGCCAGCAACTTTCGCTCCACGGAAACGCTCTCGCACTACCTCGTGCGCGAAAAGACCGTTGCCATCGCCAACATCGACACCCGCAAGCTCACCCGACTGCTGCGCACCAAGGGTGCCCAAAATGGCGCCATCATCGGCTTGGCTGCAGGCGAGGCAGTCACTCCCGCATTGATCGACAGGGCCGTCGCGCAGGCCAAGGCCGCGCCTCGCATGGCAGGCCTTGACCTGGCCAGGGTCGTCAGTACGAAGACACCCTATGAGTGGACGCAAAGCGAGTGGACGCTCGGCTCTGGCTATGGCGCGCTCTCGCAGCCGGAGTTCCATGTGGTTGCCTTCGATTACGGCGTCAAGAAGAATATCTTGCGCATGCTGGCCCAGCGCGGCTGCCGCGTTACCGTGGTGCCGGCGCAAACGTCCGCAGCCGATGTGCTGGCGATGAACCCCGACGGAGTGTTTCTCTCCAACGGCCCGGGTGATCCAGAGCCTTGTGACTACGCGATTGCCGCCGCCCGCACCATCGTGGACAGCGGCATGCCCACCTTCGGCATCTGCCTGGGGCACCAGATCATGGCGTTGGCCGCGGGCGCCAAGACCTTCAAGATGATCCACAGTCACCACGGCGGCAACCACCCCGTGAAGAACCTGGACACAGGGCGTGTCAGCATCACCAGCCAGAACCACGGCTTCGCAGTCGATTTGCAATCACTGCCTTCCACGTTGCGCCCCACGCATATCAGCCTGTTCGATGGCACGCTGCAAGGTCTCGAGCACAAGGACAAGCCGGCGTTCTGCTTTCAGGGTCACCCTGAAGCATCGCCCGGGCCTCACGACATTGCCTATTTGTTCGACCGTTTCGCTGACGCCATGCGCGCTGCGAAAGTTGCTTAAACCGAGACGAATCAGCGCACCATGAAACTGTTCAGCTTCCCTGTTGCCACGCTCGAAAAGGCAATCCACAAGCGTGTTTTGACCCTGCCGTCGCCGCACCGAGAGTGGTTCGCCGAGCGTTGGGCGCAAAAGCCGTACAAGAAGTCTTTCGTAGAAAACAAAGCCATGCCGCTGGTCACCCTGGTGTCCAAGGGCAAGACGCTGGACGATGCCGAGTTTGCGGAGCTGCTACAGGACTGGGACGTGAAGTTCTATGACGCGGAAGAGGAAGTGCTGCGCCCGCTCATTCAGGGTGACGGATTGCTGCAGCTGATGCAAAAGAACCTCCCGCCCGAACGGGCCCAGGCCCTGCTTGCCAAGCTGACCGAGCGGCGCCCAACTGCAGACGCCGGGGCGCCTGCCACCCCACCAAGCCCCCAGGCGGCCGAACCCACGATCGATTGATCGACGCACCATGCCAAAACGCACAGACATCCAAAGCATTCTCATCATCGGCGCTGGCCCGATAATCATCGGCCAGGCCTGCGAGTTCGACTACTCCGGCGTGCAGGCCTGCAAAGCCTTGCGCGAAGAGGGCTACAAGGTCATCCTGATCAACAGCAATCCGGCAACGATCATGACCGACCCGGCCACAGCCGACGTCACCTACATCGAGCCCATCACCTGGCAGACGGTCGAGAAGATCATCGCCAAGGAGCGCCCCGATGCCATCCTGCCCACGATGGGTGGTCAGACCGCGCTCAACTGCGCCCTGGATCTCTGGCGCAACGGCGTTCTCGACAAGTACAAGGTCGAGCTGATCGGCGCCACGCCCGAGGCCATCGACAAGGCGGAGGACCGCCTCAAGTTCAAGGACGCCATGACCAAGATCGGTCTGGGCTCCGCACGCTCTGGTATCGCCCACAGCATGGACGAAGCCTGGGCCGTGCAAAAAACCGTAGGTTTTCCCACCGTGATCCGCCCCAGCTTCACGCTGGGTGGCACGGGTGGCGGTATTGCCTACAACCCAGAAGAATTCGAGACGATCTGCAAGCGTGGCCTGGAGGCCTCGCCGACCAACGAGCTGCTGATTGAAGAGTCGCTGCTGGGCTGGAAGGAGTACGAGATGGAAGTGGTTCGCGACAAGGCGGACAACTGCATCATCATCTGCTCCATTGAGAATCTCGATCCCATGGGCGTGCATACCGGGGACTCGATCACCGTAGCCCCCGCGCAGACGCTGACCGACAAGGAGTACCAGATCATGCGCAACGCCTCGTTGGCGGTGCTGCGTGAAATTGGCGTGGACACGGGTGGCTCCAACGTACAGTTCTCGGTGAATCCCAAAGACGGCCGCATGATCGTCATCGAGATGAATCCGCGCGTGTCGCGCTCTTCGGCACTGGCTTCCAAGGCCACGGGTTTCCCGATTGCCAAGGTCGCGGCCAAGCTGGCCGTGGGCTACACGCTTGATGAGCTCAAAAATGAAATCACAGGCGGCGCTACGCCTGCATCGTTCGAGCCCTCCATCGACTACGTGGTCACCAAGATCCCGCGTTTTGCGTTCGAAAAATTCCCGACCGCCGACAGCCGCCTGACCACGCAGATGAAATCCGTGGGCGAGGTCATGGCCATGGGTCGCACCTTCCAGGAGTCCTTCCAGAAAGCCTTGCGCGGTCTGGAAGTCGGTGTGGATGGCATGAACGAAAAGACCCAGGACCGCGAGACGCTGGAAAAGGAACTGGGCGAGCCTGGTCCCGAGCGCATCTGGTACGTGGGCGACGCGTTTGCCATGGGCCTGTCGGTGGACGAGGTGTATGACCTGACCAGGATCGACAAGTGGTTTCTGGTGCAGATCGAAGAAATCGTGAAGATCGAGCTGGAGCTGGACCAAGTGGCAGTGAACAAGCGCGAGGCAGCTCTGGCGAGCTTGGATGCCGACACGCTGCGCGCGCTCAAAAAGAAAGGCTTCTCGGACCGCCGTCTGGCCAAGCTGCTCAAAACCACTGAAAAGTCCGTGCGCGAAGCGCGCCGGGCCTTGAACGTGCGCCCCGTGTACAAGCGCGTGGACACCTGCGCGGCCGAGTTCGCCACCAACACTGCCTACATGTACTCGACTTACGAGGACGAGTGCGAAGCCGAGCCGACAAACAGCAAAAAAATCATGGTGCTGGGCGGCGGGCCCAACCGTATCGGTCAGGGCATCGAGTTTGACTACTGCTGCGTGCACGCTGCCTTGGCCATGCGCGAAGACGGTTACGAAACCATCATGGTCAACTGCAACCCTGAGACAGTCTCGACCGACTACGACACTTCGGACCGCCTGTATTTCGAGCCGCTGACGCTCGAGGACGTGCTCGAAATCGTGGACAAGGAAAAACCACTCGGCGTGATCGTGCAGTACGGCGGCCAGACCCCTCTCAAGCTCGCGCTGGGCCTGGAAGCCGAGGGTGTGCCCATCATCGGCACCAGCCCCGACATGATCGACGCTGCCGAAGACCGCGAGCGCTTCCAGAAGCTGTTGCACGATCTCGGCCTGCGCCAGCCGCCCAACGCCACCGCCCGGACCGAGGCCGAGGCGCTTGAAAAGGCCGCTGCGCTGGGCTATCCGCTGGTGGTACGGCCCAGCTACGTGCTCGGTGGCCGTGCGATGGAAATCGTGCATGAGCAGCGCGACCTGGAGCGCTATATGCGCGAAGCGGTGAAGGTGAGCAATGACTCGCCAGTGCTGCTGGACCGTTTCCTGAACGACGCCATTGAGTGCGATGTGGACTGCCTGCGCGATCCCGAAGGCAAGACCTTCATTGGTGGCGTGATGGAGCACATCGAGCAAGCGGGCGTGCATTCCGGTGATTCGGCCTGCTCGCTTCCACCTTATTACCTCAAGCAGGCCACGGTGGACGAGCTCAAGCGCCAGTCTGCCGCCATGGCGGAAGGCCTGAACGTGGTGGGTTTGATGAACGTGCAGTTCGCCATCCAGGAGGCGGATGGCAAGGACGTTATCTACGTGCTGGAAGTGAACCCCCGTGCTTCGCGCACGGTGCCGTTTGTCTCCAAGGCCACGGGCATCCAACTGGCCAAGGTCGCCGCACGCTGCATGGCTGGCCAGACGCTAGCGTCGCAGGGCATCACCAAGGAAGTCACACCGCCGTACTTCAGCGTCAAGGAAGCCGTGTTTCCGTTCGTCAAGTTCCCGGGCGTCGACACGATCCTCGGCCCTGAGATGAAGTCCACTGGGGAGGTGATGGGTGTGGGCAAGACCTTTGGGGAAGCCTTTGTGAAGAGCCAGCTGGGTGCTGGCACCAAGTTGCCGACGTCGGGCAAGGTGTTCCTCACGGTGAAGAACGGCGACAAGCCACGCGCGGTGGATATTGCCCGTCAGTTGGTGGCGCTGGGATTTGACCTGGTGGCGACCAAGGGCACGGCGGCTGCCATCGACGCGGCCGGTGTGCCGGTCAAAGTGGTGAACAAGGTCACTGAAGGCCGCCCCCACATTGTGGACATGATCAAGAACAACGAGATCGTCATGGTCATCAACACCGTGGAGGAGCGCCGCAATGCGATTGCTGATTCGCGTGCGATCCGGACGTCATCGCTGCTGGCGCGTGTGACGACGTTCACCACCATTTTCGGCGCAGAAGCCGCTGTGGAAGGCATGAAGTACCTGGACAAGCTTGACGTGTATTCCCTGCAGGAATTGCACGCCCAACTGCCTGCCTGATCGTTACCAAAAGCGGCATAATCCTTGACTGAATTGAAACCGCCTCGCGGCAACGCGCGGCGGTTTGCCTTTTGTAGACACGCCGTCGTCGCTGCATCACGCACCGGTGGCTCATCCCGATATGCTGGCAAGGCGAAATGCCAGCCTGCTGACTTATGGAGACTTGACCGAATGGCCACCATCCCAATCACCAAGCGCGGAGCAGAGCAACTCAAGGAAGAACTGCACCGGCTGAAGACGGTAGAGCGCCCCGCGGTGATCGCGGCAATCGCCGAGGCTCGTGCGCAGGGCGATTTGAGTGAGAACGCTGACTACGATGCGGCCAAGGACCGTCAGGGTTTTATTGAAGGCCGCATTCAGGAAATTGAGGGCAAGCTTTCGGTGGCGCAGGTGATCGACCCGAGCGCGGTGGATGGTGGGGGCAAGGTGGTCTTTGGCGCCACTGTGGAGCTGGAAGACGAAGATACCGGCGATACCGTCAGGTACCAGATCGTTGGTGAAGACGAGGCTGATCTCAAACTCGGGTTGATCAACATTTCCAGCCCGATCGCTCGCGCGCTCATTGGGAAGGAAGAGGGCGATACAGCCGAAGTCCAGGCGCCGGGCGGTATCCGCCGATACGAGGTGGTGGCTGTCAGCTACCGGTGATGCAGCACCGACTGGAGCAGGGGGTTCATTGTCATGGTTGATCGCCTTCCAGCGCTTGCTGCAGCACTGTGGTGGGGTAGCCTGACAACCATCGGGTTTCTGGTGGTCCCCATGCTGTTTGCACGCCTTCCCTCGCCTTCGATGGCTGGCTACATGGCGGCCAACCTCTTTGCAGCGCAAACCTGGGTGACCGTGGGATGCTGCCTTGGGCTGCTGCTGCTTTCCAAGGCCCGGCACGCCACTGTGCAACATGCCTGGGCTCAGTCGGTCATGGCTTTAGTTCTTGGAGGGTTGTTGCTGGCGCTGGTCAGTCAGTTTGGTGTCGCTCCGCGCATCGTTGCGCGGCAGGACCTTCGCCTGTGGCACAGCGTCGGGACGGTGATGTTCGCCGTGCAATGGGTTTGCGCTCTGGCCGTGCTTTGGCGCACGCTGCGGCCTGAGCCCCCGGTTGGCGACCGGTAGTCAGAAGCCTCGGTAAGCAGCCGCAGGCACTGGCCCAGGCGGTCGGTAACGGCCTTGGTAACGGGGTGCTTGCCTGTGGCCGGACCACTCAAGCTCTGTAGGAGTTTGGCGCGCCTTACTCACGCCAGTGTTGTTCTACCCATCGGGCTGGACGGATAAAGCGGAACGCCCGGTTGCGCCGACCTGCCAGGGCGTCTGGGGGATTGCATTCGCCATGAAAAATCACGATGCGCGCTCCCTTCGGCACTTCAGGTGCGCGCCAGTAGTTGAAGGGCCATGCTGGTATCCCGTGGTACTTGAAGCTCGGGCACCAAGCCTTGGGCCAGTATTGCAGCTTGCCTTGCCGGTGCAGGTAGTCCGACAGATATGCCTGTTCGTTGCGAAATTGCTGCCGAACTTCAGCACAGTGCGCGCGGAAGTATTCCAGAACGTCGGGGTGTGCGCCCAGCTCGAACCGGTACACCGACGAATTGCCCGTCACCCGCCATGGACGCTTGTAGTCGTGGATGATCAGGAAGTCACCCGGGTGCGTGAAGAACTCGTCAAGGCTCCCCGTCACCACCACGTCAACGTCCAGAAACAGCGCCGTCCCCCGCATCCCATGGAGGTCCTTGCTAAAGGTCACGAGCTTCGTCCAGCCACGCTCCGGGATACCGGGGGGCAGGTCCAGTGCAGGAATGGGCAGGCACTGTACCTCGCTTCGGATGCCTGCGCTGTCGTCCGTCAGGCATACAAAACGGAATTCGCCACTGAGATGCCTGCGCACCATGGCATACAGCCTGTTGACGTACTCGGGGCCGTACTTCTTGCCCCATTTCATGCAAAGGATGGTGCGGGGCAGGCTGGCAGCGGCTGTCGGGGCCGAGGAATTCATCAGTCGGCCTGGCGCTTCTTGATGGATTTTTGCTTGGGCTTGGCGCGCTTGATTTGCCCGCCCGACGTAAGCCGCTGGTTACCCAGAACGCGCAACTGCTTGATCTCGGGCCGCTGGCCTCCCCGCTTGCTGAATTTGAGCACCTTCACGTCGCGCGGCCCCGGCATGCGGTCCTCGTCCGAGGCGCGCTCTTTGGCAGGAATGGGGCGCCACAAGACCAGCAGTTTGCCGATATGCTGGATAGGGGCCGCATTAAGCTCGGCTGCCAGTTCCTGGTATAGCAGCTCGCGTGCTGCACGGTCGTCTCCAAAGACGCGCACCTTGATCAGTCCATGGGCATTGAGGGCGGCGTCGATTTCTTTTTTGACTGCAGGGGTCATACCATCGCCACCGACGAGAACCACCGGGTTCAAATGGTGGGCGTTGGCGCGTTGTTCCCGGCGTTCTGCCGGGGTGAGCTGTATTTGGGGCATAGCCCTATTATCGCTGCGCCCTGCCTGGCCGCTGGCGGCTTGCGACACAGGCACTGCCAGACTTGTTGGGGGGTACGGGCCTGCCCGGGGGACAATACGGCGATGAAAGTCAAAACGCAAAGCAAGAAGGTCAACAAGGCATGGCTGAACGACCATGTCAATGACCCGTACGTCAAGCTGGCCCAGAAGGAGGGTTATCGTGCCCGCGCCGCCTACAAGCTCAAAGAAATCGACGAGCAGCTTGGACTGATCAAGCCCGGTGATACGGTGGTCGACCTGGGTTCGACGCCCGGAGCGTGGAGCCAATATCTGCGGCGGCGCCTTTCTCCGGGCGGTGCGGCCGCGGGGCAACTCAACGGAGCCATCTTTGCGCTGGACATCCTTCCGATGGAGCCCATTGAAGGGGTGGTCTACCTCAACGGTGACTTTCGCGAGGCTGAGGTGCTGGAGCGGTTGGAGCGCGCTTTGGACGGCAGGGTAGTGGATGTGGTGGTCTCGGACATGGCGCCCAATTTGTCCGGTATCGAATCAGCCGACGCTGCAAGGATTTCCCACCTTGTCGAACTGGCGGTGGAGTTTGCCTGCGCCCATCTCAAACCCGACGGGGCGCTGGTGGTCAAGCTGTTCCATGGCAGTGGGTACAGTGATCTTGTGGCCCTCTTCAAGCAGACCTTCAAGGTGGTCAAGCCCATCAAGCCCAAGGCATCCCGGGACAAATCGTCGGAGACCTTCCTTGTGGGTGTGGGACTGAAGGCGCGTGCCTGACCCTTTTGGGGGTTGATGAAGTCAAGGCCGACGAGACACTGGTCAGCAAACTCAGTAATGCCCGCGCTGTTTCCATGGCCTCGCGGGGGAATAGCGATCGCCGCTGCGCTTGAAAGTCCTAAAATCGGGCGTATATGGTTGACATCGCCGCGGCGAGTCCGCTTTCTGTTTCCCGCAACTGGAGCTCTGCTTGAACAATCAGTGGTTTTCAAAAATTGCCGTTTGGCTGGTGATCGCCATGGTGCTGTTCACGGTGTTCAAACAGTTTGACACCCGTGTCGGAGCCAGCGCAGGCCACGTCGGCTATTCGGAGTTCCTGGAAGAGGTTCGCAGTAACCGCATCAAGAGCGCGACCATTCAGGAGGGCCAGGGCGGCACGGAAATCGTTGCTGTGACCAGTGACGACCGCAAGATCCGTACGACTGCGACCTACCTTGACCGCGGCTTGGTGGGTGATCTGATCAACAACAACGTCAAGTTTGACGTTAAGCCCCGCGAAGAAGGTTCCCTCCTCATGACCCTGCTGGTCAGCTGGGGCCCAATGCTCTTGCTGATTGGTGTGTGGGTGTACTTCATGCGTCAAATGCAGGGCGGTGGCAAGGGCGGCGCTTTCAGCTTCGGCAAGAGCAAAGCCCGCATGCTGGACGAGAACAATAACCAGGTCACGTTTGCCGATGTCGCCGGTTGCGACGAGGCAAAAGAAGAGGTCAAGGAGGTGGTTGACTTCCTCAAGGACCCGCAAAAGTTCCAAAAGCTCGGTGGCCGCATCCCCCGCGGCCTGCTCCTCGTTGGCCCTCCTGGCACCGGCAAAACTCTGCTGGCCAAATCCATTGCCGGCGAAGCCAAGGTGCCGTTTTTCAGCATCTCGGGGTCCGACTTTGTGGAAATGTTTGTTGGCGTGGGTGCTGCCCGTGTTCGCGACATGTTCGAAAACGCCAAGAAAAATGCCCCATGCATCATTTTCATCGATGAAATCGACGCAGTAGGCCGCCAGCGTGGCGCGGGCTTGGGCGGTGGCAACGACGAACGCGAGCAGACCCTCAACCAGATGCTGGTCGAAATGGACGGGTTTGAAACCAACCTGGGCGTGATTGTGGTGGCGGCGACCAACCGCCCTGACATCCTTGATGCAGCATTGCTGCGCCCTGGCCGCTTTGACCGTCAGGTGTATGTGACGCTGCCCGACATCCGCGGCCGCGAGCAGATACTGAACGTGCACATGCGCAAGATTCCGATTGGTCAGGATGTAGCCCCGAGCATCATTGCCCGTGGCACGCCGGGCATGAGCGGTGCTGACCTGGCCAACCTCTGCAACGAAGCAGCCCTGATGGCCGCGCGCCGCAATGCGCGGACCGTGGAGATGCAGGATTTCGAGAAGGCCAAAGACAAGATCCTGATGGGGCCTGAACGCAAGAGCATGGTCATGCCTGAGGAAGAGCGCCGAAACACGGCCTACCACGAGTCAGGTCACGCCTTGATCGGCAAGCTGCTGCCCAAGTGCGATCCTGTGCACAAGGTCACCATCATTCCCCGTGGACGTGCTCTGGGCGTCACGATGAGTCTGCCCGCGCAGGATCGGTACAGTTACGACCGTGAGTACATGCTCAACCAGATCAGCATGCTTTTCGGCGGCCGGATCGCCGAGGAAGTGTTCATGAACCAGATGACCACGGGTGCCAGCAACGACTTTGAGCGCGCCACGCACATCGCACGCGACATGGTCACCCGCTACGGCATGACCGATGCCTTGGGCCCGATGGTGTATGCGGAAAACGAAGGTGAGGTGTTCTTGGGCCGCTCGGTGACCAAGACCACCACGATGAGCGAGCAGACCATGGAAAAGGTGGATCTGGAAGTGCGGCGCATCATTGATGAGCAGTACAACCTGGCCCGCCGTCTCATCGAAGAGAACAGCGACAAGATGCACGCCATGGCCAAGGCTTTGCTCGAGTGGGAAACCATCGATACCGAGCAGCTCGATGACATCATGGCGGGCAAGGAACCTCGTCCGCCCAAAGACTGGTCTCCTCGTACTCCTCCTTCTGGCGGGGACAATTCCAGTGGTGGGACCCCAGCAGTAGCTTCGGATGCTGCGCCAACAGCGGCCTGATAAAACCAAACAGCATTGAGGCCTGGGTGGCTTGTACCCAGTGCATTCAAGTGCAGGTTTTGAACAAAGCAATGTGCTTTGTCTTTGCGCTACGGCGGTGGTCGGTGATCTGACGATGACTGTTCGATCAGGAAGTCGACAAAGGCCCTCACCCGCGCGGAGAGGTGCCTGTTTTGCGGATAGAGCGCACTGAAGGGTCGCGTTCGTCCGCCCAACCCCTTCAGTACTTCGACCAGTTGACCGCGCTCCACGAGGTCTGCGGCGATGAAGTGGTAAATCTGAAACAGTCCGCCTCCGGCTCTGGCCCAGTTCACCGCGCCGAGCACATCCTCATGCACTCGCCTGCGGCTCGTAAACGTGAATTCCATGTCCTGACCATTCTGGCGCAGGACCCAAGGCATGGGCCGTCCCGTACTTGGCAGAACGAACTGAATGAGTTGATGCTCTCGTAGTTCGTCCAGGTTTTGTGGCGTTCCGTGCCGCTTCAGATACTCTGGCGAGGCGAATATTCCCAGGGTGGCGTCCTCCAGGCGTCGTGCGATGAGTCTCGAGTCTTTTGGCTCGCCCAGCCGAATGGCCAGGTCGTAGCCTTCGTCGATGAAGTCGATGTTCCGGTTTGAAACGTTCACGTCTATTGCCACTTTGGGGTATCGCTCGCAGAAAGCGGGTAACCAGGGCATCAGCCGATAGTTGGCGTAGGTGGTGGGCGCGCTGATGCGCAGAGTTCCTGCGGGTTCTGGCTGATGGCCGGTGATGGCCCGCTCAGCCTCGGCAATCTGATCGAGCGCCTGCTGGCACTGCGCGCGGTACAGCTCGCCATCGTCCGTCAGGCGAATGCTGCGCGTGGTTCGCTGGAATAACTGCACCCCAAGCCGCCGCTCAAGACGCGCGATGGAGCGGCTCACAGCCCCTTGAGTGAGCCCCAGCGCTTGTGCAGTCTGCGTGAAACTGCCCAACTCTGCGGCCTTGCAAAAGAGTTCGATGGTTCCTAGCTGAATCGACGTTTCGAGTCATACATTCTTCGGGGTAATAAATGTAGTTCTTTGGAATTTATTTACAAGCTTCGGAGGCATACATACATTCACATCGTCAGTTCGGTTCGCCTTCTATGTTGAAAGGAAATCCATGGACAGCCCTCGCAGCGAATACGAGAGGGGGCAGTGGACGCCGCACAGGCCCTGGAACAGGGTTGAGTCGACTCCTGACTTTCGCAACCTCGCACCTATCCAAATGGAGTAAACCATGTCACGCAAAATTTTGATGATTCTCACCTCCCACGCCCGTATGGGTGATACGGGTCAGGCCACGGGCGTTTGGGCCGAAGAGTTGGCCACGCCCTACTTCGCCTTGATAGACGCTGGCGCCGTTGTGCACCTGGCATCGACGCAGGGCGGGGCTGTTCCGGTGGACCCTGGTACCCGTGGTGCGCGGCGTGCGCATCAACTCCTTCACGGATGCTGAAGAGGCAGAGGTGGGTCTGAACGGTGTTGTGCCGTTTCATCTCGAGAGCCGCCTGCGCGCGCTGGGTGCTCGATTTGAATCGGCCCCGAATTGGGCTGCCTTCGCCATCCATGATGGTCGTTTCGTGACCGGGCAAAACCCGCAGTCCTCGGAACTGGTGGCGCAACTGGTCCTGAAAGCGCTCGGCCTGGTGTCGTTGCGTGAAGCCGCGTGAGGTCCGCCATGAAAAATATGCTGATACAAACCGTACGTTCCGCAGCTGCTGTCGCGTTGCTGGCCGTCTCCATGACAGGCCATGCGCAGTCGGCCTTTACCCTCAAGAGTGCCGATGTGGTCGCAGGCGGAACGATTCCGCAGGAATTCGCGTTCAACGGCTTTGGCTGCACGGGCCAGAACGTGTCGCCATCGATCGAGTGGAGCAACCTGCCGGCAGGTACCAAGAGCCTGGCGCTCATGGTTCATGATCCTGATGCTCAGACAGGTGGCGCGGGCTTTTGGCACTGGGCTGTGATTGATATTCCTGCAACAGTCACCAGCCTCGTTCGCGGCGCTGGCGCGTCCGACGGGATGAGGCTGCCCCAAGCGGCCAAACACGTGGCGACGGACTTTGGCATGCCAGGCTGGGGCGGCCCGTGCCCGCCGGTTGGCGATAAGCCGCACCGCTACGTCTTTACGCTGTACGCGCTGAAGGTGGACAAGCTGCCGGTTCCAGCACAGCCAACCGCTTCGCTTGCTGGGTTCATGGTGAACGCCAACGCGATTGCAAAGGCCGAATTCACGGCGACTTACGGCCGCTGAGTTCACGTCGCGGTCGCCTCGTGGGCTGGGGTCTTCGTTCACTTGACAGTGAAAGGTGTTCCCGGCCCAACTTGCGCCCCCCAGTATTTCGATGAACATGGGCCGTGAAAATGCCGACGGACCACCTATGGCTGACCTCGGTCTGGGGCAGCCAGAAGTGGGAGGCGCGATCAGCAAGCGTGCGGTGCTTTCTCACGTGCACGAGATGGGGCAAATCTGCAACAGGGCGAGCGGCATATAGACTGTCGGCGCAGTGGTGTCTCGGGCCCTGGCAAGTCCTTGATGACGCCGAAACTTTAGGGGATGGCGACGAATGTGGACAATTGGCACCGCTGTGACCCGCAGCGGATTGTGATGTCTTTCGAAGACGGACGCTCGGTGCACGTATCGCTTCGGCGAATCGATCTGAACGGGGCCGGGAGCCCTGAATTTTTAATCGGCTTCAACTATCAACTATCAACTTCTTCGACTTTGCGACGTAGCTGGCATGCCCCCGCGTCACTTCCGTTATCGCCGATCATTGTTTTTGGGCTCTTTTCATGTTCTGGCAAACGTCTCGCTTCCAAGTTGACCTTGACCGACCCAAGGTGATGGGCGTTGTCAACATCACTCCAGACTCGTTTTCAGACGGCGGTCGCTACCCCACAACCAGCTCGGCCCTGAGGCACTGCGAGCAGTTACTGACGCAGGGGGCCCACATCCTCGATATTGGCGGGGAGTCCACCCGCCCTGGCAGTCCGCCGGTGCCCTTGGAAGAAGAGATAGCTCGGGTTGTACCGGTCGTTCGGCACGCAGTCAGCTTGGGCGTGCCGATTTCAGTGGATACCTACAAACCGCAAGTGATGCGCGCGGTGCTGGATCTGGGCGCGGACATCATCAACGACATTTGGGCGTTGAGACAGCCGGGCGCCACCAACGTAATCGCTTCATACCCCGACTGCGGCGTCTGCCTGATGCACATGCATCGTGATCCGCAGACCATGCAACTGTCGCCCATGGAGGGAGACGTGACATCTCAGGTGCTATCATTTTTAGAGCTATCGGCGCAGTCGCTGCTTGCGCGGGGAGTTAAAAAAGCTCAAATAGTGCTTGATCCAGGCATTGGTTTCGGCAAGACGGTTGCGCAAAACTTCGCTTTGCTCAGGTACCAGCGGGCACTCCTGGTGGCGGGATTCCCGGTCCTAGCTGGCTGGTCGCGCAAGTCATCGCTGGGCGCTGTGACGGATCGGCCTGTCGATGAGCGCATGGTTCCGAGCATTGCTGCTGCCTTGCTTGCAGTGGAGCGGGGCGCTTGCGTGCTGCGTGTGCACGACGTGCGCGACACAGTGGCGGCGCTTGCTGTCCTTGAAGCCATGCAAAACGCCTGAGTTCTGGAGAGCCTTGCAGCTGCAGCGCAGACATCAAGAACCGACATCAACACGAGTGGAAAGAAGATGACACAACGCCAATACTTTGGGACGGACGGCATACGGGGCACAGTGGGTCAGCCGCCCATCACGCCGGACTTCGTTTTGCGCCTGGCGCATGCGGTGGGGCGGGTGTTGCGCCGCTCGGAAGAACGCCCGACGGTACTGATTGGCAAAGACACCCGCATTTCGGGCTACATGCTGGAAAGTGCGCTCGAATCAGGCTTCAACTCTGCTGGCGTCGATGTGGTGTTGCTTGGCCCCCTGCCGACCCCTGGTGTGGCATACCTCACCAGGGCGCAGCGAGCAAGTCTCGGAGTGGTCATCAGTGCAAGCCATAACCCCTATTCGGATAACGGCATCAAGTTTTTCAGCGCCCAGGGCACCAAGTTGCCTGATGCGTGGGAGCTCGATGTGGAAGCGGCCCTGGCTGAACCGCCCGCGTGGGCGGAGTCTGCGAGCCTCGGAAAGACCCGGCGCCTCAATGACGCGGCTGGCCGCTACATCGAGTTTTGCAAGAGTACCTTTCCGCAGGATTTGACCTTGCGGGGCGTGAAGATCGTGGTGGATGCCGCCCACGGAGCTGCCTACCAGGTTGCACCCAAGGTTTTCCACGAACTGGGGGCCGAGGTACTGTCGATTGGCTGCGCGCCGGACGGTGTCAATATCAACAACCAAGTCGGCGCAACGCACCCTGATGCCCTGGTGCGTGCAGTGCGCGCAAACCACGCCAATTTCGGGGTGGCACTTGATGGGGATGCCGACCGTCTGCAGATGGTGGACTCTGCGGGCCGGCTCTACAACGGAGACGAACTCCTGTACCTCATGGCCATGGACCGGATGGGCCGCGATGAGCATGTTCCGGGTGTCGTCGGTACCCTCATGACCAACATGGCTGTCGAGGTGGCTCTGCAGTCCAAGGGCGTAAAGTTTGTGCGCGCCAATGTGGGTGACCGCTATGTGCTGGAGGAACTCGTCACCCATCAGTGGGTTTTGGGCGGTGAAGGCTCAGGTCACTTGTTGGCCCTGGACAGGCATACCACCGGCGATGGCCTGATCAGTGCGCTGCAGGTGCTACAGGCCTGTGTGCGTAACGCAAGCACGCTGCAACAGCTTCTGGCGGAGATATCTCTCTACCCGCAGGTACTGCTCAACGTGCGCCTGCCCGCTGGACAGGACTGGAAAGCGAACCGGCGCCTTTCAGAGGCCACGCAGGCTGTGGAGAGGGAACTGGCTGGCACCGGCCGGGTGCTGATTCGGGCCAGCGGCACGGAGCCACTGCTGCGCGTCATGGTCGAGGCGCGCGACGCGTTACAGGCCAATGCCTGCGCCCAGCGGCTGGCGGATGTCGCGCGCGGCGGTTAGTCGCTGAGCATTTCAGCGACGCTCGTTCTTCTCTGCTGCGTCGGTGGCGATCTTCATGCTATCGCGTTCATGGCTTGCAGCAAAGACTGCTCACAGGTCTATCTTGCCGGGTGCGCTTGCTCATCGAGCGGCTCGTGGTCCGCTGACCTGATCTGACTCATCCGGAGCCTTTTCTCCGAGGGGGTGTCTGGACACGCTATGGGCGTGGCCGAGGTGTGGCCCTCGCAACAACGCACGCATTCACGGATGTGACATCGCTCCGACATGGTGATGTCACAGTGCCCGCTGACACTTTCTTTCGGGAATTTCAGTTTCCTTCCGGCTGGGTCCAGCCGGGCATGTAGAAGAAAGTTTACGCGCCATGAATGACCGTTCCAACTTGATGCTGATTCCCGCTACGAGCGGATTTCCAAAGCCCGTCCCGGCTTCCGGTGCACTCGCGCCTTCGGTGGGTAGCAGCGTGCCGGGGGCGCCGCGGGATCTCATCGACGTGGGCTGGGCAAGACACCAAGATGAAGTCCGTGAGGCGCAGCGGCTGCGCTTTGAGGTGTTTGCGACCGAAATGGGCGCTCGATTGACGACCCCCATCCCTGGTCACGATGTAGATCTGTTTGACGACTACTGCGAGCACCTTCTGGTCCGCGATGCGCAGACACGGCAAGTGATTGGCACTTACCGTGTGCTCACGCCGGCGCAGGCACGGCGCGTGGGCGGCACCTACAGTGACACCGAGTTTGACCTGACCCGACTGCGTGCGCTGCGCCATCGCATGGTGGAACTCGGCCGAAGCTGCGTGCACGAAGATCACCGGCATGGCGGGGTGATCATGGCACTGTGGAGTGCACTGGCAGGCTTCATGGCCCGAAACGATCTCGACACCATGATCGGCTGCGCCAGCATTCCCATGTTGTATAACGGTTTCCCGGGTGGTGAGGCGGCCGCAAGTATCTGGCACCAGTTGCGCAAGACCCATCTTGCGCCCATTGACATGCATGTGTTGCCCCGGCTGCCCCTGCCGGTGGATCTGCTTGATAACCAAGCTGTTGTTGAGCCGCCCGCACTGATCAAGGGGTACTTGCGCCTGGGTGCGAAGGTGCTCGGTGCGCCAGCCTGGGACCCGGATTTCAATACCGCTGACCTGCCCTTGCTGATGCGCCTGACTGACCTTCATCCACGCTATCGCAGGCATTTCTTGGGACATTGAATCCGGCCTGTTGGACATGGGCATGTCACATGAATGTCATGTCTTCGGTAGATACTATTGCTTTGGCGTATCGCTCTAGCCGCACGTACATGTTGCCCCCCCCATCTGAACACGCTACATCCCTTTCCTCGGTGACTGGCGGGGCCCAAGGCGACGGCATTGCGAATACGCAGCCAAATCGGAGCGAGGACCCTCTCTTGTCCAGGCAGTCCAGTGATGGCCCCCTGTCGGATCTGTCCTTCCTTGACCGCGATCAGAGCATCTTGGCGTTCAACGAGCGGGTTTTTGACTGGGCTTGTCGCAGCGATGTGCCTCTGCTGGAGCGGTTGCGCTACCTGTGCATCGTGTCATCCAATCTTGATGAATTCTTTGAGGTCCGGGCTGCACCCCACCTGACCGCCTCCATGAAGGGCGAGGCCAAAGGGCTGTATTCCACGGACACCTTCCAGACAATTTCGGCCCAGGTGCATTCGCTGGTCAAGCGTCAATATGCGCTGTACAACGACCGGCTTGTTCCCGCCTTCGCCCGGCATGGCATTCGCATCGTTGGGCACAACGAGCGCACGCCCGTGCAAAAAAAATGGGTGCGGGATTATTTTGTGAGCGATGTCCGCCCGTTGCTGATACCCGTCGGCCTGGACCCCGCCCATCCGTTTCCCCAGGTGGCAAACAAATCGCTCAATTTCATTGTGCGGCTTCGTGGCTATGACGCGTTCGGTCGCGAGAACGAAATCGCCATCGTGAAGATTCCCCGGGCCCTGCCGCGCCTCATGCGTTTGCCCGATAGGGTGGCGCCGGATGGGGCGCTGTTTGTCAGCCTCTCCAGTATCGTGCGGGCTCACCTTGATGAACTCTTCCCAGGGCGCGAGGTGGTTGAGTTCTCGCAGTTCCGTGTCACCCGGCATTCCGATCTCGCGCTTGATGAAGAAGACGTTCGCAATCTTCGAACTGCTTTGCGGCAGGGCCTGCAGCACCGCCACTATGGCCAGGCCGTCCGTCTGGAGGTGTCGTCAGGGTGTTCGCCCTTCCTGTATGACTTTCTGCTCACGCAGTTCCAACTGCCTCTGGCGGCGCTCTACCGGGTTCCGGGGCCGGTCAATCTGGTGCGCCTCACCCAACTGGTGGACTTGGTGAACGATCCCGCGCTGTTGTTTCCTGCATGGACGTCGGCCTGGCCGAGGCAGCTCCAGCCAAACGCTTCGATCATGGAGCAACTGCGCCACCGCGATGTGCTGATCCACCAGCCTTTCGAGAGCTTTGACGGGCTTTTGGCTTTCTTGCAGGAGGCCGTGAATGATCCCGACGTGCTCGTGATCAAGCAGACCATCTATCGCACGGGTGCTGATTCCAGACTCATGGAGCTTCTCACGGAGGCCGTGCGGCGTGGCAAGGAAGTGATGGCCGTGGTCGAACTCAAGGCCCGTTTTGACGAAGAGGCGAACATCAACTGGGCGGAAGCCCTTGAGTCCGTTGGGGCCCAGGTCGTCTATGGCGTGGTGGGTCTCAAAACACATGCGAAGATGCTGTTGGTCACACGTCGCGAAGGGCGCAAGCTGCGGCGATATGGGCATCTGTCCACAGGCAACTACAACGTGCGTACAGCTCGTCTGTACACCGACCTCAGCTATCTCACCGCTGACGAGGCAACCACTGCCGACATGGATGGGGTTTTCAACCACCTTGCCAGCCAAAACCGACCTCCCAAGCTGCGCAAGCTGATGCTCGCTCCTTTTCATCTGCACCGTCGGATGCTGGAGAAGATCGAACAGGTCGGTCTGGCGGCCGAGGCGGGTCAGGACGCCCGCATCGTTGCCAAGATGAATGCGCTGACCGACGAAGCGTTGATGCGGGCCCTGGTCCGGGCGGCCCAGCGTGGCGCCCGCATTGACCTGATCGTGCGTGGCGCATGCATGCTTCCGGCGCAGGTGCCGGGCGTCACGGAAAACATTCGCGTGCGCTCTGTCATCGGGCGTTTCCTGGAGCACACCCGTGTTTTCTACTTTCGCGCGGCCGAACAGGAGGATCTGTACCTCTCCAGCGCTGACTGGATGAACCGCAACATGATGCGTCGCATCGAGCTTGCCTGGCCGGTGGATGATCCTGCGCTTCGGCAGCAGATCGTGGACGAGTGTCTGGTTGCCTATCTGCACGACGATCGTGATGCATGGACGCTGAATGCGAGCGGCGGCTACGACCGCGCTCCCTATCCCGGCAGCGGGCAGGGCGCTCAGAATGCCCTGATGCTTCGTTACGCCCCCCCCAGTGCCGCGCCGGGCGCCAGCCCAGGCAGGCGATGATGGATCTCATCCTTTGGCGGCACGCCGAAGCTGAAGACGCTGGCGAGGGACAAAATGATTTGGACCGTGCATTGACATCTCGGGGTGAAAAGCAGGCCGCCCGAATGGCTGCGTGGCTAGATCGGCGTTTGCCAGAGGGGCTTCGCGTTCTGGTCAGCCCCTCCCGACGTACTGAGCAGACTGCGATTGCCCTGGGGCGCAAATTTAAGCTGCGGTCCGAACTGCTGCCAGGGGGCACGGATGCCGACCTGCTGGAACTCGCCCAGTGGCCAAGGGCGAAAGGGGCCGTACTGATCGTTGGGCACCAGCCGGCGCTGGGGCAGACCATTGCGAAGCTGCTCGGGCTGCCTGAACCCGTATGTGCAGTTCGCAAGGGCGCCGTTTGGTGGCTTCGCCAACGACAGAGGCAGGAGCAGAGCCAGACCGTACTGATGGTGGTGCAGTCGCCGGAATTCCTCTGACTGTGCGTCCAGGGCCGACCCCAGCCACTGCGGTCGCATGAGCGAGGAGCCCGGTTGGGTCTATTGCGACGCGCTTTTGCGCCGGTCCTCCCCTCCGGCCCCGGTGCTGGAGCCTTGGAAGCTCATGCCTTGGGGCGCCCGGTCTTCAGGGATGGAACCGCCTGGAGCGCCGTTCTCAGCGCGGTGTCGGGCATGCCAGCCAGCGCCTTGAGCCCGGCGCGCAGCAGTTCACTTTTCTTGACCGGTTGCCCCAAACTGGCCAGGCGCTCCTTCAGCGCCTCAATGGCCGCGTACTCGTCCTTGGGGAAGGTGAAGCTGTCGCGTACGAGTTTCGGCTTACGGGCCTTGGCCTCCTTGTCGGCCGCGGCTGGCTGCGCAGTCAACTGGACTGCTGGCGGTTTTGCCTTGGTGGGGGTCTGGGCTTTGGGTGCCGATTTGCTGGCGGCGGACTTCGCACGAGGCGCCGCTTTGGGGGCGCCGCCAGCGACCTTCGCAGCGGCGTTGCGCTTGCTCACAATATCCTTGGCAGCGGACGCGGACGCTGTCGCTTTGGCTGGCAGGGGGGTGGGTGTAGTCACCGAGTTCGATTTGGCCATGTCACTCCTTTTGAACTATATAAACTGTTTATACAGTTTAATGCGTGTGCTCAGCCCACGTCAACCGCCAGTTCCCACGGGGTCTTTTGCCAGGCCGCAACTTCTTCGCGCAGCAGATGTGCTGACTGGGGATACGCAGAGGCCCAGCCGGGGCGCGCTTCGAGCCGAAAGCCCATCCCATCGCGCTGCAGGGTCATCCCCTTGGTGTCAGGCGCGCGGCGTGCATGGCACAGCGCTACCGCTACACGCAGACACAGCAGCTGCAGTGCAAAGACGGGGTCGCTCAGATCGGCGTCGAGCTTGCGTACTTTCCCGCGTTGCCCCAGAACCAGAACCCCAAGCCGGTGCAGTTCGGGTACCGCAAATCCTGCCGCATCGGTGTTATCCAGAATGTAGGCGCCGTGCCGGTGGTAATCGCTGTGGGATATCCGGCAGCCAATTTCATGCAGCCGTGCGGCCCACTGCAGTTTGAGCGCCGCGCGTGCGTTGTTGGGACCGCGGGCTTGGTCAAACAGGGACACTGCCGTAACAGCCACCCGTTCGGCATGTTCGATATCTACCCCGAACCGCTCCATTAGCCCCTGTACCGTAGAAGATCTAAGGTCCGAACCCGGCTGCTCGCGGTCCAGCAAGTCGTAGAGAGCACCCTGGCGCAGCGCCCCCTGCGCGACTTGCATTTCGTCAATATCGAGCAGATCAAAGACGGCCCGTAGAACACTAATACCGCCGCCAATCACTGCCTTGCGGTCTTCTTTGAGCCCATCCATGCGCAGCCGGTCAGCCGAACCGGCGCGCAATAATCGTTCATGCAGCCAGTCAATTCCTTCTCGGGAAATCACCCCGGGCGACTGTCCTGCTGTTGTCAAGATGTCTCCGACGGCTCCCGCAGTGCCCGAGGAACCATAGGCGACGTCCCACGTCCCAGGGTGGAAGGTCTCCACTGCTTCATCCAGCACCGCCTTTGCCGCGATCTCTGCCGCAGCGAATGCGCCTGCGGTGAATTCGCCTTGGGGAAAGTATCGCTGCGACCACGCAACGCTGCCCACGCGAAACGACGCTACCGCCTGGGGTGTGAACTGCTGGCCCACGATCAACTCGGTGGAGCGCCCCCCGATGTCGACCACCAGGCGTCGCTCGTCGGACTGCGGTAGGAGGCGGGCTACGCCCTGATAGATGAGGCGAGCTTCTTCCAGGCCGGAGATCACGTCGATCGGGTAGCCCAGCACTCGGCTGCCCTGGGACAGGAACTCCTCGCGGTTGCGTGCCTCGCGAAGCGTCTGTGTTGCCACGGCGCGCACCTGCGTGCGAGGAAAGCCAGCCAGCCGTTCGCCAAAACGGGCCAGACAGGCCCAGCCCCGCTCCATGGCTTCTTGGGTGAGGTTGCGATTTTCGTCCAGGCCGCCGCCCTGGCGCACGGCTTCCTTGAGGTATTCCACGCGCTGGATATGACCGAATTCGTACTGTCCGATTTCAAGGCGGAAGCTGTTGGAGCCCAGGTCGACTGCGGCGAGGCGTGTGCCGTTTTGCATGAGGGTATGTTGCGGAGATGTTTTGCAGCATCGTACCGTGGAGGACAAGCGCGATCTGATAGATTTTGGGATGCGTTACGGCGGGCCGAGTATGTGCAAATTTCATTAAGTTTCTGTGACGATGCCGTGAATGGCGACGGCCGGGACATTGGCGGCTGCGATTGATGTCACTGAAATGTCACGAATGTCCCATAAAGTTCAGCGTCGTTAAGCAAACCGTCGTCAAAGGTAAATCATGAAACGCAAATTCCTCAAAACCGTCGCTGTTATCCTGGCCACCGTGGTTGCTGGCGGTGCTTTCGCCGCCGACATCACGGGTGCCGGCGCTACTTTTCCCTTCCCCATGTACGCCAAGTGGGCAGAAGCCTACAAAAAGGAAACCGGCACGGGTCTCAACTATCAGTCGATCGGCTCGTCGGGGGGTATTCGCCAGATCCGTGCCAAGACAGTGGCCTTTGGCGCTACCGATGCGCCTCTTTCAGGTGCAGACCTCGACAAGGACGGTATGGTCCAGTTCCCGGCCATCATCGGTGGCACAGTGCCCGTGATCAACATCGACGGATTCAAGCCTGGCGAGCTGCGTGTGAACGGGACGGTTCTGGCAGAGATCTTTCTGGGCAAGATCAGCAAGTGGAACGACCCGAAGCTGGCGGCCCTGAATCCAGGCAAGAATTTGCCCGACCAGAACATCACCGTGGTGCATCGCGCTGATGGCTCCGGCACGACATTCAACTGGACCGACTACCTGGCTGCCGTCAGCAAGGAATGGGCCGACACGGTCGGCAAGGGTGCGGCAGTCAAGTGGCCTGCGTCTTCTTCGGTGGGCGGCAAGGGTAACGAAGGCGTGGCGGCTAATGTGACCCGGGTCAAGGGTGCAATCGGCTATGTCGAATATGCCTACGTCAAAAAGAACAACATGAACTTCCTGCAGCTGCAAAACGCCGATGGCAAGTATGTCAGCCCAGATGACACAACATTTGCCGCTGCCGCAGCCAGTGCCGACTGGTTCAGCGTGCCAGGCATGGGCATCTCGATGGTGAACGCCAAGGGCGCCAACAGCTGGCCCGTGAGTACGGCGTCGTTCATCCTGATGTACAAGGATCCCGCCGACAAGGCGCAGTCTGCCGAAGTGCTGAAGTTCTTTGACTGGGCCTTCAAGAACGGCAAGGCCATGGCCGCCGAACTGGACTATGTGCCGCTGCCAGACGTCCTGACTGCCGAAATCCGCTCCAAAGTCTGGTCCCAGATTAAGAAGTAAGGCAATGGCCCCAAAATGTACCCTTCGGCCGGAGTGCGGCTGAAGGGTGCTGGTGTGTGGGGCTGTCCAAACGCCAGATGGGAGTCAACATGAGCATGGGAACCGCCATGAGTGCGCAATCTGCGCCTGTCCGCACGACAGATGCACCGACCAAAAGCATGGTGTCTATTGCACGGCGGCAGCGCATGCAAGACATCTTCTTCCATAGGGTGACGCAATTACTTTCGCTACTCGTGCTGGGAGCACTGCTGGCGATCATCGTGTCGTTGTTTGTCTATGCCTGGCCTGCATTCCAGAAGTTCGGTATCCAGTTCATCTGGCGGGCGGAGTGGGACATCATCAACGAGGAGTTTGGCGCCGCCATCGCCATCGTGGGCACGCTGGCAAGTGCAGGCATTGCCTTGGTCATTGCGGTTCCGATTGCGTTTGGCATCGCGCTTTTCCTGACGGAAACCTGCCCTGTGTGGTTACGCAGGCCGCTTGGTACGGCGGTGGAACTGCTGGCTGCGGTACCGTCGATCATCTACGGCATGTTTGGACTATTCGTCTTTGCGCCGTTGTTTGCTGACTACTTCCAGATGCCCGTGCAAAAACTGCTCGGATCGATGCCCCTCGTGGGATTTCTGTTCGGCGGCAGTACCAACGGTTTCGGAATCCTAGCGGCCGGGATCGTACTTGCGTTCATGGTATTGCCCTTTGTGGCGGCCGTCATGCGTGACGTTTTTGAAATCGTTCCTCCCATCCTGCGCGAGTCCGCTTATGGCCTTGGATGCACAACGTGGGAAGTCGTTCGCCGTGTCGTCCTGCCGTACACGCAAAAAGGTGTGATTGGCGGGATCAT
Organism: Acidovorax sp.; assembly: GCF_046341535.1. GTDB lineage: Bacteria > Pseudomonadota > Gammaproteobacteria > Burkholderiales > Burkholderiaceae_C > Acidovorax. The sequence goes on along the minus strand of NZ_JBKDRI010000137.1, from coordinate 26,718 downwards.
GCTGGGGCTGGGACGCGCGCTGGGTGAAACCATGGCGGTCACGTTTGTGATTGGCAACGCCAACCGTATGCCAACCTCTTTGTTCTCGCCGGGCACCTCGATCGCATCGACGCTTGCCAACGAATTCGGAGAGGCTGCGGACTTTCACCTGTCCACACTGTTCGCGCTAGGCTTCCTGCTGTTCGTGATTACCTTTTTGGTGCTCTCCGCTGCCAAGATCATGATGCTTCGCGCCGAGAAGGCCAAGGGTATTTGATCGAGGGCAGCGCCGCCTGCATGCTCACACCGAGCCACCTGCACATATCAAACAAGTCTGAGACGCTTCATGCAATTCAACCAAGAACTCTACAAAAAGCGCAGGCGTTCGAATGCTATCGGCTTGACGATGTCGCTGGGCGCGATGGCGCTCGGCCTGTTTGTGCTGCTCTGGATTCTCAGCGTACTGCTGACTAATGGTGTCGCGGCGCTGGATTGGAACATGTTCACGCAGTCCACGCCTGCACCCGGTTCGGAGGGGGGGGGTCTGGCAAATGCCATTGTGGGCAGCCTGATGATCGTGGGGTTCACCGTGTTGGTTTCCACGCCCATTGGCGTACTGGCAGGGGTGTATCTCGCTGAGTATGGTGACCGCAGCCGCACGGCTGAGCTGACGCGCTTCGTAACGGACATCATGCTCTCGGCTCCATCCATCGTGCTGGGGCTCTTCGTTTATGCGGTAGCGGTCGCGACGGTGGGAAATTTCTCTGGCTGGGCTGGCAGCCTTGCGCTCTCCCTCATCGCCGTGCCGGTGGTCGTGCGTACGACCGAAAACATGCTTCGCCTTGTACCCGGCAGCCTGCGAGAGGCAGCCTTTGCGTTAGGCGCACCGCGCTGGAAGGTGTCCACCATGGTCACGCTTCGTGCCGCTCGCAGCGGCGTGATGACGGGGTTGCTGTTGGCCGTGGCCCGCATCAGCGGCGAGACGGCACCGCTTTTGTTTACGGCGCTCAATAACCAGTTCTTTAGTACCAACATGGGAGCGCCCATGGCCAATCTACCGGTGGTGATCTTTCAGTTTGCGCTCAGCCCTTACGAAAACTGGGTTCGTCTGGCGTGGGGCGGTGCGCTGCTCATCACGCTGTCGGTGTTGGTGCTGAATATTGTGGCGCGGGTGTTCCTGCGCGAAAAGAATCGCACCTGATGCTGGCCACTCAAAAATTCTGCTGATCTGACATATTGCTTCCAGGACGTGACCATGAACTCCACTGCAACCGATACCGCCGGCAAGAATGCGCTGGAGCTGCGCAACCTGAGTTTTTTCTACGGAAAGTTTCAAGGCTTGCGAAATGTGAGCCTGAACATCGCCGAGCACAAGGTGACTGCCTTTATTGGCCCCTCGGGTTGCGGTAAATCCACGCTCTTGCGGACGCTCAATCGCATGTATAGCCTCTATCCTGGCCAGCGTGCGGAGGGCACGATCAATTTCTATGGGCAGGATATCCTTGATCCTAAGCAGGACATCAATCTGCTGCGCGCGCGCATCGGCATGGTGTTCCAGAAGCCGACACCGTTTCCCATGTCGATCTACGACAACATTGCCTTCGGCGTCAAACTGTACGAATCGCTCAGCAAGAGCGAGATGGACGACCGCGTCGAGTGGGCGCTTTCCAAGGCCGCGTTGTGGACTGAGGTCAAGGACAAACTCAGCCAGAGCGGCCTGTCACTGTCGGGCGGTCAGCAGCAGCGACTTTGTATCGCGCGCAGCGTGGCCGTCAAGCCTTCGGTGCTGCTCCTCGATGAGCCCACCTCGGCGCTCGACCCGCTGTCCACCGCAAAGATCGAAGAACTGATCGATGAACTCAAGCACGACTACACGATTGCCATCGTGACCCACAATATGCAGCAGGCTGCGCGCTGCAGCGACTACACCGCCTACATGTACCTGGGCGAGATGATCGAGTTTGGTGCGACCGAGCAGATCTTTTTCAAGCCCGAGCGCAAAGAGACCGAAGACTACATCACCGGCCGGTTCGGCTAAGGAGGCGCACGCCATGCCTGACAAACACCTTTCATCCCAGTTCGACAGCGAACTCAACAGCGTTTCCGCCCGTGTCATGGAGATGGGCGGACTCGTCGAGTCGGAAATACGCCAGGCCGTGTATGCGCTTTCGCATTTCAGCCTGGAAGCAGTGGAAACAGTTGCCGCAATAGAGACCCGTGTGAATGCGCTGGAGGTCGAGATTGACGGCGAGTTGTCGTCGATCATCGCCCGCCGCCAGCCCACAGCGCGTGACCTGCGCCTGCTGCTTGCTTTTTCCAAGGCGACTGCCAACCTCGAGCGCATGGGCGACGAGGCCAATAGGATGGCGCGTATGGTGCGCTCCATCATCGAGGGCGGTGCGCCACGTTCGCTGCCTTCAAGCGACCTGCGCGTAGCGGCTGAGCTGGCTTCCGGACTGCTGCGCAAGGCCCTTGATGCCTTGGCTCGCCTCGATGTGAAGATGGCTGTTTCAATCCTCAAGGAAGACGACCTCATCGATCAGGAGTTCGACGGTTTTGTGCGAAAGCTGGTCACGTTCATGATGGAGGACCCCCGCACCATCTCTCCCAGCCTGGACCTTCTTTTCCTGGCCAAGGCCATAGAGCGCATTGGCGATCATTCCAAGAACGTGGCGGAGCTGGTCATCTATCTTGTTAAGGGTAAAGACGTGCGCCACACGGCTCTCGACGAGATCGAGTCAATGGTTCTCTGAGGCGAAGGCTCCGGTAATGTTATGAGAAAGCTTCCCCGCGTCTTGATCGTTGAAGACGAACCCGCTATCGCTGAATTGATCGCTGTGAACCTCCGGCACAACGGGTTTCAGCCTTTCTGGGCTGAAGATGGCGAGTCGGCTCAGCGCGAGCTCGATACTGTGCTTCCGGATGTGATTCTGCTTGACTGGATGCTCCCAGGGCAAAGCGGCCTGAGCCTTGCCCGCAAGTGGCGTTCGGATAGCCGCACCAAGCCCATTCCCATCCTCATGTTGACAGCTCGCGGTGATGAGCCTGACAAGGTCGCGGGGCTGGATGCCGGAGCTGATGACTACATCACAAAACCGTTTTCCACCCAGGAGCTTCTGGCGCGCATCCGCGCTGTGTTGCGCCGCCGCGCCCCCGAGCAAGTCAGTGACAGCGTGACCATTGGCGATCTGGTACTGGATGCTGGAACCTACCGTGTGAGCTTTCAGAGTCAGCAGCTCAAGGTGGGGCCGACCGAGTTCAAACTACTGCATTTCCTGATGAAGCATGCCGAGCGCGTTCATAGTCGCTCGCAACTGCTCGACAAAGTATGGGGTGACCATGTGTTCATCGAGGAGCGCACCGTGGATGTGCACGTCAAGCGGCTGCGCGAAGCGCTGGGCGCGGCGTCGGTGATGATCGAGACCGTGCGCGGTGCGGGCTACCGGCTCACTGCACAGCCTCAGGTGCAGTTGCAGGCTTAGCGCTGGCTGCCTCGGCATCTGTCGCCCGTCGGGCGAAACCACGGTTTAACTCATAACTACAAGATGGGCGCATGGATGGCGACCCCGGGTCTCACAAGGCTTTGCAAACGGCATGCTCTGGCGACTTTCCTATTTTTTTCTGTGGCAACTGACCGGTGGGGCTCTGGGCTGGTGGCAGGGCGGCGCATGGGGCGCCGCGCTGGGCGCGGGCATCGCCGCTTGGGGGTGGTTCTTTTGGGATCTCTCCCGCGGCGCACGCGTTCTCGGCTGGTTGCGCACGGGGGACCCCGAGCAGACACCCGTGATGCGGGGTATCTGGGGAGATACTGCCGATCGCGTGCGGCGTCTGCTGCGGCGGCATGAGGTTCAGCTGCGCGACAGCGAGGGACGGCTACAGGAGTTCCTGGCCGCAATGCAGGCAACACCCAACGGCGTGGTTCTGCTGGACGCCCAAGGGCGGATCGAGTGGTGCAACCAAATCGCGGCACTCCATTTCGGATTCGACGTTCGGCGCGATGTAATGCAGTCCATTGGTAACCTTGTGCGGGAGCCTGCGTTCACGGCCTACTTTGCGGCAAAGCAATTCACGCGTGACGTGGTACTTGAAGGGCGCGCCAGTACATCTTCGCGGCCCGTACGCATTTCGGTGCATGTGCATCCCTATGGCGATGGGCGCAAACTGCTGTTATCGCGCGACGTCACGGCGCTGGAGCAGGCCGAAGCCATGCGCAGCGATTTTGTAGCCAATGTGTCGCACGAAATCCGCACACCGCTCACGGTGTTGGCTGGCTTTGTTGAAACGCTCCAGACGCTGTCGCTTTCCCAGGAAGAACAATCGCGCTATCTGGGCATGATGTCGCAGCAGGCGCAGCGGATGCAAAGCGTCGTGCAGGACCTGCTCACGCTGTCACGCCTTGAAGGGAGCCCACCGCCGGGCATGGGGGAATGGACGGCTGTGCACGCGCTGTTGCAACGCTGTGAGATGGAGGGTCGAGCTTTGTCTGCGCTGGTCACGCAGGGCCAGCAAAAGCCGCACCAGATCAGCTTTCCGGATCCGCAGCGGTTGATCGACGCAGGCGAGCTGGCCGGCTCTGCGGCCGAGCTGCAAAGTGCCCTGTCCAACCTGATCAGCAATGCAGTGCGATACACCCCAGCGGGGGGTAGCATTACCGTGGAATGGCTCCCGATGACCGATGGTGCCGCCATGTTCTTGGTGCGGGACACGGGACCCGGTATTGCTCCGGAGCATATCCCCAGGCTGACCGAGCGCTTTTACCGTGTGGACCGCAGCCGCTCGCGCGAAACCGGGGGCACTGGGCTCGGGCTGGCCATCGTCAAGCATGTGCTGCAACGCCACGGGGCCTCGCTTGAAATCACCAGCACGGTGGGAAAGGGTTCAGTGTTTGCAGTGAACTTTCCGGCCAGCCGCCTGCGCATCTCGGACAGCACAGGGTCGAGGCAGCCGGTGTCATCGGAGTGAACCCGTGATGGCTGGTTTGGCCACCGGGGCCACCTGACGGCTAGGTGGTGGACGGCTTGGGATGGTGAAACGCTAGGACATCAGCGCACCAGTTCAGCGCGGTGAAATACGAGCAGATGGTCGTTCTTGTCAGTGGGGCGGGGGATGGTCGCGATGGCGTCCCACAGCTCAGTATTGACGAGGCGTTCCGAGGCTGGCCATGATGCCATATCTGCAATGAGCCAGTTGCATTCGTCCCGAATCCCCGCGCGTTGCAGGGAAAGCTGTGCGTGGTACTGGAGCGCTGCCACCTGAGCGCGGGTCAGCCCTAGCGTCTGTACACAGCCTGGAGACTCGCCCAGCAAATCACGGACGGCGCGCATCTGTGGTGCATAGCTGCGCGCGTAGTCCAGCAGCGGAAGCCACAGGGTCATTAGCAGTAGCCAGCCAAGCACAGCACCACCAGCCGGTAGCACCAGGCTTTTCCAGATAGGTGCGCGACTGCGTGAGGCTCTCCACCACACGAGGGCGCACCAGCCCGCAGTGGCGACAAGAGCCGTCGCAAAAGCGAGCAGCGAAAACACCGGCTCAAATCCCGGTGCGAGCTTGACCACATTGGCGGCCGGCTTGGCTGGCACACCTGTTTGCATCGCGATCCATATGACCCAGATGGCCAGGGCTGACGCGGTGAAGAACACCAGCGTGAACCAGTCGACCAATGCAGCGACGCTGCGACTAAGGGTCGGGAGGGCAAATGCGGCCAACGCCGCCAGGGCTGGCAAGCCCAGCAACAGGGCACGATCGGATGGCCGTGTGGCAATCGTGGCCGCGATGGACACCGCTAAAAAACATAGCGGCAAAAGAAGAAAGCGATGGCCTGGGTGGGTTGCAATCTGTCGTCGCCAACGCCACAGCGTCCAGACTGCCAGTGGCCACGCGGGCCAGCCAAACCATAGGAAAAGCTTGGCCAGACTCTGCCATTCCTTGATATCGCCTTCCGTCACCACCAGGCGCCAGCGCCACAGGTTCAGGCCCCAGGCCAGGAAAGCCGCTACCAGCGCCACGCCGCAGATGGCCAGGGCCCAGGCCAGTCTACGTCGCTGCGGGTCTTGACCGTGTGCTGCAAGGGTGACCAGCATGCTGCCCAGCGCCAGCAAGGCAGCAACGGTGGGCCCTCCTGCCAGCGTTAGCCCGAGGCTCCCGGCAACCATCGCCAGGGCTGGTGCCACGGTCCGGTAAGGCATGGCCGCCACCGCAAAAAACATCAACGCCGTGCACGCTAGTTGCACCAGGTAGCTCGATATTTCGTGCGAGAGCTGCGCCAGCCCCAGGCAGGCCAGCAGCGCCAGCAGCGCCCCATCAGCGATAGCCCGTGCATAGTCGGTCGGTGTCGCTTCTCCGCCAAACGCAAACGCCACCGGCTGTGCGCCGGGGCTGCGCGCCAGGTAGTACACCCCATACCAGGTGGCGACCAGCGTGACAGCGAGTAACCCCACGAAGGGCAGTCGCGCAGCTATTTCAGGGCCCAGCCAGTTGGGGGCCGCCTGCAGTGCCCAGGCGCCCAGCCAGTAGGGCAAAAGACCATCGATTTCTGGGGGCATGCCGCCGAGGAGCGGGCTCAGCCACGCTGTCCGCCCGCCAGCAAGTTCGATCATGTAGCCAAACGCAGTGATGTCCGCGCTTTTCCATGGCTGGCGCCCTACGAACCCGGGCACCAGGTAGGCCAGGCACAGCAGTAACAAGGCCCAGCGCGGTAGCGGGCTGACGGCGCTTTGTGCAACGATGGCGGGCGAGGGATGATTCACGCGGGTCAGGGGCAGTGCAGGGCCAACGAGAATAAGGGTAAATGCGCTGGTGGGGCACAGTGCCATGCAGGCGCCGGGCTTGTTCCGGACGACGCCGTCGGGATGGCCGCACGAAAAAAAACAGCCCGGTCGCCCGGGCTGCATTTTTTTCGCGAGCGTAGCCGCAAATTACTTTGCAGCGGTCTTGCCGAAGCGATTGCGGAAGCGCTCCACGCGACCGCCCATATTGTCCACCGACTTCTGGGTGCCGGTGTAGAAGGGGTGCGACTCGGAAGAAGTATCCAGCTTGAACAGCGGGTATTCCTTGCCTTCGAACGATTCCATCTCCTTCGTATTCACGCACGAGCGGGTCACGAACTTGAAACCGTTGGAAAGGTCCACGAACAGAACTTCGCGGTAGTTGGGGTGAATGCCTTCTTTCATGATCAATCCTTGTCAATTGCGGGAGCCGTGCCGAACCCGGTGCAACCCTTGCACCGTGGAGCATCCAGCGTACTTTCCGCAGAAAAAGCTCTCTATTATTGCACAGACGGAAATTGCTTCTCGCCAATACTGCCAGAGCCTGGTCAGGCTGAGAAGTTTTGAATGGGCGCACCCAAAGGGCTACTCCTGGCGCGCTGCCGGTGTCCCTCTTCTCGAATCGCGTTGACATTCGAAACAGGGAGAAAGACGCGAAAGCGCCTGCGTGGGGGTCACCCTCCTCTTCGCATCATGTCGAAGAAGTCCACATTCGTCTTTGTTGCCTTCATGTTCTTGATCATGAGTTCCATCGACTCGATCTCGTCCATGTTGTACATGAACTGGCGCAGGATACGGGTCTTTTGCAGGATCTCCGGCGCCAGAAGCAGTTCCTCGCGTCGGGTGCCGCTCTTGTTGAGCTCGATGGCCGGGAACACGCGCTTTTCATACAGGCGGCGGTTCAGGTGAATTTCGCAGTTGCCTGTGCCCTTGAATTCTTCAAAGATCACTTCGTCCATGCGGCTGCCGGTATCGACCAGGGCCGTGGCAATGATGGTGAGCGAACCACCTTCTTCGACCTTGCGGGCTGCGCCAAAGAAGCGCTTGGGTCGCTGCAGTGCGGCGGCGTCCACACCACCGGACAGCACCTTGCCGCTTGATGGCACCACGTTGTTGTAGGCGCGGGCCAGCCGAGTGATGGAGTCCAGCAGGATCACCACGTCCTTCTTCAGTTCGACGAGGCGCTTGGCGCGTTCGATCACCATCTCGGCGACGTGCACGTGGCGGGCGGCGGGCTCGTCGAAGGTGGAGGCAATGATCTCGCCCTTGACCGTGCGCTGCATTTCCGTCACTTCTTCCGGGCGCTCGTCCACCAGCAGCACCATCAGGTGCACGTCGGGGTTGTTGGCTGTGATGGCGTGGGCGATGTGCTGCATCATCACCGTCTTGCCGCTCTTGGGCGGGGCGACGATCAGCGCGCGCTGGCCACGGCCGATGGGCGCGATGATGTCGATGATGCGGCCAGTGATGTTCTCTTCACTCTTGACGTCGCGCTCCAGGCGCATCTGCTCCTTGGGAAAGAGCGGTGTCAGGTTCTCGAACATCACCTTGTGCTTGTTCTGTTCCGGCGGACCGTCGTTGACTTTGTCAAGCTTGGTGAGGGCAAAGTAGCGTTCGCCATCCTTGGGCGTACGTACCTCGCCTTCGATCATGTCGCCGGTGTGCAGGTTGAAGCGCCGTACCTGGCTCGGGCTGATGTAGATGTCGTCCGTGCTGGCTGTGAAGCTGGTGTCCGGGCTGCGCAAAAAGCCAAAGCCGTCCGGGAGGATTTCCAGCACGCCGTCAGCAAACACTTGCTCGCCCGCTTTGGCTCGCTTCTTGATGATCGCAAACATCAGCTCCTGCTTGCGCATACGACCGGTGTTTTCGATTTCGAGTTCTTCAGCCTGCTTTAGGACTTCAGACACGTGCAGTGCCTTGAGTTCGTTTAAGTGCATGGGGTGACTCCTTGACGGAGCGGGTGTGAAACTTGGGGGGTGCGGCTGGTGCCAGAGGAACTGCTGCTTGCAGGACTGGCGCGCCTGGAGTCTCTGACCGGTTGCCAATGCGTGCAACCCGGCGATAAGGCCAATTATGACAGGAAAACAGCGGTGCTTACGGTGGCTTTGATCGCCGCCAACAGGGGCTGGTCGATCGGGTTGCGGACCCGAGAAAAACCATGCCCGCTGATAAAGTGCGGCCGCGTGGCCAGCGGCCTCAGGCCAGTTGTTGATCGATAAAGGCTGTGAGCTGGGCCTTGCTCATCGCGCCCACTTTCGTAGCGGACAGTTTGCCATCCTTGAACAGCATCAGCGTGGGGATACCGCGTATGCCGAACTTTGCGGGTACTTCTCGGTTCTCATCCACGTTCAACTTGGCGATTTGCAACTTGCCCTGGTAGGCGCCCGCCACTTCATCGAGGATCGGGGCGATCATCTTGCAAGGGCCACACCATTCAGCCCAGTAATCCACGAGGACCGGGGTACTGGCCTGGAGTACGTCGGCCTCAAAGCTTGCGTCGGAGAGATGTTTGATGAGTTCGCTGGCCATGGCGGGTTCCTTGTGTCTTTCCGGGCAGAAGGCTCTCGGAGTAGGTATAAAGTCTGGGCATTGTGACAGAAACCAACCCCACGTTCATCAATGTCGCCGGTCACTCCGACGCTATGACAGTCATAGCGAAAAGTGATTATTGCGAGGGCGTGCTAGACCTGTGGCGCGACGTATTGGGTGGCGTAGCCTCAGCAATCCAGCGTATGGGTGCCCACCCGGCCCGTACCGTGGTGCTGGTGCCTTATGCCCAGCTTATGCCATGGGCTCAGCATTACTGGGGCTTGCTGCATCCCGATGGCTTTGCCCCCCGCTTTGAAACCACCCGCAACTGGGCGCGCCAGCTCGATGCTTTCCTGCCGCAGGGAAACGACCTGGCGGGCGATACCGGGCGCGATATCCTCACGGCACGCGCGCTGCTGGACCGCGCGGGGCTGACTGCGCAGCGCGAGATGCTTGCAGCCCCCTTGCAGGAGGCCGCTGCGCAATTGGCTACCGTGGTGGCCGCTGTTCAGCCGCACGAGCGCGATGCATGGACCCGCCATGCGCGACGGCAGTTACCCGTGCCCGAGGAGCCCTTTGCCTTGCGCTATGAGGCATTGGTGGCGCGCATTGCCCTGGAATGGGCAGCCGCGTCGCGTTATGCCACCGACGTGCTGTTTGAGCCCGACGTGCGCGATGCGGTGGACGTATTGATCGTCTTGCAAGGTTTTCAAACCGACCTGCTTGCGGCCACGCTGCTTGTTCACTGGGGCGATCGCGGACTGCTGCTTCCCCTCGCCAAAGAGCCAGACAGCGTGTACGGGAACTCGCGCATTGCCCTGCATAGTGCGTGTGACGCCGAGGACGAGGCCCAGCGGGCGGCAGCCTGTGTGCTGGCTCACATATCGACAGGCCGCGTTCCTGTTGCGCTGGCCTCCAATGACCGCGCGCTGACCCGGCGCATCAGCGCCCACCTGGCGCACCGTGGCGTCGCGGTGCGCGATGAAAACGGCTGGACTCTGTCGACCATGCGCTGTGCGGCGCAGTTGATGGCTGCACTCAAGGCGGCTGCATGGGATGCCAGTTCAGACGATGTGCTTGACTGGCTCAAGCAGGTACCACTGATCGACCAGGGTGTGTTGGCGGCGTTGGAGCGCGACCTACGACGTGCTGCCCTGCCCAGCTGGTCGGGCGTGACCAGTCGGGATTGGGGTGGCACTCCCTTGCTGGCTGCTCTGGTCTCCCAGGTGGCGGCATGGCTAGAGGGATTGCGCTCCAATCGTGCGCTGGTTCACTGGCTGGAGGCCCTCAGGGCGTTGTTGCGAGCCACGGGGCTGTGGGATTTGCTGGAGCGTGACGCGGCAGGCGCCCGGGTGCTGAGCGCGCTGCGGCTGCAGGATGGACAAGACGTGGAATTTGACGGCTGGGATATGGCCGTGCGGCGCATGTCGCTGCCGGAGTTCACACGCTGGGTCAATGAAGTGCTGGAGGCAGCGCGTTTCATACCAGTCGCAGACGCTGGAGCACCCGTCACCGTGCTGCCGCTGTCACAACTGCTTGCCCGACCATTCGCTGCCCTGGTCTTGCCGGGCTGCGATGAAAGGCGTCTTGTGCCGGCCCCCGAGCCCCAGGGCGAATGGACCCGGGCGCAGCGGCTCGCGCTTTCCTTGCCCACCCGCGAGTCGCAGGAGGCGGCACAGCGCGCTGCCTGGCAAAGCGCACTTTCCACCCCTGCGGTGGACATCCTATGGCGTACGGGGGATGAGGGTGGCGAGCCCGTGCTGGCCAGCCCGCTGGTGCAGGCCCTGCATCTGGACGGCATCGCCCGTGCGGGCGCTGACTTCCGTAGCCAGCGCGAAGTGGTGGCTGCGTGCACTCAGCGGCCTGGCCCGCGGGGTGATGCGCTGGCGCTGCAGCGCCTGTCATCCACCGCCTATTCCGACTTGCGGCATTGCCCGTACCGGTTCTTTGCGCTGCGTTTGCTGAGCCTGTACGAGCAGGACGAACTGTCGGCCGAAGTTGACAAGCGGGACTTCGGAAACTGGTTGCATGAAGTGCTGCAGTTGTTTCATGAACAGATGCGTGACGCTGACCCCGGCGCACCTCCAGATCGTGCAACGTGCCTGGATCAAGCGGCGCGTGTCGTCACTGAGCGGCATGGCCTTGCTGGCGAGGCCGAGGGCGACTTTCTCCCCTTTGCGGCGGGCTGGCCGCAGCTGCGCGACGGGTACCTGCGCTGGCTTGCACAGCACGAGCAGGCGGGGGGGGCGTTCCGCTCGGCAGAGGTCAAGGCCAGCCAGCGGCTGGGCAATCTCCGGCTGGTAGGCACGATCGACCGGATCGATGGCGTGTCCACGACGGGCGAGCCCGAAGTGCTGGTCATCGACTACAAGACCGAGAGCGACGACGCGACCCGTAAACGGATTACAGCAGGGGCTGAAGACACCCAGCTAGCGTTCTATGCAGCCCTGCTAAGCCACGACACCCTGCGTGCTGCGTATGTGAATGTAGGGGAGCGCGGCCAGACGAAGATGCACGAGCACAAAGACATTGCGCACTTGCGCGACCTGCTGGTCGAGGGTATCGAGCATGACTTCGCGCAAATTGCAGAAGGGGCCCCGATGCGGGCGTTAGGGGAGGGCGCGGTGTGTGAATACTGCGCCGCGCGCGGACTGTGCCGAAAGGACTTCTGGAAATGACCCGAGGGTACCCCGCTGAGGCGCTGCGCGCCTTCTCTCGCGTTATCGCTGGGCTGCGTTGTGCGGGGGGGCGTGCCCTGCGTCGCCACGCCGTGGCGGCTCCAGTTTCGGAGGCCGCCAGCGCCTCGCCGGTTCACGGGATCCCTCGATGAACGCTGCCTACGAACACAACGGACTGCCCGTCTCGCGCGAGGCGTTCTATGCCATTGCGTGCGACCCTTCCCGTAGTGTGGCCGTGGAGGCCTGCGCTGGCGCTGGCAAGACCTGGATACTGGTGTCGCGCATGCTCCGTGCGCTGCTCGACGGGGCTGCTCCCCACGAAATCCTGGCCATCACCTTCACCAAGAAAGCCGCTGGCGAGATGCGTCAGCGCCTTCAGGAATGGCTCGAAGAATTTGCAAAGGCGTCGCCCGACAAGCTGTTGTCCGAACTGATGGATCGTGGGATGACGCCCCAGAACGCACTGGACCAGCGCGAAGCGCTGCGCGGCCTCTATCGCAAGCTGCTGGGCGGTGGCCACCCGGTGCAGATCCGCACCTTCCATAGCTGGTTTGCCGCGTTGCTCCGTACGGCGCCGCTGGCCCTGTTGCAGGAGCATGACTTGCCCGCGCATTTCGAGCTGCTGGAGGAGGACGCGGAGGCGGTACGCGAGGTCTGGCGTCCGTTTCTGCGCGCCGTCGCAAGCGACTCCCGACTGCGTGCTGACTACGAATCTGTGATTGCCGAGTACGGACGCTCCCAGACCCACAAGGCCCTTGCGACGGCGCTGTCCAAGCGTGTGGAGTTCAAGCTGGCTGACGATGCGGGCGTGGTGAAAGCGTCGGTGCCTGCATTCGGCGAATGTTTCCCCGAGTTCGCGCATTGCGCTGACCCCGCCGATGCCCTGACCGATGCTGCCCGTCGCCATCGCTGGCTGGCCTGGGCAAGCGCGCTTGGGGCTGAAGCCGACATAACTCCCCGAAAGGCCGCCGGCGCCATCATCGATGCGCTGGCCAGCTCCGATCCGGCTCAGTGCCTGGCCATGTTGCGCAAGGCGCTGTTTGTGGCCAAGGAAGACCGGCTCAGCAAGAACCTTGAAAAGTTTGATGCCGCCCAGGAGGCAGAACATGAGCTCAAGCGCCTGCTGGCCGCGCGGCACCAGCATGCGGCGTGGCAGCATCAGCAGCGCGTGGCTCGCTTGACGCGCTGCCTCATTACGCAGTTCGCAGCCGTCAAGCACCAGCATGGCTGGGTGGACATGAACGATGTGGAGCGCATGGCGCAGGTGATGCTGACCGACCCCGTACTGAGCGGATGGGTGCAGGAGCGGCTGGACGTCCGCGTACGCCACTTGCTTGTGGACGAGTTCCAGGACACCAATCCGCTGCAGTGGCAGGCCCTGCACGGGTGGTTGTCGGGTTACTCCGGATCGGGCGGTGGCGCCGCTGCGCCCAGCGTGTTCATCGTGGGCGACCCCAAGCAGAGCATCTACCGCTTCCGGCGTGCGGAGCCCCAGGTCTTCATCGCGGCCCAGGCGTTTGTCCGTCACGGCCTGGGCGGTGACCTTCTGAGCTGCGACCACACACGTCGTAACGCCGCCGGCGTGATCGCTGCCGTGAACGAGGTCATGGGCACTGCGCAACTGCGGGGCGAAACCGGCGGATTCCGCCCGCACACCACCGAATCCGGGGATGTCGGCGTGGTGCTGCGCTTGCCGGCCATTGGCCCTGACGACGCTGCTGCCCAGGCCGGGGCGGCCGCCGCCGAGACGGGTGGCGCCGGTGCCACCGGCACTCGCCCTGCCAACACCCATCCGATGAAGTGGCGCGACAGCCTGACCGAGCCGCGCCACGAGCCCGAGGAGACCCTGCGCATGCGCGAATGTGCCCAGGCAGCAGCCTGGGTGGTATCGCAATTAGCCCAAGGCGTGGCACCCAAGGATGTGATGGTGCTGGCCCGCAAGCGCGACCGCCTGGTCGCCATGCAGGACGCGCTGAACGCGCTGCACGTGCCGTGTGTGCAGCCCGAAAAGGCCGATCTGTTCGATGCCCCCGAGGTACAGGACATCATTGCGTTGCTCGATGCACTGGTCTCTACCCACCATGACCTCTCGCTGGCGCGGGCACTGCGGTCGCCGCTGTTCGGGCTCGCCGACGACGCGCTGGTCACGCTGGCCCTGTTGCGCCGTGCGCCCGAGAATGCCGCCTGCAGCTGGTTTGATTTGCTACAAAAAGAGGAGCTATCAGACCAATATCTGCGAGCGGCGGGTGCTAATTTAGTTCAATACAAGGCCTGGGTGGACGCGCTCCCGCCCCACGACGCTTTGCACGCCATCTACGAGCATGCCGACGTACTGGCCCGCTTTGCCGCCGCTGCGCCGGTGGTTCAGCGCGCGTCCGTACAGGCCAACCTGCGGGCCCTGCTGTCGGCCGCGCTGCAGCATGACGGCGGTCGCTACCTCAGCCCTTACGCGTTTGTGCGGGCGATGAAGAGGGGCGGCGTTCGCGCACCGGGGCGGGTCGATCCGCAGGCGGTGCGGCTGTTGACGGTGCATGGAGCCAAAGGGCTCGAAGCGCAATCGGTCCTGCTGCTGGACACCGATCCGTCCCCCCAAAAGGCTGAGACCATGGGGGTGCTGGTGGACTGGCCGGGTGTTCAGGCCGTGCCGGTCACCTTCCTCTTCATGCCCCGCGAGTCGGACCCGCCACCCAGTGCCGCGCAGGCCCTGGCCGCGGAGCAGCAGGCGCGCCAGCGCGAAGATCTGAACACGCTTTACGTGGCCATGACGCGTGCCAGGCACTGCCTTGTCGTGTCGTCCGTGCGGCCTTCCCCATCGGCTCCCGGCAGCTGGTGGAGTCGGCTGGCATTCCTGCCTGCTGGTGGTGCGCTGCAGCCCGGCGCAGGCCCTGACGCGCCGGATGCCGTGGCGCGAGACGTCTTCTCCGTTGCTGACATTCCCTCGCTGCCGTCACATCTGCAAAGCGTGACTGCGAACCAGCAGACGTTGGGCGAACCTCGGCCGACCGCTGCTCTTGCGGGCGCGCCAGAAGCCGCCAGGTCGACCCCGCAATCGCGTCTGGGCGAGGCCATGCACCAGCTGCTGGAACAGGCGGGTGTCGCAGGGCATGCCCTGGAGCCGTTGCGCGAGCACGGCTTTTCGGCGGCGCGCCAGGCCCGTCTGGCGCAGGATTTCGAGATCACCATGGAGGCTGCCAGCCAGGCCTGCCACATGGCGCAGCGCATTCTGGCCGGTGAAGGCGCCTGGGCTTGGGAGCCGGCGTTCGTCGCTACGGCGATCAATGAAGCGCCACTGCATTACCGTGGCCAGAGTTTGCGGATTGACCGCCTTGTCCATTGCCACCAGCCCCCGTCGTGCGCTGGCTGGTGGGTGCTGGACTACAAAAGCGCCCATCAGCCCGAGCGCCAGCCTGAGCTCATCGCTCAGATGGAACTGTACCGCCAGGCCGTGCAAGGCCAGATACCGGGCGAACGCGTGTTCGCTGCCTTTCTGACGGGCGACGGGCGACTGGTGCCGGTAGCAGAAGGCGACGCGGCGGCCCTTGCTTCAATGGCAGCCCCGGCTGCCCCCGGTGGAATGGAACAGGCAGACGACTCTGCCGGTGCAATCATTGTGGGGACCGGCGTCGGACATGCTCCAGCCCAGGGGGCACTGTTCTGACGAGATCCTCCCGCCTTGGGCTCAGCCCGTATTCATCCCATTGCCACCGAAGAACACATCCATGCAATCCACCTCATGCGCTGCGCCTGCCAGCGAAGCTGCGCAAGCTCAGCGCTTTGCCTGCGATGTAGCCGTGGTCGGCGGCGGCCCCGCGGGGCTGATGGCGGCGGAGGTGCTTGCAAACGCTGGCGTTGCTGTGCATCTATTTGATTCCATGCCCTCGGTAGGCCGCAAATTTTTGCTGGCGGGTAAGGGCGGGCTCAACCTGACCCACTCTGAGGAGCATGCCCGGTTCGCAACGCGTTTTGTGGGCCGCGAGGCGCAGGTCGGGCCCCTGATCGCAGCGTTTGGTGCCCAGGATGTGCGCGACTGGGCACTTGCGCTGGGTGTGGAGACCTTCGTGGGCACGTCCGGAAGGGTGTTCCCGACAGACATGAAAGCAGCCCCCCTGCTGCGTGCCTGGCTGCACCGCCTGCGCGACCAGGGCGTGCGCTTTCACATGCGGCATCGCTGGCTGGGCTGGAGCGGCGATGGTGCCCAGCAATTCGCCACTCCCGCTGGCGTTAGCCTGGTGGACGCACGCGCCGTGGTGCTTGCGCTGGGAGGCGCGAGCTGGTCACGCCTGGGCTCGGACGGCCGCTGGGTATCGCAGGTGGCCGCGCGCGGACTTGAGGTAGCGCCGCTGCGCCCCGCCAACTGTGGTTTTGATGTGCTGCGGGCCGGGTCGGCGACCGGCGAGAACCGGCGCGAATTGCCCCACGACGCGACCGGCCGGGCGCCTGCGGTCACGGCGGGATGGATGCCCCATTTTGCAGAGCGCTTCAGCGGTCAGCCTTTCAAAACCGTCACGCTGACCTTTGCAGACAGCCAGGGACGAACCTTCAGCCGCCGTGGCGAGTTCGTTGCCACGGCGACGGGCATCGAAGGAAGCCTGGTGTACGCAGCCTCTCACCTGCTGCGGGATGAAATTGAAACCCAAGGTCATGCTACGTTCCGTCTGGACCTGCTCCCGGACCACGCACCCGAGAGAGTGTTGGCAGAGGTGCGTCATCCACGGGGTTCTCGTTCGCTTTCAAGCCACCTCAAGAGCCGACTGGGCCTGGACGGGATCAAGGCCGGCATTCTCTATGAGCACCTGGACAAGGATGGCCTGAACGATGCGTTGGCGCTTGCCCACGCCATCAAGGCGCTTCCCATCACGGTGGTCGCTCCGCGCCCTATCGACGAAGCCATCAGCACAGCCGGAGGCGTACGCTTCGAGGCGCTAGACGGCCACCTGATGGCACGGGCGGTACCAGGGGTGTTTTGTGCAGGCGAAATGCTCGATTGGGAGGCCCCCACGGGCGGCTATCTGCTGACGGCCAGCATGGCAAGTGGACGAGCCGCGGCAAACGGTGTGCTGCACTGGTTGGGCAGGGCGGGGGCATGATGCAAAAAAGGCCCGACGGAGCGTGCTGGGCCCGCATCGCATGGCAAGGTCGTGGGACGCTTCTTGCTTGAACAACAAAAAACCCGCAACGCTAGGAAACGTACGGGTTCTGAGAGGGTGTGAGACTGTGTGAGAGGGTATTTTGGCCTGCCCGGAGGGACTCGAACCCCCGACCTATAGCTTAGAAGGCTATTGCTCTATCCAGTTGAGCTACGGGCAGACAGAAAAAGGCGTAATCGGCCTGAAAGCGGCTGTTTGGCGCATCGAAGTGCTTTTCGGCAGGCCGCGGATCATACCTCGCCCGCCGCACTGTGATGGGCCCTGTCGGGGCGCCGGGGGACTCACTGCAGGACCTTCTGGTTGTCACGGGGCCTGACAGACCTGGAAGTCGTCGACTACAAATCGACCGCAGCCATTGGCCACTACCTTATTGACCCTCAGCGCGGAGTTGGGCTGCAAATTCGCCAGACGCTGTTCTCGCTGGGGGCGATTCTCAGTTTCCACGCTCCAAGCCCGAGAGGCTTCCAGGCTGCGCCTGTCAGGCGAGATAGCAGCCGATGTCCAGTCACTGAGGCTCCTCGAACACCAAAGAAGGCGTCGACATGATCCGGGCTGTGTGATCGAGCTCTGTGATGAGTCGGTTGGCAAAGTAGCTATGAGGCGTATCGGGCTCCAGCGCTGCCACCGCAAGATGCGCGCGCGGTTGGTTCAACGGCACGTAATAACTGCCAGCGGGCGCGTCGATGGCGCGACGCAACGGTGTCACCTGCACCCGAACAATACCCACATCCGCTGCGATGTTTCCACTCACGTCCTGACGGTCGGCTGTCTGGCGGGACGTTTCGCGGTAGACGTCCGCCAGGAGCGAGCCTTGTTCAGCAATGCGCAGCACCTGCACACCGAGCATCTTCAATCGATCCACGGCCTCAAGCGATGAAGCTGAAAGCCAGTAGCCACAAGGCCTCGGTCGTACCTTGACTGGGCGCAAGGTCAGTGATGAGTTCCATTCCACCAGCACCGTGCGATTGCCTCCGGTTTGCGGGTCCAGAAACTCGAGGTCGCGCCGGGTGGGTGTGGGCTCGGTTTCAACAACCACCTGGTCGCGGCATGCCATGGCGCTGACGTCGCGCACGACAAAAGACCGCACTTGTTCCAAGTTGGCGGCCCGCTCGGCAGTGCTGCGCAGCGCGCTGGTGATGGCCGTGACATGGGTATGCACACGACGCTGAATATGCATGCGACCCAAGTCCGCGCCGCGGGTTGCGACCAACAGGCTGACCGTATTCTTGAGGCCATGGACATTGCGTCCGCTATCGGGTTGCGCGCCACCCATCGAGATGATTTTGTCCTGCGGGTTATTCGATGTGGTGTAGTACGCGTCACTGGTAAGTCCCTGCGACCTTAATGCCGCCACCATGGGTTGTTGGTACCACTCCATCGACGCCTTGGTGAGAAATTCGGGGTAGTTTGCGGTGGTTGTGTACTGCAGCAGAGCGTCGTAGCGCTGGATGGCATTGAACTTTTGCAGGTGGCTGCCAACCGCCGTGAATTCGTGCGCGTCCACGACCAGTATGGGCTGGTAGTCGTTGATCAGCTTGGCAAGGGCGCGCGCCTCGGGAGTGCGCAGCAAAAGGTGGTCGCGGTTCATGTCGAGCGCATTGGCAGTCGCTCGCGTGCCCGCTGCCGCTCCATCCGGGTTGGCACGTGGTACCACCACGACATTGAGACGATCGAGTTGGGGCTCCAGGAGGCCCCGTGCCAACTCGCGCGCAATCACCAGCAGGGCTTCGCTGCCGGCGGGTTCATCGCCATGCTGCTGCCCAATGAGGATGACGGTAGGACGACCGCTTTTTGCGAGCGTCGCAGGGTCGGTGGCGGGGGCGCGGGTGGCCACAAGGGCCAGGATGGGTTCTCCGCGCTGGGATGTGCCGGCGTTGACCAATTGGGTGCGCGTTGCCCCGGTGGGAGCAGCCTCGGCCAGGGACTGCAGCCATTGAGCGAGTTCGGCGTTGGTCGTAAAAGCACGACGGTCGCGTCCCAGTCCCGGGGTGTCGTAAGTGATGGGGGGTTCGGGAAATCTTGCTGCCACTGCAGCGTTGTACGGTGGCGCTGGGATCGGTGCTTCGTCCCGCGCCACCAGAGCGGCGGGCGGAGACAACGGGCTCACAACCGCACCGGTAGGCGGCTGGCCCAGCGGTGAGGGTACGACAGAGGCACGCTGAACAAGCGGCAGTGGCGCGGGAGAAGAGGTTTTTGGAATCGAGACTGCGCCAGGGCCGGAAGGCCAGGGCGGCAGTGGGGTGCTGGTGCAGGCACTGAGCGCAACGATAGCTGCAAGTGTGACCGCCGCCTGGAGCAGCACAGCACCTAGTCCAGGCGTACGCGAGGCGGTGGCGGTAATTCGGTCGAACAGGGGTGACCGGGTGGGGGAATGCGGGGTCATGCTGGGTAACGGCAATGCAATGTCGAGAGGCGTCGTGTCGCGACGATGTTACCTTTGCGGTTAGACGCGCCGTGCGCTGCGTACATCCGGTTTCAAACGGACATACCCCCGGCCAGCCCGTATGTTCCGCGCACATGTGTCCCGGGTGGGGTGATTTACCCGGGGCAACACACAAATCGGCGCGTTCGAGCGTCCTGTTCAGCGCCCGTAAGAGCCGCGAGAACCGCCTGGCCCACGAGGCCCGTTACCGCGGCCACCGCCGCCACCCGCGCCGGATCCACCCCCATAACCACCGCCTCCCGAATTGCGATAACCGCCGCCGCGCCGTCCGCGTTCAGCCATGCTGTCTACGCTGGTTCGCATCGGGTCTGGCTGGCCGCCCGAACCGCCATGGCCAGCGTTGCGGTGCCCAGGATTGCTGTGACCCATGTGCGTACCCAGATGGGCATTGGCACGCGGCGGCTGTGCGTCGTCGTTCCGGTTGCTGCCTGCATCGCGGTCGCTGCGTGGGCCTCGACCCCGCGGTGCTGTAGGCTGTGCGTGGCCGCGTGGGCCTGCGCCCTGTGCACCGCGACCGTTCGTGCTCTGGGCCGAGCTCCCGCGCCCGCCGCCACTGGGTCGTCCACCGCCCGCGACACTACCGCCACTGCCTGATTTGGCACCGCGTTCGCTTTGAGGCTGACCCTGGCCCGCTTTGTGGGTGCGGATGCGCTCCATCATCTCACTGCGTGCTGCCTTGGCCGCAGCCTGCATCACCTCGCGACTCGGGGGTTTGCCGGCGCCGCCCCAGATGGTCTGGCGACCCATGGCGATGGGTTCGGCCTTCTCACCCGGCTCGGGGCCGAAGCCTTCGATGACCTGCACTGGAATCTGCTGCTTCGTGAAGCGCTCGATTTCCATCATGAAGCCTTCCTCGTCCATGCAGACCAGGCTGACGGCTTCACCGGTGGCGCCCGCGCGGCCGGTGCGGCCAATGCGGTGAACGTAGTCCTCCGAAACGTTCGGAATCTCGTAGTTGACGACATGGGGCAGGTCGTCGATATCGATTCCGCGCGCTGCGATGTCGGTCGCCACCAGTGCGCGGATGTCGCCGCTCTTGAAGCCACTCAGCGCCTGCGTGCGCGCGCTCTGGCTCTTGTTACCGTGCAGCGCCATGGCCTGCACGCCGTTCTTGGTCAAAAATTCGGCCACGTTGTTAGCGCCGAACTTGGTGCGGGTGAACACCAGCACCTGGCTCCCGTTGTGCTGCTGGATGATGTGCAAAAGCACCTGCTTTTTCTTTCCACGCCCCACAGGGTGAATGACCTGCGAGATGCGTTGCACTGTGGTGTTGCGCGGCGTGACCTGGATGCTCTGCGGATTCCTGAGGAGGGTTGCAGCCAGCTCGCGGATCTCGTCGCTGAATGTGGCCGAGAACAGCAGGCTCTGCTTTTCCTTCGGCACCAGGGCCAACACCTTCTTCACGTCATGGATGAATCCCATGTCCAGCATGCGGTCGGCCTCGTCGAGCACCAGTACCTGTACGGTCGAGAGGTCCAGGAAGCCCTGTTGCTGCAGGTCCAGCAGGCGGCCGGGGGTTGCCACCAGGATATCCACGCCGCGCTTGATACGGTCAATTTGCGGGTTCATGCCCACCCCGCCAAAAACGACGGTGGAGTTGATGTCCAGATACTTTCCGTACTCGCGCACGGACTCTTCGACCTGGGCTGCCAGCTCACGGGTAGGCGTCAGCACCAAGGCGCGGATGCCCTTGCCGCCGAATTGGTTCTTGGGTGCCGCGCCCTGCGACAGGCGGTGCAGGATGGGGAGGGTAAATGCGGCGGTCTTGCCGGTGCCGGTCTGCGCGCCGGCCAGAAGGTCGTGACCTTCCAGAACGGCTGGAATGGCCTGTGCTTGAATGGGAGTCGGGGTCTCGTAACCCGTTTCGTGCACTGCCTTGAGGATGGCAGGCGACAGCTTCAGTTCGTCAAATGTCATGTGGTTGTATGCGTCCGTCCGGGGCGCTGGGTATCGGCCTGTCGTGCAACCTGGGGGGGTGCCGAGCCAGTCATCAGGCAGATGAGGTTCAAGGGTGGGAGCCCGGAAGCGGATGCTGCCTTCGTCCCCAGCGGGGTGCTGATGCGGCGCGCAACTGGAGCCTGCCGCATGCGTATTGTCGCATGGCCCGATAATCACGGCCTTGGGAGCCCGCTCGGTTCCACTTGGCGACCCACTGCCATGCCTCCGCCGGGACCCTGAAACGGCTCATATGCAGAACTTCTGCCCACCTTTGCTAGTCTGATTTCTCCATGGCTCAATACGTTTACTCGATGAATCGCGTCTCCAAGACGGTGCCGCCCAAGCGCCAGATCTTGAAAGAAATTTCGCTCTCGTTCTTCCCCGGCGCAAAGATTGGCGTTCTGGGGCTTAACGGCTCAGGCAAGTCGACCTTGCTCAAGATCATGGCGGGTGTGGACAAGGAGATTGAGGGCGAGGCTATCCCGATGCCGGGTATCAAGATCGGCTACCTGCCCCAGGAACCGCAGCTCAACCACGAGCACACGGTGCGCGAGAGCGTCGAGGAAGCCATGGGCGAGGTGTTTGCAGCCAAGGCCAAGCTCGAAGACGTGTACGCCGCCTACGCTGAGCCAGATGCCGACTTTGATGCTCTGGCTGCAGAACAGGCACGTCTGGAGGCCATCATTGCCACCGCTGGCACCGACTCGGAGCACCAGCTCGAAATTGCGGCCGACGCGTTGCGCCTGCCGCCGTGGGAAGCGAAGGTGGGCCTGTTGTCTGGTGGTGAAAAGCGTCGTATTGCGTTGTGCCGTTTGCTGCTGTCCAAGCCCGACATGCTGTTGCTGGACGAGCCGACCAACCACCTTGACGCCGAATCGGTGGACTGGTTGGAGCAGTTCTTGCACCGATTCCCAGGCACCGTGGTGGCCATTACCCACGATCGCTACTTCCTCGATAACGCGGCCGAGTGGATTTTGGAACTCGATCGCGGCTATGGCCACCCTTACAAAGGCAACTACAGTACCTGGCTGGATCAGAAGCAGGCCCGCCTGGAATCCGAAAACAAGGGCGAGGAAGCCCGCGCCAAGGCCCTCAAAAAGGAGCTGGAGTGGGTGCGCCAGAATGCCAAGGGCCGCCAGGCCAAGAGCAAGGCGCGTATTGCCCGCTTCGAAGAACTGAGCGACTACGAATACCAAAAGCGCAACGAAACCCAGGAGATCTTCATCCCTGTGGCCGAGCGCCTGGGTACGCAGGTCATCGAGTTCAAGAATGTCACGAAGTCCTTTGGCGACCGTGTACTCATCGACAACCTGTCCATGAACATCCCTGCGGGCGCTATTGTGGGGATCATCGGCCCGAACGGTGCTGGCAAATCCACCCTGTTCAAGCTGATCGCCGGTCGCGAGCAGCCTGACAGCGGCGAGGTTGTGATCGGCTCGACCGTGAAAATGGCCTTTGTGGACCAGCACCGCGATGCTCTGTCCGACGACAAGACGGTGTGGGAGGACATCTCTGGCGGACTGGACATGATCAACATCGGCAAGTTCACCATGGCCAGCCGCGCGTACGCCGGGCGCTTCAACTTCAACGGCGGCGACCAGCAAAAGAAGGTGGGCATGCTCTCAGGCGGGGAACGCGGCCGACTGCACCTGGCCAAGACCCTGATTGCCGGGGGCAATGTGCTGCTGCTGGACGAGCCGTCCAATGACCTGGACGTGGAAACCCTGAGGGCGCTGGAAGATGCTTTGCTGGAGTATGCAGGCACGGTGTTGGTTATCAGCCACGACCGCTGGTTCCTCGACCGCATTGCCACGCATATCCTGGCGGCTGAGGGTGATAGTCAGTGGACGTTCTTTGACGGAAACTATCAAGAATACGAGGCCGACAAGAAGAAACGGCTCGGCGAAGAAGGTGCAAAACCCAAGCGGATGCGTTTCAAAGCACTGAAATAAGACGCCAGGTCAAGTAGGATTGCAACCGAGCTTTTGCTGAACCGACCGAATCCATGCCTCAGCCTGCGCCTTCATCGCGTACAGTCTTCCGCGTCTGCGTCGTCAACGCCGTGCGCGCTGGCGAGGTGTTGATGCAAGAGCTCGTCAAGGCGACCGACAGCGCGCTGGCGGGCGAAGAATCAACCGTGCGCAACATCCAGCAGCGCAATCTGGCGAGCGACAGCTTGCGTTTGCTCAGGCAACACGAGGCGGCCTTGGTCAAGGGCTACCCCATGGCGCTGCTGGAGGTTTTTGCGGAGGGGCCCGCCGCTGCAAAGAGCCGAACCCCCTCAGACGATACCGGCATGGACTTTGGCGAGCTTTCGCTGATGGATGAAAACGAGATGCAGGCGCAGGTGGAGCTCTCCAGGGCCCAGCAGTCCGCCCTGCATGCAACCGATGCCGTGCTGGCCGAGTTGAATACGCTGGTGAGTTCGGCCCAGGGGCTGCGCAGTGTGCAGCCTGAACGCAATCCGCTGCGGCCCGAAAGTTATATCCGCGCGCTGCAAAAAACGGTGAGCGAAACCGGCGTGGTGGCCGAGGTCCGGCAGCTGTGGATGCAGCACATGCGTGACTTGCTGGGCAGGCTGCTGGTGGTGGAGTACGAAAACATTGTCGCAAGCTTGCGAGAGCATGGCGTGCAGCCGGTGGGATACGCAGTCTTGGCTGCCGCGGGAACGTCCCGGAGCGAGCTTTCGGGCGGCAGTAGCGGTTATGGGGGCACTGGCCATGGCTCAGGCTATGGCGGACCACGCAGCGGCTTTGGGGGCGGATATTCAGGTTACGGTCACACGTCTGGTGCGCCTGCCGGCGACTACGGCATCACTGGCTACGGACGGAGTACGGGCTGGGGCGGGGATTCTTCGCACGGTGCGCTCGCGTCGGATGCCGAGGAGGCTTTGCTGACGGTAGGCATTCTTCGACAAATGCTGTCCGGCGGTGATCCGTTCGATCCCCGCTCCTACGGAGTTGCGTTGACGGGTGCGGCGCTTCCTCCGCCCTCGGCGGTTGGCCAGGGTGCGCCTCCCGTCGGGGGGCAGGTCGGCTGGGGCGACCCCCGGTTCGGCTCGGCCAGTGCGCGGGCCGCGCTGGCAGGCGGGTTTGACCCGGCAGCAGCAACAGCGGCGGCAGAGGCCATGGAGGACATGGCCCAGCTTGAGCGGTTGGTGGGACGGCTGGCTGGTGGCGCTGTGGCTATATCGGGCAACCAGGGCGCCGCTCTGCCTGTGCCGCCTGAGGTGGGCTGGCAAGGCCCGGGTGTGGCGCCCATGGTGTACGCGGCCATGCCTCTGGATGCGGCTGTGCAGTCGCCCGCCGTGGCAGCCGAGGTGGTCAGCCGCATGGTGCATAACATCTCCCACGATTCGCGGTTGGTGCCCTCGGTTCAAAAAGCAGTGCAGAGCCTGGAGCCTGTTTTGCAGCAGCTGGTCCGTCACGACACGCTTTTTTTCACCGATGCAAGCCATCCTGCCCGTCGACTGCTCGACGAGGTAACCCAACGAAGCCTGGCGTTCGAGTCGGAAACTTCATCGGGTTTCCTCCGCTTTATGCGCCTGATCAAAGAAGCGGTCGATCATCTTGCAGGCCGAGAAATCAAGGACTCCGGGCCTTTTGAAACGGTTTTCAACGCGCTGCAGTCTGCATGGGATGCTCAGGAAAAGAAAGCTCGCGCCGCGCGGGAGGCCCAAGAAAAGGCCCAACTCAATGCCGAGCAGCGGGCATTGCTGGCCGAAAAGGTTGCGGCAAACATCCGCAAGCTGCCTGATCTGGAAAATGTGCCGTCCGATGTGCTGGACTTTGCTGCCGGACCATGGGCAGAGGTCGTAGCGCTCGCCCAGGTGCTCAAGGAACCCGATTCGCGCGACGACGATCCCGGTGGCTATCTCGCGCTGGTACCGGTGTTGCTCTGGAGTTCGCAGCCTGCGCTCACCCGTCTCGAACCAGATCGTCTCAACGATGCCATACCTGGACTTCTTGCCAAACTGCGCAAGGGTCTCAAGACCATCAATTACCCAGCATCACAAACCAGCACTCTGCTTCAGCGGCTGGTAGCCCTGCACCAGGCGGCATTCGAAAAGCCGGGTCGTCGCGCGGTGCCTGCACCTGGTTCTGCTACTGCATCTGCGGCTTCCGACGTCGACGAGGTGACTGGAGCTGACGTGTCGGTCTATGGCGCGGTTGGGGACTCGCCGGACGTTGAAGGCGATAGCGCCCATGCTGCGGTTCCGCAAGCAGGTGCTGATCCTTTTGCGGACTTTGTGATTGGTGCATGGGTGGAACTGATCACGAATGGCCGCGTGATGAGGACCCAGCTGACTTGGTCCAGCCCGCATGGCACGTTGTTTTTGTTCACTGCAGCCGACGCGAGCACGCAATCGATGACGCGTCGCATGCGGGACAAACTGGCCGCGGAAGGTTTGATCAGGGTGGTGTCCGCACCCGGCGGGGTCGATAAAGCTGCAGAGGCTGCAGAACTGCGGGCGGGCGATCGCAAAAAGCCATTTTCCCCATCGACCAGTGCCGCCGCACTCTCGTCCGCTGCTGCCCCGCTGGGCGGCAGTTCGGCGACAGGATCTCGCCGGTTGACCGCATCGGAGGTTGCGGCAGGCAAGCCGCGCTGAACCTTCCCCTGCGCGTTCTGCCGTGTTTCAAACCGCTGGTGCGTCGACCGGCTTGCCAGTCTGCTGGGCGCGAATCAGTTTTTTTCTCACCAGATGAATGTGGTGGCGCAGCGTGTAGAGCTCGTCGGTGTAGGAAAGCGGCAGCGACACTTTTTCGGCTTGGGCCTCCAGGCTGTCCAGCGCCTTGAGCAAGGTGGTGGGGGCAACGCTGCGAGCTTCCATATCGGTTTCGATCTCGCGCAGGTGACCGTACCAGCGGAATACCCTGGAACGCACCCTGAACTGGTACAGCGGTGGAACGATGCGCGACAGAGGCAGCATGATGGCCAGCAAAATGCCCAGCACCAGCCACATGCGCTCGATCAGGTTGGCAATCCAAAACGGCAGGTAGCGCTGCAGCAGTGGCACAGATTCGGTAATGGCGCGTTCACCTTCTTTGGCCAAGGGTAGTTCGCCATGCTGGATGCTGGGAAACTCGCGTGCGCGGTTAACCCGGATATTTCACCGTCCTCCGTAAAAACGATGACGGCATGGCCCTTTGAGTGCGCGTTTATCGAGGTGTAGAAACTTGATGAACGAGCGAGCCATGCCGAATCCAAACTGTACCGAACAAACTGAACTCGATCTG
>NZ_JBKDRI010000136.1:0-26983 GCF_046341535.1 Acidovorax sp. | reverse complement strand
GGCTGCAAATCGACCGCAGCGGTCCATTTTTAACCGCCTTTTTGCCCCATAGCTCGGCTATGGGGCTGCAAATTCGGCAAAAACTGTCCTCGCTGGGGCCGATTTTCGCTTTCGACGCTCCAAGTCCGACAGGCTCCTAGGGTTGCGCCGAAGGTGGCAACAGGGCCCGGGGCTGGCAGGGCAGGTGCAAGGTGGAGTCCCGGTAAAATCGCAAGCAAAGAGGGTTTCAGTCCATGTCCATTTTTCGCCGCCCCGACTACCAGTCCGATGCCACGCAGTTCATCAACCACCTCAAATCCAGCAAGCCAGAGCTTGAACAGCAGCAGCAGCTGGGCCGCTCCCTGCTGTGGGACAAGGCCGTGGACCGCAAGATCTGGGGCGAATACAACGAAGCCCGCGTGCCGCAAAAGCCCTACGTGTACCAGACCAGCGCCGACTGACCTCGGCAACATTCCACCTGCGGGTTGACGGACACGCCAAGCGCCACCCGCCATGGGATTTTTCTCAGCCAAAACGCCCTGTTGCGCCTGTCGCGTAAGCGTTGATAGCTATCATTTAGATAGCATTTTGCCATGACCACTGCGACCGAGGTCGAAGCCTCCGATGGCCCGCAGCCGATCGCTCTGGGCGCAGACGGCATGCCGCTGGCGGTGGACCAGGTGGCCCTGGCGCGCCTGTACGGCGAGCCCCTGTTTGCGCTGCCGCAAGACCTGTACATCCCGCCCGATGCGCTCGAAGTCTTCCTCGAAGCTTTTGAGGGCCCGCTGGACCTGCTGCTGTACCTGATCCGCAAGCAGAACTTCAACATCCTCGACATCCCCATGGTGGGGGTCACCCGGCAGTACCTTGCGTATGTGGACGAGATCCGCAGCCGCAACCTGGAGCTGGCGGCCGAATACCTGCTGATGGCGGCGATGCTCATTGAGATCAAGTCGCGCATGCTGCTGCCGCCCAAAAAGCAGGAAGGCGCGGACGAGCCTGAAGACCCCCGCGCCGATCTGGTGCGCCGACTGCTCGAATACGAGCAGATGAAGCTGGCCGCCATGCGCCTGTCGCACATGCCGCAGTACGGACGGGACTTTCTGAAGGCACAGGTCTACATCGAGCAAAGCCTGCAGCCGCGCTTTCCGGATGTGCATGTGGCGGATCTGCAAGAAGCCTGGCGCGACATCCTCAAGCGCGCCAAGCTGGTTCAGCACCACAAGATCACGCGCGAGGAACTCTCGGTGCGCGAATACATGAGCAAGGTGCTCAAGACGCTGCAGGGCCGCCGCTTTGTCGAGTTTGAGGCGCTTTTCCGCCCTGAAGAGGGCAGCACCGTGCTGGTGGTGACCTTCATTGCGCTGCTGGAGCTGGCCAAGGAGACTCTGATCGAGATCACGCAGGCCGAAGCATTTGCGCCGATTTACGTGCGCCTGGCCTACACGCCTGCCTAGCCCTTTGGCTTGGCCCCCCCCCTTTAACCCCACACGCTCGCCATGGCATCCCAAGACTTTGACGTACTCATCGTAGGCAGCGGCCTGGCCGGCCTTTCGGCCGCCTTGCACCTGGCTGCGACGCACCGCGTGGCCGTCATTACCAAGCGCACGCTCAAGGACGGATCCAGCGGCTGGGCCCAGGGCGGCATTGCCGCTGTGCTGGCCGATGACGACAGCTTTGCCGCGCACATCGAGGACACCCTGGTGGCGGGCGCGGGCCTGTGCGACCTGGCCACAACGCGCTTTGTGGTGGAAAACGCACCGGCGTCCATCGCATGGTTGCGTCAGCTCGGAGTGCCCTTCACGCTCGAAGGCGAACACCTGCACCTGACACGCGAGGGCGGCCACAGTGCCCGGCGCATCGCCCACGTGACCGACGCCACCGGCGCAGCCGTGCAGCGCACGCTGATCGATGTGGTGCGCGCCACGCCCGGCATCACGCTGTTTGAGCAGCACACCCTGGTGGACCTGATCACCACCCGCAAGCTGGGCCTGCCCGGCAACCGCTGCCTGGGGCTGTACGCGCTGGACAACGATATCGACGAGGTGGTGACCTTCCGTGCACCGCAGACCATTCTGGCCACTGGCGGCGCGGGCAAGGTGTACCTCTACACCACCAACCCCGACACAGCCACCGGCGACGGCATTGCCGCCGCATGGCGTGCAGGCTGCCGCGTGGGGAACATGGAGTTCATCCAGTTCCACCCCACCGGGCTGTACCACCCGCACGAAAAGTCCTTCCTCATCAGCGAGGCCGTGCGCGGCGAGGGCGGGCAGCTCAAGCTGCCCGATGGCACGCGCTTCATGGTCGACCACGACCCGCGCGCCGAACTGGCCCCGCGCGACGTGGTCGCCCGCGCCATCGACTTCGAGATGAAAAAGCACGGCCTCGATTGCGTGCACCTGGACATCTCGCACCAAAGCCCCGCGTTCTTGCAGGAGCACTTTCCGAACATCATGGCGCACTGCGCGTCACTCGGCATCGACATCACCAAAGAGCCGATTCCCGTGGTGCCCACCGCCCACTTCACCTGCGGTGGCGTGCTGACCGATCTGGCCGGTCGCACCGACCTGCCTGGCCTGTATGCGGTTGGCGAGGTGGCGTGCACCGGTCTGCACGGTGCCAACCGGCTGGCCAGCAACTCGCTGCTTGAGTGCATGGTGTTCGCCCGTGCCGCCGCGCAGGCGATTGCCGCCGCGCCCGCCATCGACCAAAGCCCGCTTCCTGCCTGGGACACCAGCCGTGTGCAGGACGCAGACGAATCCGTGGTCATCTCGCACAACTGGGACGAGCTGCGCCGCTTCATGTGGGACTACGTGGGCATCGTGCGCACCAACAAGCGCCTGGAGCGCGCCGCCCACCGCATCGCCATGCTGCAGGCCGAGATCCAGGAGTTCTACGCGCACTTTCATGTCACGCGCGACCTGCTGGAACTGCGCAATCTGGTGCAAGTGGCCGATCTGATTGTGAAAAGCGCCCAGCTGCGCCGCGAAAGCCGTGGCCTGCATTACAGCCGCGACTACCCCGAGGTCGCAGCGCCCGCAGCGCCAACGATCCTCGTCCCGCCCGCGCTCGGATGACCGACAGCGCACTGGCTGCAAGCTGCCACGTCCCTGCAGCCTCATTCGACCCAAGGAACACTGATGACCCTAGGATGTTTTGTGATCGGCACGGAGCCCGGTGTGGGCAAGACACTCGTGGCCGCCGGCCTGCTGCATGCGCTGGCGCCCCACCACCCCCGCGTGGTGGGCATGAAGCCCGTGGCGACGGGTCTCGTGCCCTGGGGTGATGACTGGGCCTGCGAGGACGCGCTGGCCCTGCGCGCGGCCTCCACCGTGGCCGTGCCTGAAGCGCTCGATAACCCGGTAGTGCTGCCCGAAGCCCTGCCCGCGCAGATTGCCGCCGCCCGCGCAGGCGTGCAGATTGATGTGCAGGCCCTGGTGCAAAGCTACCGGGCGCTGGCCGCCCAGGCCGACGCTGTGGTGGTGGAGGGGCCGGGCGGCCTGCTGGACCCCCTGAACGACACCCACACGGCCGCCGACCTGGCCCTGGCGCTGGCGCTGCCCGTGGTGCTGGTGGTGGGCCTGCGCGGAGGCTGCATCAGCCATGCACTGCTGGCGGCCGAGGCCATCCGTGCGCGCGGGCTCCATCTGGCTGGCTGGGTCGCGAACCAGCCCGAGGCCGACGCCGAAGCCGCCGACGCCATGACGGCCTGCCTGCGCCAGCGCCTGCACGCGCCGCTGCTGGCCGAGGTAGCGCATCTGGAACTGCCCGAACCCCGCCATCTGGTGTTTGACCTGCCCGGCACCTGGCGCTGAAGGCGCGCGCCCAGGCCGGCGGGCCGGCGCAGCATCAGCAGCAGCACGCAGGCTTGCTCTACACTGCCACCGGCGCCCGACCGCCGTGCGCTGCGCCAGCCCTGCAGGGCTTGGCGACTGTCGTCAACCCCGCATCCGGACCCCGCCCATGCCCCACCTCATCGTCGAATACTCCGGCAATCTGCCCCACTTCCCGGAGGCCCAAGCCCTGTCCGAGTTGAACGCAACCCTGTGCGCGCATCCCGAGGTGCTGGACGAGGCCGACCTCAAGACCCGCTTTGTGGTGGCCGACAGCTTTGCCATTGGCACCGCGCCTGCCCAACGCGCGTTTGTTCATGCGCAACTGCGCCTGCTGTCGGGCCGCACGCCCGAGGCGAAAAAGGCACTGTCCGACCGCATTGCCGCCGTGCTGCGCGACCTGACGCCGCGCCCGGTGGGGGTGATGGTGCAACTGAGCGTGGAAGTGGTGGACATGGACCGCGGTTCGTACGCCAAAGAGCGGATCTGACGCCCAGCGTCGGATGCGCCATGCCGGGGCACCGACACGTCAGGACGGCGGGCAAGTCAATACTTCAGCGTCGCGTTCAGCCAACCGCGCAGGCTGTTGATGAAGGCCCACGCCTGCACGCGCTGCACGTCCTCCACCCGCACCACCGCTTCGATCACCCGCCCCTCGGCCAGCGCCAGGGCGCGGCCCACGCCGGGCAGCAGCCCGCAGTGCAGCGGCGGCGTGACCCACTGCCCATCCAGCAGCGCGGCCACATTGCCAAAGGTGGTCTCGGTGATCTCGCCAGCATCGTTCCAGAGCACGGTGTCAAACATGCCGGAACCGGCCGCAGGCGCAAACGCCGCGTAGTGGGCGCGCCGGGTGGTCTTGTGGCGTACGAACTCGCTGTGCGCCTCGGCCAATGGCCGGTCGGCCAGCTGCAGTCGCACCGGCTCGGGGGTCGGCGCAAGGGCCAACACTTCAGACCGGAAGCTGCCATCGTCCGCCAGCAGCAGCCGCACGCGTGCAGCGCCGCTGCCGTGGCGCAGCACGGCGTTTTGCAGCGCCTGTTGCGCGGCAGAAAAGCGCCACGGAAAACCAAAGTGCGCAGCCGCTTCGCCCATGCGCTGCAGGTGCCGGTCGGCGTGCGGCAACGTTCCGTCGTGAAGACCCAGGGTTTCCACAATCTCGAACGGCATGCTGGCGCGTTCCACAAAGGCGCGTTTGTGACGCCACTCGTTCCATTCGGCTTGGGGCTGTGCATCGGCGGTGATGCCGCTGCCGATCCCGCAAGTGGCACGCAGCGATGGCGCACTGCCTTGGGCAGCGGCATCCTGCCGCAGAACGACCGTGCGGATGGGCACGTTGAACGTGGCGGCCACGGCATGGCGGCCGCTGGCCCCTGCCGGACC
The DNA here is from genome assembly GCF_046341535.1 of Acidovorax sp. Classification (GTDB taxonomy): domain Bacteria; phylum Pseudomonadota; class Gammaproteobacteria; order Burkholderiales; family Burkholderiaceae_C; genus Acidovorax. The sequence goes on along the minus strand of NZ_JBKDRI010000136.1, from coordinate 21,788 downwards.
GGCAGGCCGCACCACGCCAACGGCCCCGCAATAGACGCCGCGCGGCGCAGGCTCCAGCGCGCGGATCATCTGCATGGCGCGCACCTTGGGCGCGCCGGTGACCGAACCACACGGAAAGAGCGCCGCGAACACATCGGTCAGCGTGATGCCGGGGCGCGTGCGGGCGCGCACGTCCGACGTCATCTGCCAGACGGTGGACAACGCCTGCGTGGCAAACAGTGCCGGTACCTGCACGCTGTGGGGCATGGCAATGCGCGAGAGGTCGTTGCGCAGCAGGTCCACGATCATCACGTTCTCGGCGCGCTCTTTGGGCGTCGTGCGCAGGCGCTCGGCCTGGGCTGCGTCTTCCAAGGCGGTGCGGCCACGCGGTGCCGTGCCTTTCATGGGCCGGGCCAGGATGTCGCCTCCGCCCTTGCCCTGCGGGCTTTCGGCGGCTTCGCGCCAGTCAAAGAACAGCTCCGGCGAGACCGACAGAATCTGCTCGTCGCCCGCCTGGAGGTGCGCAGCATAGCCGCCGGGCTGCGCGCGCTGCAGGGCGGCAAACAGCGCCTGCGGGCTGCCGTGCAGCGTTCCAGGCAGCGCGGCGGTGTAGTTGACCTGGTAGAGCTCGCCGTTGCGTATGGCCTGCTGGATGTGCGCCAAGGCCGCATCAAAAGCACTGCGCGTCAGGCCGTGGCCCCAGTCCACCCGGGCTGGAGGCTCGTGCTCGGCCGAACGCGGCCAGGGCTGGGGCGCGTCGTGGATGCCGAACCAGGCCAGCGGCCCATCAGGGGCATGGGTCTGCAGCGCTGCATCGAAGGCCGCCGCGGCCTCGTACCGCACGTAGCCCACGCACCAGTGCCCACGCTGCGCCGCGGCATGCACGGCATCCAGCACATCGCGCACCTGGGCCAGGGTGCGCGCTACGCACACCTGCCGCGCAGGCCCGAACGCATGGCGCAGCGGCGGCGACGCCCCATCGAGGGGTTGGTCAAAATCAATCAGTGAAATATCAGTCAAAACCAGCTATCGCGCTTGCCTGCAAACACATTGTTGCTACATATTTAGTAGCGAATAGGCGGTCTTCCTTGTGAGGCGGCCTCAGGCAGCGCCCAGGTGGGGCACCAGGGCGGCGGTGGGCTGGCCGCTTTTGAGCGCGGCAGTGAACGCCAGCATGCGGTCGATGGGCTGGCGGGCGCGGGGGATCAGCCCTGGGTCCACATGGATGGCGTTGGCGCCTGTCTCCAGCACGTGGGCCACACCGGCCAGGCTGTTCATCGCCATCCACGGGCAGTGCGCGCAGCTTTTGCAGGTGGCGCTGTTGCCCGCGGTGGGGGCTTCGTAAAACGTCTTGCCGGGGTTGAGCGTGCGCAGCTTGTGCATCATGCCGTTGTCGGTGGCCACGATGAATTCGGTGGCATCCATCTCGCGCGCGGCCTTCAAAATGGCGCTGGTGGAGCCCACGGCATCGGCCAGGGCCACCACGTCGGCGGGGCTTTCCGGGTGCACCAGCACCCGGGCGGCGGGATGCTCTTTTTTCAGCAGTTCCAGCTCCAGCGCCTTGAACTCGTCGTGCACGATGCAGGCACCGTTCCAGAACACCATGTCCGCACCGGTTTCGCGCTGGATGTACGCGCCCAGGTGGCGGTCAGGTGCCCACAGAATCTTTTGGCCTGCGGCCTTGAGCGCGCTCACGATCTGCAGCGCGCAGCTGGATGTGACGAGCCAGTCGGCCCGCGCTTTGACGGCGGCGCTGGTGTTGGCGTACACCACCACGGTGCGGTCGGGATGCTGGTCGCAAAAAGCGCTGAACTCGTCGATGGGGCATCCCAGGTCGAGCGAGCAAGTGGCATCCAGGTCGGGCATAAGCACGGTTTTTTCCGGGCTGAGGATTTTGGCCGTCTCGCCCATGAAGCGTACGCCGCTCACCACCAGGGTCTGCGCCGCATGGTCGCGGCCAAAGCGGGCCATTTCCAGCGAGTCACTGACCAGACCGCCGGTCTCCTCGGCCAGGTCTTGCAGGTCGGGATGCACGTAGTAGTGCGACACCATCACCGCGTTTTTTTCTTTGAGCAGGCGGCGGATCTGATCCTTGAGCGCCGCACGCTCGGCCGGCGATGGCTCGGCGGGCACACGGGCCCAGGCGTGTTTGGTGGAGCAGGCAGCGCCGGCTGCGGCCTCGTCGGGCTGCTCGTATTCGATATCAATCACTTTGGTCATGGCATGACTCCATTGCATTGCCTAGCAGCCGCCGCGCAGCTGCTCGGGCAGGTGCTCACTGAATTTCCTGCAGGCGCATCGAGAAATCCGTCGCCTTCACATCCTTGGTCAGCGTACCGATGGAGATGCGGTCTACCCCCGTTTGTGCAAGCTCGCGCAGCCCGGCCAGGGTCACTCCGCCCGAAATCTCCAAAATGGCCCGGCCCGCGTTGATGCGCACCGCCTCGCGCAGCATGGGCAGGGGCATGTTGTCCAGCAAAATCATGGTGGCCCCCGCTTCCAGCGCCTGCGCCAGCTGCTCCAGGGTTTCCACCTCGATTTCGATGAACTTGGCCCGCGCGGCCACCGCCTGCGCAGCACGCAGCACCGCGGCCACGCCGCCAGCGGCCGCAATGTGGTTTTCCTTGATCAACACGGCATCGTGCAGGCCGATGCGGTGGTTGGTGCCGCCGCCCACGCGCACGGCGTACTTTTGCGCCAGGCGCAGGCCGGGGATGGTCTTGCGGGTATCAACGATGTGGGCGCGGGTGCCGGCCACCACGTCCACATAGGCGCGCGTCTTGGTGGCCACGGCCGACAACAGTTGCAGGAAGTTGAGCGCGGTGCGCTCGGCGGACAGCAGGGCGCGGGCGTTGCCCTCCAGCTCCAGCACCACCTGGTCGGGCGCGCAGCGCTGGCCCTCGGCCACATGCCAGGTGATCTGCACCGTGGGGTCCAGGGCGCGCAGGGCAGCCTCGGCCCAGGGCGCGCCGCAGATCACGGCCTCTTCGCGGGCCAGGATGCGGGCGCGGGCGCGGCGGGCGGGGTCGATCAAGCCAGCGGTCAGGTCGCCGCTGCCGACGTCCTCGGCCAGGGCGCGGGCCACATCGGCCTGGGCCAGGGCCAGCACGTCGGCATCGCTCATGGAGGTATTCACGGGTGGTAACGCTGCAGTCATGGGCCAAGAGCATACCGGGAACGCAATAGCCACAGCCCCGACGCAGACCCCGACCCGGTATCGATGCAGACCATCGGGGCCCACAACACGCGTCGCATAGACTCACGAAAATTTTTTTCGATGATGGCTGCCCCGATGAGTTCCACCAGCACCGTTTCTGCCACCCCTTACGGCACGCTGCCGCCCGCCTCACCCCTGCCGCAGCGCCGCCCCGTGAGTCTGCCGCGATTGGGGCAGCTGCGCGAGGCGGGCGAGAAGATCACCATGCTCACCGCCTACGACGCCACGTTTGCCGCCGTGGCCGATGCGGCGGGGGTGGAATGCATTTTGGTGGGCGACTCGCTGGGCATGGTGTGCCAGGGCCTGCCCAGCACGGTGGGGGTGACGCTGGAGTCCATGGCCTACCACACGGCCAGCGTGGCGCGTGGGCTGCACCGCGTGCAGGGCACCGCCTGGCTGATCGCTGACCTGCCCTACGGCACCTACGCCGAAAGCCGTGAGCAGGCCTTGCGCAGCGCCTGCGCGCTGATGCAGGCGGGCGCGCACATGGTCAAACTCGAAGGCGGGGGCTGGACGGCCCCGACCGTTGAATTTCTGGTGCAGCGCGGTGTGCCGGTGTGTGCCCACCTGGGCCTGACGCCGCAGACCGTGCATGCGCTGGGCGGCTACCGCGTGCAGGGCAAAACCGACGACGCCGCCCGCACCCTGCGCAACGAGGCGCACGCGCTGCAGGATGCCGGAGCCGCCATGCTGGTGCTGGAGATGGTGCCCGCCGCGCTTGCGAGCAGCCTCACGGCCGAACTGCCGCGCTGCCACACCATTGGCATTGGTGCAGGCAGCGGCACCGCGGGCCAGGTGCTGGTGCTGCACGACATGCTGGGCTTGAACCTGGGCCGCATGCCCAAGTTTGTGCGCAACTTCATGCAGGATGCCGGCAGCATCCGGGGCGCCATCGAGAGCTATGTACAGGCCGTCAAGCAGGGCCAGTTTCCCGACAACACGCTGCACGCCTGGTAGGCCTGCACCACCGCCCTGACTCCAACGTCCTTGCCCATCGCCCGTTCATGCTGATTGCCCACTCCATCGCCGACCTGCGCCAGGCGCTGGCGGCCTACCGCCACCCCGCTTTTGTGCCCACGATGGGCAATCTGCATGAGGGGCATGTTTCGCTGGTACGCCAGGCCAGGCCGCTGGGCGACGTGACCGTGGCGAGCATCTTCGTGAACCGCTTGCAGTTCTTGCCCCACGAAGACTTTGACAGCTACCCGCGCACCTGGGAGGCCGATTGCGCGGCACTGCGGGCTGCCGGGTGCGACGTGCTGTTTGCCCCGCGCGAAACCGACCTCTACCCCGAGCCGCAAACGTTCAAGGTGCACCCTGACCCGATGCTGGCCGACATGCTGGAGGGCCACTTCCGGCCCGGCTTCTTTGTGGGTGTGAGCACCGTGGTGATGAAACTGTTTGCCTGCGTGCTCGGTGCCAGCGGCGGCACGGCGGTGTTTGGCAAGAAGGACTATCAGCAGTTGATGGTGATAAGGCACCTGGTGCGGCAGTTTGCGCTGCCAGTGCAGATCGTGGCGGGCGAAACCAGCCGCGCCCCCGACGGGCTGGCGCTCAGTTCACGCAACGGCTATCTCAGCCCCCAAGAGCGCCAGGAGGCCGTGGCGCTGTTTCAGGCATTGCGGCGGCTGGCGCAAGCATGGTCCGAGGCCCCATCCCCCACCCCTGCACTGGAAGCCCAGGCCATGCAAGCGCTTCGCGAACGTGGCTGGCAGCCTGACTACCTGACGGTGCGCCGCCGGTCAGACCTGATGCCGCCCACCGCGCACGATGGTCCGGCCAGCCTGGTCGCACTGGGGGCCGCCCGGCTTGGCAGCACGCGGTTGATCGATAACCTCGAGTTCTGAGCACCCGCGCAATCACGCGCAGACGCCGGGGCGCGGTCACTATAATATTGCTATACTTTTAATAGCTACAAACCTATTCAGGCCGAGCGTAAAACGGCATTTTTAACGCAATATCCTAAAAACGGCAGTTGACCGCTTGTCATCTTGCCGCACACCGCGTGGACTCGGGCCTTGGGTTGTTTTCGCAGCCTCACCTTTCGGGTGACAGCGCTATGCATTTGCCAGCGCCGCCGCGGTTCAGCCGGGCGCAACCGCCTGCGGTGCGCGCTGCTGGACCTGGGCCTGCACCAGCTCGTGCACGAAACGCAGCTTCACCATGGCGCCAGACGACAGCGCAAACGGGTAGGCATCGTCCTGCCCCAGGCTGCGGTTCAAGCTGTTGAGCAAGAGGGTCAGTGGCACCCACTGGCGCACCATGTCGTGAAACCGGGGGTGGGGCAGGGCAAACGGATCGGTGACATGGTGCCGCTCGGGCGAGCTCGGATCGGGCACCGTCACACCGATCTGATAGCAGGCGGCGGTTTCCAGCAGGTCGATCATGTGCAGGTAGTGGGCCCAGGTCTCGGCCCAATCCTCCCAGGGGTGCGAGGCCGCATAGGCGCTGACATGGCGCTCGGCCCAGTCGCCCGCGCCCGCTCCACGGGCATAGTGCGCGCCCAGCGCCGCTGCATAGTCAGCCCGCTCGTCGCCGAACACGGCGCGAAACGACTCCAGCTGACCGCCGTCGCGCACGAACTGGTCCCAATAAAAATGCCCGGATTCGTGGCGCAGATGGCCGATCAGGGTGCGGTACGGCTCGCCCAGGGCAACGCGGCGGCGGGCCCGCTCGTCGTCGTCGGCCTCGGCCACGTTCAGCGTGATGGTGCCGCCCAGGTGCCCCGTGATCACGGGCGGGCCTCCGGGCAGGTCGGCCAAAAACTCGAATACCGGCCCCGCCCTGCCGGGCGCAGGCTCCAGCCCCAGCCGGGCCAGGGTGTAGAAAAGCTGCCGCTTGGCGGCCTCCACCTGCTTCCAGCGGCGCAGGTTGCCGGGGTCTGACAGGTCGGGCAGCACGCGGGTTTGCCGACACGACACGCACAGGTCTGCAAAATCGTTGGCAGGCACGGCAAAGTTGCAGGCCTGCCAATGGGTGTGGTGCTGGCACATGCGATACAGCCGCCCGCTGTAATCCGAGGAGCCGCGACGCCCCCGGCGGCGCCACAGGCCTGCACCATCCTGCGGCGCAGGTGTGAGTGCCGCCATAGCCATCTGATCGGGCAAAAACGCCAGCTCGCTGCCGCAGTGCAGGCACCGGACGCTGTCAAAAAACACCAGATGACCGCAATGGTCGCAATTGAAAACCCGCATGGGCCCGAGCTTATACCCTTCCGAGCAACCGTCTGTGGCCGCGAGCGACATGCAGCATGATGCATGCATGAACCATGACCGGCCCCGGGGTGCCCGCCCAGCATGCCCGGCACCCGTGAACACCCTTGCGCTGGTGGTCACGGGGCATCATCATGGCCCATGGCCGGGGCGGCGCGCCGCGCAGACCGGGCAATCCGGCGCGCGCTGCATGCGCATCGTGCCCCACTCCATCGAACGGCCGTCCAGCATCAACATGCGCCCGGCCAGACTGGTGCCGATGCCTGCCACCAGCTTGAGCGCCTCGGCCGCCTGCATGGCCCCCACCACGCCCACCAGCGGCGCAAACACCCCCATGGTTGAGCAACGCACTTCTTCAAACGCCGCATCGGGTGCAAACACGCAGGCATAGCAGGGCGCATGTGGCTCCCGTGGATCGAACACGCTGATCTGCGCGTCAAACCGGATCACCGCCCCCGAAACGAGCGGCACCCCGTGGCGCACACAGGCGGCGTTGACCGCCTGGCGCGTGGCGTAGTTGTCGCAGCAATCGAGCACCACGGTGGCCTGCGGCACCAGGCGATCCAGCACGGCAGCATCAGCACGCGCACAGACGGGCCTGACCTGCACGTCCGGGTTGATCGCTGCCATGGCCTGTGCGGCCGACTCGACCTTGGGCATGCCCACGCGTGCGGTGGTGTGCGCAATCTGCCGCTGCAGGTTGGTCAGGTCCACCGCATCATCATCCACCAGGGTGATGTGGCCCACCCCCGCCGAAGCCAGGTACAGCGCCGCAGGCGATCCGAGACCGCCAGCGCCGATCACCAGCGCGTGCGCATCGAGCATGCGCTGCTGCCCTTCGATGCCCACCTCGTCAAGCAGGATGTGGCGCGAGTAGCGCAGAAGCTGGTCGTCGGTCATGGCGATGGGCAAACAGTTCAAAGCAATGGTGGGACGTTGAACGCGATGGCTCCAGACGTGAAAAAGGCCGGCCTCCGCAGGAAGTCCGGCCTTTCGGGCGCAGCGCGCTACAACTCAATTGTCTTTCTTTTCGTCCTTGCGTTCAGCAAGCACCTTGCTGACCAGCACCGTGCGGCCCTTGAGCTGGTTGAGCGCCTGGGCGAGCTGAAAGTCCTTGTCGCTGCCGAACTCGGGCGCCTTGCGCTCGGCCGAGGGCTTCCTGGATTCATCTTCCAGCCGCTTGCGGGCTTCCTCGCGGGCCTTCTCGCGGGCCAGGTCCTTCTTTTCCTCGCCCTGGCCGCTGGCCAGATGCTTTTCCAGGTCTGCCTCGCGCATCCGCAGCGACGCAAACACATTGCCCTCCTCCGATTCGTCGATCATCACGTCAGGCACGATGCCCTTGGCCTGGATCGACTTGCCGCTCGGGGTGTAGTAGCGCGCCGTGGTGAGCTTGATGCCGGTATCGGGCCCCAGGGGGCGCACGGTCTGCACCGAGCCCTTGCCAAAGGTCTGGCTGCCCATGATGGTGGCGCGCTTGTGGTCCTGCAGCGCACCTGCCACGATCTCGCTCGCAGAGGCCGAGCCCTCGTTGACCAGAACGACCAAAGGCACCGACTTGAGCGCCGCAGGCAGCCGCTTGAGCGGATCGCCGCCGCCACGGCGCTGATAGAACTCGGGCGCAGCCTTGTACGTGGCCTTGCTCTCGGCCAGCTGGCCGTTGGTGGTCACCACCGTCACGTTCGCGGGCAGGAAGGCGGCCGACACGGCTACGGCCGCATCGAGCAGGCCGCCCGGGTCGTTGCGCAGGTCCAGCACCAGACCCTTGAGATTGGGCTCCTGGCGATACACCTCCTCGACCTTGCGCACGAAGTCATCGACCGTGCGCTCCTGGAACTGCGACAGGCGGATCCAGGCGTAACCCGGCTCCACGACCTTGCCCTTGACGGACTGGGTCTTGATCTCCTCGCGGGTGATGGTCACCGGAAACGTGCGGTTTTCGTCCTTGCGAAAAATGGTGAGCGTGACCTTGGTGTTGGGCTCGCCGCGCATGCGCTTGACGGCCTCATTGAGGGTCAGGCCCTTGACGGCCGTGTCGTCGATCCTGGTGATGAGGTCATTGGTCATCAGCCCGGCGCGGAAGGCGGGCGAGCCCTCGATGGGCGAGACCACCTTGACGAGGCCTTCTTCCTGGGTGATTTCGATGCCGACGCCGACGAATCTGCCGGTCGTGCCCTCGCGGAATTCCTTGAAGGACTTCTTGTCGAAATACTGGGAGTGCGGGTCCAGGCTGGCCACCATGCCGGTGATGGCGTCGGTGATCAGCTTCTTGTCATCCACCGGCTCGACATAGTCGGTCTTCACAAGACCAAACACGGCCGACAGTTGCTGGATCTCTTCCAGCGGCAGGGGCGACATCGCGCCGCGCGCCACGGTCTGGAGCGAAACGGTGGTCAGCGCCCCCGCGACAACCCCAACCGACACCCATCCTGCAATTTTCAGTTTGTGGCCCATGGAACACCTTTTACCGCTACGAAAATGAATATACACCTTGGACAGGCGCAAGTGGCCACGGTTCCGCACACGCCCGCAGTTTCAAAGGTTTTGCCAGGCCTGTTTCACCCTGCTTTACCGGCCGTTTACGCTTTGCCCTGCGAAGCCACGGCGGCCGCAGCCCGGGCGGCGGCCTCGGCGTCGCCCAGGTAGTAGTGGCGGATGGGCTTGAGATCTGCGTCCAGCTCGTACACCAGCGGGATGCCGTTCGGAATGTTCAGGCCCACGATGTCCGACTCGGAAATGCCATCGAGGTACTTGACCAGCGCCCGGATGGAGTTGCCGTGCGCGGCCACCAGCACGCGCTGGCCCGAACGGATGGCCGGTGCCATGGCCTCGTTCCAGAACGGCAGCACGCGGGCCACGGTGTCTTTGAGGCATTCGGTCAGTGGCACGCTGGTTTCGGGCAGGGCTGCATAACGGCGGTCGCTGCGCTCGCTGCGGGGGTCACCCGCCTCCAGCGCCGGAGGCGGGGTGTCATAGCTGCGACGCCACACCAGGACCTGCTCATCACCATATTTTTTGGCCATGTCTGCCTTGTTCAGACCTTGCAGCGCGCCATAGTGGCGCTCGTTCAGGCGCCAATCTTTCACCACGGGCAGCCAGGTGCAGTCCATTTCGTCGAGCACGTACCACAGGGTGTGGATGGCCCGCTTGAGCACGCTGGTGAAGGCCAGGTCGAACTCATACGCCTCGGCCTTGAGCAGCTTGCCGGCAGACATGGCCTGCGACACGCCGGTGGGCGTGAGGTCCACATCGGTCCAGCCGGTGAAGCGGTTTTCAAGGTTCCAGGTGGATTCGCCGTGGCGGATCAGGACAAGCTTGTACATGGGTTCCCTAGGTAAATGCGGGTCAAAATCGAGCATTCTAAAATTAAGGCGTTCGCCCATCCTAGGAAACCTTGTGAAATTCATCATCGACAACTGGTATCTGTTCGTCCTCGCGCTGGCATCGGGCAGCATGCTGCTGTGGCCCACCCTCCGGAGCGCAGGCGGCGGTTCGCTGACGCCAGCCGCTGCGGTGCAGCTCATCAACCGCGAAAAAGCCGTCGTCATCGACGTCTGTGAAGCCGACGAATTCGCCTTGGGGCATGTGGTCGGTGCCAAAAACGTGCCACTGGGCGAGTTGGAAGAACGCCTGCCCGGCCTGGTCAAAAACAAGGCCCTGCCCGTGGTCCTGGTGTGTGCCAGCGGCGCGCGCGCAGGCCGCGCCGTGCGCATGGCCAAGCAACTGGGCTACGACAACGCCCAGGCCCTGGCGGGCGGCATGAAAGCCTGGCGCGAAGCCAGCCTGCCAGTAGAAAAGGCCTGAACCTGCCCCAGGAAACCGCCATGCAACCCGTGAAGATGTACACCACCGCCGTGTGCCCCTACTGCATCCGTGCCAAGCAAATCCTCAAATCCAAGGGCGTGGAGCAGATCGAAGAGATCCGCGTCGACATGGATCCGGCTGCGCGCAACCACATGATGCAGATCACCGGCCGGCGCACCGTGCCCCAGATCTTCATCGGGGACACGCATGTGGGCGGCCATGACGACCTGGTCGCGCTGGACAGCCGCGGCGCTCTGATGCCACTTTTGGGTGCCGCCTGACCCGCACCAAGGGGCGGCATAATGCAGCCCCAAGTGCCCGCTGCGGGAGCCCATCCCCGGCGGGTTTTGTTTTGATAGGGAAGCTCCGCATCACCCTCGCGAGAATGCGCTTGCGCGGATCGGGACAGGCCACAAGGCGGTTTGTGCAGCCCGAAGCCGGGTTATGGGCAAAAAAAGCAACGCCGTGGACTGCCCGAGCCCCTGCTAACGCAACCCGCAGGGAGTGATGCAGAGCTTTCCTGGAGATCCGTCACGTAACGAAGAGACCCACACCATGTCCGAAGCAACTCCCGTATTTCAAATCCAGCGCCTGTACCTCAAGGACATGTCGCTGGAGCAACCCAACTCGCCCGGCATCCTGCTTGAACAGGAGCAGCCCAACGTGGACATCCAGCTGGGCGTGGAAGCGACTCCCTTGGCCGAGGGCATGTTCGAAGTCATGGTGACCGCCACCGTGCAAACCCGGATCAAGGACAAAACCGTGTTCCTGGTCGAGGCCAAGCAGGCCGGTATCTTCGAGATCCGCAACGTGCCCGAGGAGCAGATGGGCGCGATCATGGGCATTGCCTGCCCGCAGATCGTCTACCCGTATCTGCGTGGCAACGTGGCCGACGTGATCAACCGCGCCGGCTTCCCGCCCGTGCACCTGACTGAAATCAACTTCCAGGCGATGTACGAACAGCAACGGGCTCAGGCTGCAAATCAGCCGTCGCCCATCATCACGCAGTGATCTGCCAATTGGGGCCGCATCGGCCCCAATGGCACTATGAATAGGCGCTCTCAGCTATGAAAATCATAGTATTGGGTGCTGGCGCATGGGGTTCTGCCGTTGCCATGGGCGCGGCCCAGCACCCCGCGGGTCACGCGGTCACCCTGTGGGCCCGCGATGCTGCCCAGGCCCGGGAGATGCGCCACGGGCGCCAAAACACCCGCTACCTGCCGGGCATTGCGTTTCCACCTTCCCTTTCGGTGGCAGATGGTCCGTTCGACGCGCTTCTGGCGGGCGCCGACCTGGTGATCGTGGCCACACCCATGGCAGCGCTGCGCAGCATGCTGCAGGCGTTGCGCGGCCTGCGCGTGCCGGTGATCTGGCTGTGCAAGGGCTTTGAGGCGGCGCCGTCGCATGACCCGCAAGCCTTTGGCCTGCTGGCGCACGAGGTGCTGGCGCAAGTCGCCCCCGATCTGATGGCAGGCGTGCTCAGCGGCCCCAGCTTCGCGCAGGAGGTGGCCCTGGGCCAGCCCACCGCGCTCGTTGCGGCCAGCCCGCATGCCGCCGTTCGCCAGGCCATGGTGGATGCCCTTCACGGCCCGAGCGTGCGTGTGTATGCCAACGAGGACATCGTGGGCGTCGAGGTGGGCGGCGCGGTGAAGAACGTGCTGGCGATTGCCACAGGTCTGTGTGACGGGCTCTCGCTGGGGCTGAACGCGCGCGCCGCCCTCATCACACGCGGACTGGCCGAGATGACCCGGCTGGGGCTGGCCTTGGGCGCGCGGCCCGAGACCTTCATGGGCCTGTCGGGTCTGGGCGACCTGGTGCTGACCGCCACGGGCGACCTGTCGCGCAACCGGCGCGTGGGCATGCTGCTGGCACAGGGCAAGACCCTGCAGCAGGCGGTGGACTCCCTTGGGCATGTGGCCGAAGGCGTGTACAGCGCCCGCACCGTGGCCCAGCGCGCAGCGCATCTGGGCGTAGACATGCCCATCACCCGCGCCACCGTGGCCCTGCTCGATGGCGAGATCACGCCAGCAGCGGCCGTGGCGCTGCTCATGGGGCGCGGGCCCGCCGCCGAGCGGGCCTGATCGGACCGCCGGGCAAGCACCGGCCTGCGGGTCCCAGCCCCGGTGACAGCCCCGGTTACAGGCCCAGTTCCAGCGCCAGCAGTTCCTCCACCGTCTGGCGGCGGCGGATCAGGCGCGCAAGCCCTGCATCCACCAGAACTTCGGCGATCAGGGGGCGCGTGTTGTAGTTGGAGGACATGGACGCCCCGTAGGCCCCCGTGTCGTGAATCACCAGCAGGTCGCCCACCTGCGCGGCGGGGAGTTCCCGGGGCAGCACCACGCCGCCATCGCCCTGGGTGAACACATCGCCCGACTCGCACAGCGGGCCGGCCACCACGGTGGGCTGCGCGGGGCCTGTTGTGCCATCACGGCGCAGCACGCTCATGGCGTGGTAGCTGCCGTACATCGATGGCCGCATCAGTTCGTTAAAGCCGGTGTCCAGCAGCACAAAATGGTTGCTGCCCGCATTTTTGGTGGCCCGCACCTCGCCCAACAGCACGCCCGACTCGGCCACGAGGTAGCGGCCAGGCTCGATCTCCAGACCCAGCCGGTGGCCCACAATGGCCTCGGCCTGCTGGCGCGCGGCATCCCACAGGCCGTGGTAGTGCTGGGTATCGACCACCGGCTCGCCGCTGCGGTACGGGATGGACAGACCGCCGCCGGCCGAGATGGCATGCAGGTCGTGCCCGGCCGCATGGGTGGTCTTGACCAGGTTGACCATCGCACCGCACACCTCGGCCAGATGGCTGTAGTCCACGCCCGAGCCGATGTGCATGTGCAGCCCCACCAGCTTCAGGCCATGCTGGCGGATGGCCACCAGCGCGGCCGGCAGGTCGGTGTGCCAGATGCCGTGCTTGCTGTGCTCGCCGCCGGTGTTGGTCTTGTTGCTGTGGCCATGGCCAAAGCCGGGGTTGATGCGCAGCCACACCGCATGGCCGGGCGAGCGTGCGCCCAGCTGGTGCAGCATGTCCACAGAGCCTGCATTGACCGGCACGCGCTGGTGCACCACGAATTCGAGCGTGGCGGCATCGAACAGGTCGGCCGTGAACACGATGTCCGAGGCACCGTCAGCGTCCCAGCCCGCCTGGTAACCGGCCGCCAGCGCGCGCAGGATCTCGCCGCGCGATACGGCATCCACCTTCACGCCCTGCTCGCGCATCAGCGCGAGGATGTGGATGTTGGAGCACGCCTTCTGTGCAAAGCGGATGGTCTCGAAGTTGGAGACCTGCGCGATGCGCTGGCGGATGGTGGCCGCGTCGTAAACCCACAGCGGGGTACCAAACTGGTCGGCCAGGGCCCACAACTGGGCGGGAGAAAACGGGTTGGACATGCAAAAGCTCCGGCGATGCAGGCTGAGAAAGCCGCGATCATGGGGGCAAAAAACCATCCAGTCCAATGCATTATCAAGCAGCATCCATTCAAAATGGATATGCTTTATCCGATGAACCGACCCGAAGCCCCCCCGCTGCCGCAGCGCATCAGCCACCGCCACATTGAGGTGTTTCGCGCGGTGATGGCCACCGGCAGCGCCACCGGGGCGGCTGAGCTGCTGCACAGCTCGCAACCCACCGTGAGCCGCGAGCTGGCGCGTCTGGAGGTGCTGCTGGGCTATGCGCTCTTTGAGCGCGCCCAGGGCCGGTTGCGGCCCAATGCGCGGGCCCTGGCGTTGTGGGACGAAGTGCAGCGCTCGTGGCAGGGGCTCGAGCGAGTGATCGAGCGCGCGGTGGCGCTGGGTCGGCCCGACGCGGTGCAACTGTCGGTGCTGTGCCTGCCAGCGCTGGCCCACGCGCTGCTGCCCGGCGCGGCGGCCCGGCTGGTGCAGGCCCGGCCGCTCACGCGGCTGTCGGTCACGCCGCAGGACTCACCCCTGCTGGAAGAATGGATGAGCGCCCAGCGCTTTGACCTGGGCCTGTGCGAGCAAACCGCTGCGCCCCCCGGCACGGGATCGGAGGTGCTGCTCACCCTGGACGAAGTGGCCGTGCTGCCCGCAGCCCACCCCCTGGCGCAACGGCCGGTGCTGCATTTGCAGGACTTTGCCAGCGAGCCGTTTGTGAGCCTCTCGGCCGACGACCCCTACCGCCGCATCATCGATGCGCGATTTGCCGAGGCCGGTGTGGCACGCACGCTGCGGGTCCAGACGCACAGCGCCGTTGCCGTGTGCGCCATGGTGGAGCACGGGCTGGGCGTGGCCATCGTCAACCCGCTCACCGCGCTGGCATGTGCCAGCGAGCGACTGGTGCTGCGGCGGCTGGCGTTCTCGATCCCGTTTTGCGTGACGGCCCTGTGGCCTTTGTACCGCCCCGCCCTGCCCGAGGCAGCGCCGCTGCTGCAGGCCTTGAAGGACGAAGCACACGCCCTGGCAGACCGATGGGCGGCGCTGCCCTGAGGGCCAGGGCGCTGCCTGCGGGCGCCTGAGGCTCAGGGGGCGGACAGGCTGAGCACCTTTTGCGCCAACTGCTCCCGAACATAGGGCGAGACGAACTTGTGCACCTCGCCCCCCAGCACGGCGATCTCGCGCACAAAGGTACTGCTGATGAACTGGTATTTGTCGCTGGGCGTGAGGAACACGGTTTCCACATGCGGCATCAGACTGCGGTTCATGCCTGCCAACTGGAACTCGTAGTCAAAGTCGGTCACGGCCCGCAGGCCGCGCACCATGGCTTTGCCGCCGCGCGCCACCACGAAGTCGCGCAGCAGGCCAGAAAAAGGCTCCACCTGCACTTGCGGGTAGCCCTTGACGGCTTCGCGGACCATGTCGATACGCTCTTGCAGCGAAAACAGGGTCTTCTTGTGGTGACCAGCGGCCACGGCGACGATCAGGTGATCAAACAGCTGCGTGGCACGGCGCACCACATCCTCGTGTCCCAGGGTGATGGGATCGAACGTGCCGGGATACACGGCAATCACGTTCCGGGCCATGGCGGGTGTCTCCTCAATGGCAAATGGTCATGGGCACCGGGGACAAGGGCCGGCCGGGCTGCGTGGGCGCATTATGCAGCGCAGCCTGCCCGGGGCACCGCCGCCGCCATGCGACGGGTTTCCAAATTGAGACACTAAGCGCGCCGCAGCAGATGGGCATGCACGGCACCCGCCTTGAGATGCCGGTACAGCGCCAGGCCCAGCGGTGCCAGACGCTCGTCGGGCCACCGGGCGGGTGCCTCCAGATAGACAAACCCGCCCTGTGCCACCGCACGGGCCGCGGCCTGAAGGGCTGGCTCGAACAGGTCGCTGTCAAAAGGGGGGTCCAGCAGCACCAGGTCGAGGCTGCCGGGTGCCGCCAGACCAAGGGCCGCAACGCCATCGCCGCGCTGCACGCGCACCGCGCTGGCCTCCAGCCGCTGCTGCAGCCGCTGCAACTGCGCGACCAGGGCGGCATCGCTTTCCACCAACTGCACGGCCGCCGCACCGCGGGATGCGGCCTCCAGCCCCAGCGCGCCGGTGCCAGAGAACGCATCCAGGCAGCGCCAGCCGGCAAGGTCCTGGCCCAGCCAGTTGAACAGGGTTTCGCGCACGCGGTCGGGCGTTGGGCGCAGGCCGGGGCGGCTGGCCACGGGCAGGCGCGTGCGCTTCCACCGCCCGCCAATGATGCGGATCTCGCCCGCGCCCTGGGGGGTGGTGGCAGCAGCAGCGGCAGCCGCTTTGGCCTGGGCCGGCGCTTGGCGCTTGTCACGCGGGGTGGGGGTGGGGGTGGGGGCAGCGGCTGCCGCCGCCTGGGCCCGGCGGATCTCGGCCGTGATGGCGCTGCCGCGCAGGGTGGATCGGCTCACGGCTTGCCCCCCACCACCACGGTCACCATGCGATCGGGCTGCAGCTTGCGGGCCATGGCGGCGCGCACGTCGGCCACGGTCAGCGCCTCGACCTTCTGGGTCCACTCGTCCAGGTAGTTCAGCGGCAGGTCGTTCCAGGCGATGTTGGCCACGTTGCCCAGCAGCTTCTTGTTGCTGTCGATGCGCAGCGCAAAGCCGCCGATGAGGTTGTCCTTGGCGGCGCGCAGCTCGGCCTCGGTGGGGCCTTGGGCCACATAGCGGCTGATCACATCGCGCGAGACCTGCACGGCCTGCGCCGCCTGGTCGGGGCGCGTCTGCAGGCCCACGGTGAAGGCCCCGGCATGCAGGCCGCCCGCAAAGTAGCTGTACACGCTGTAGCTCAGGCCGCGCTTTTCGCGGACCTCGCTGGTCAGGCGCGACACAAACCCGCCGCCGCCCAGGATGTGGTTGCCCACCAGCAGCGCCAGAAAGTCCGGGTCGCGCCGCGCAAAGCCCGGCTGGCCAATCAGCACATGGGCCTGCGCTGACGCAAACGGAATGTTGTGCTCCACCGGCGCGGTGAGCGCCGCGACTTCACCCACGGGCGGCAGCGGCGCACAGCCGGTGCTGGCGGGCAGGCGTGACAGCAGCGTGGCCACCAGCGTCTGGGCCTGCGCGCGCGATACGGCACCCACGATGCTCACCTTGGCCCGGCAGCTGGCGACCATCTGGGCGTGGAAGGCCTGCATGTCCGGCACCTGGATGCGCATCAGCGAATCTTCGGTGGTGCGCGTGCCGTAGGGGTGGCTGCCGTACACGGCGTCGGCAAACGCGTAGCCCGCTACGGTGGCCGGGCGCGTGTTGGCCTCCTTCAGGCTGGCAATCCAGCGCGCGCGGTCGCGTGGCCATACATCAGCCGGCCAACTGGGCTCGCCGATCTGGCGCGCGGCCAGCCGGGCGGCGCTGTCCAGAAGGGGCGGGTCGGTCAGCGAGCGCAGCGTGTAGTGCAGCGCGTCGTTGTCGGCGCTGGCGTCAAAGCTCGCGCCCAGGTCGGCCCAGGCCTCGCCCAGTGCGTTTTCGTCCAGCGCAGGCTCGCTGCCGGTGGCCTTCACGCCCTTGGAAGCCATGTTGGCCACCGCTTTGGCCAGACCCGACTGGCCCGCCGGGTCGCGGCGGCTGCCAGCGTCAAAGTCGATCTGCACATCCACCATGGGGATGACCGGGCTTTCTACCAGCCACACCTTCGCGCCGCTGGGCTCGGTCCAGTGCTGGATGGGCAGCAGCGCCCAGGCAGAATTGGTATAAAAAAGTGCTGCCGCGCACGCCAGCAAAGCATTTTCTGCTATTTTTTTGATAGTGTTCATATCCAGGGGTGTCCAAGCGCGCGTTCAGCGGATGACGCTGCCGGGCGGCAGCGTGGGGCGGGCGCGCGGGGCGTCCAGGGGCTGCGGCAGCAGCGTGGCAACCGTGAGCTGGTCGTCCCCAAAATACCGGGCGGCCACGGCCTGCACCTCGGCCGGGGTCACGGTGCGCAGCAGGGCCAGCAGCTTTTCGTTGGCATGCAGCGGAAAGCCCTGCGCCCAATTGCCGCCCAGCTCCTGCGCCTGGTTCATCACCGAGTCGCGCTCGTACACGGTCGAGGCGATCCATTGCGTCTTGACCCGGTTGAGTTCGGCCTCGCTCACGCCAGCCTGGGCCACGCGGGCCACTTCGGCGCGCAGGGCTTCCTCCACCTGGCTGGCGCTCTTGCCCTCGGCGGGCACCCCTGTGAGCATGAAGAGGCTGGGGCCACGGCCCGTGACCATGGCACCGCTGCTCACGGAATCGGCCACGCGGCGGTCGCCTTGCGTCAGTGCCCGGTCCAGCCGCGCGCCGTCGTAACCGCTGAACACAGCGGCCAGCACCATCAGGGCCAGGGCGTCGCGGTCGCTGGCGGTGAGGTTTTCCACCCGCTCCAGACCCGGCGTGCGAAAGGCCAGCGCCACGTAGGCCTGTTCAGCCGGTGCCTTGACGGCAATGCGGCGCAGGCCGCGTTGCTCGGGCTCGGTGCGGGGCTTGCGCTGGGGCACGGCACGGGCGGGCAGGCTGCCGTAATACTTCTCGGCCAGGGCGCGCACTTTTTTCACATCGACATCGCCGGCCACCACCACAGCGGCATTGGCGGGCGTGTACCACTGGCGGTGAAAGGCCCGCACATCCTCGGGCGTCATGGCATCCAGGTCGCTCATCCAGCCCACCACCGGGCGGCGGTAGGGAGATGCGATGAAGCTAGTGGCAAACAACTGCTCTGCCAGCAGCGCGCGGGGCTGGTCTTCGGTGCGCAGGCGGCGCTCTTCCTTGACGACCTCGATTTCCTTTTTGAATTCTTCGTCGGGCCAGTGGTTGTTGGCAAACCGGTCGGCCTCCAGCCGCATCACGTCTTCCAGGCGATGCGCCGGAATCTGCTGGTAGTAGCCGGTGTAGTCGCGGCTGGTGAAGGCGTTTTCGCGCCCCCCGAGGGCGGCCACGCGGCGCGAGAAATCGCCGGGTTTGACGGTTTTGGAGCCCTTGAACATCATGTGTTCGAGCACATGGGCGACGCCGGTGGTGCCATCCACCTCATCCATCGAGCCCACGCGCACCCACACCATGTGCACCGCCGTGGGGGCCCGGTGGTCAGGCTGCACGATGAGCTGCATGCCGTTTTTCAGGGTGAATTGCTGCGCGGTGGAGACACGGGCTGGCTCGGAAGGGGAGGCCTGGGCGACCGGGGCGGTGGCCGCAGCCGAAGCCCCGGCAACAAGGCAGGCCGCAAGGGCCAAAAGGGTGAAAGCGTGTTTCATAGAATGCAATGATTCTAAGAACCCGCCAATGTTCAGTTTTTTCAAGAAAAAGCCTGCCGCCCCGACCACCGGGTTTCCGCAGCCGCCCGCAGTGCAGCCGCCCTCGGCAGCCCCCGCACCGCAGCCTGCGACGGCACCGGCCCGGCCAGACACGGTAGCGCCTGAGCCGGTGGCGGCGCAGGCATCGCAGGATTCGGCCCCGGGCATGGCCGCCGTGCCCGGGCTGGGATGGCTGCGCAACCCCTTCGGTTCACGCGCCCCCGAGGCCGCGCCCGGCGCGTCACCGGCCGGTGTGCCGCAGGCGCCTCAAGCCCCGGCCCCGGCCGCCCCGGAGGCGGCTGCGCCCACCCCCGCCCCGCGCGAGGGCTGGCTCGATCGCCTCGCATCCGGGCTGCGCAAGACGGGCACCAGCATCACCACCGTCTTCACAGGCACCCGGATCGACGATGCCCTGTACGAAGAGCTGGAAGAAGCCCTGCTGATGGCCGACACCGGCGTCAAAGCCACCACCCATCTGCTGGCCGACCTCAAGCGCCGCGTGAAAGAAGCCAAGGCCACCGACCCCGCAGCCGTCAAGGGCCTGCTGGCCGATGCGCTGGCCGACCTGCTGCGCCCGCTCGAAAAATCCCTGGTGATCGGCCAGCACACCCCCACGGTGATCATGGTGGCGGGCGTCAACGGCGCGGGCAAGACAACGTCCATTGGCAAGCTCACCAAACACCTGGCCGACGAAGGCGCCAGCGTGCTGCTGGCGGCGGCCGACACGTTTCGCGCCGCGGCGCGCGAGCAGTTGGGCGTCTGGGCCCATCGCAACACGGTCGAAATCGTCAGCCAGGAAGGCGGCGATCCGGCTGCCGTGAGTTTTGATGCCGTGACGGCCGGCCGGGCACGCGGCAAAGACGTGGTGCTGATCGACACCGCCGGGCGTCTGCCCACCCAGTTGCACCTGATGCAGGAGCTGCAAAAGATCAAGCGCGTGGTGACCAAGGCCGACGCCACGGCCCCGCACGAGGTGCTGCTGGTGATTGACGGCAACACCGGCCAAAACGCGCTGGCCCAGGTGCGCGCGTTTGACGACGCGCTGCAGCTCACCGGCCTCATCGTGACCAAGCTTGACGGCACCGCCAAGGGCGGCGTGCTGGCCGCCATCGCGCAAGAGCGCCCCATCCCCGTGTATTTCATCGGCGTGGGTGAAAAGCTCGAAGACCTGGAAACCTTCAACGCCCGCGAATTCGCCCAGGCGCTGCTTTTTTGAGCCGCCAGCGGCGGGCCGATGGCTAAGCCTGCACCACAGGCGACGGCACCACCACCTCAGACCGCACCCACTGCGCATAGTCCGCCGACGCCTGCAGTGTCTGCACTGCCAGTTGGGGCAGCGCGTAAGCGTGCTGGGAGCGCAGCAGACCCAGCAGGGCAGGCACGGCCTCGGGGAGGGTCTTGCAAACCATACGCAGCTCGCGATCTTCCTGCACCACGCCCTGCCACCGAAAGTGCGATGTGATGGGCTCCACCTGTACGCAGGCCGCCAGGCGCGCATGCAGCACCGCCTGGGCCAGCCGACGCGCCTCGGCCTCGTTGGCCACCGTGGTCGTCACCATGCACAGTTCAACCAGCGCCAGCAGTAGTGCAGCATCGGTCATGAAAGTCTCCGCAAGATGGGGTGTGCAGTCTGCCACGGCACAGGGCAGGCTCGCAATGGGCCGCAAGGCCACCCCGGCGCAAGCGGGTGACGCGGGTCACGCAGGTGACTCGGGTCACGCATGCAGCCAGCACGCCAACTCGTCAGCTATATTTTTAATAGCTATCGACCCTTACGCATCGGGCGTAACCGGCTGTTTTTCTGCAAAATTCTCCACTCACCCCCACGCCCCGTGCGTCCTTGTGGCCGGTCTTGCGGCTTGCCATTTCAAGACACCGCCACACACCACGCCGGATCTGATCAATCGGCGGGTTGGGTTGCATCCACCCCAGGGGGCTGTGCGCCCTGCACGGTGGCCTGACTCCACAAGGCCTGCACAAACGAACGGCTCATCAGCACCCACAACAGCACGGGCGCCAGGGCCGTGAAGATGAACAGGTGGAAATGAAAACCAAACGCCACCGCCTCCACCAACCAGGCAGGCGCACGGGTTTGCGCAAGCACATGGGCTCCCGATCGATAAAACACGTCGTTAAGCCATTGCAGCGCCACCCCCACCGACGCAAACACCAGCATGACCACGGTGCCCAGCAACAGCTTGCGCAGCAACGCGGGCGGGCGCGAGGCCAGCAACATGGCCCACAGCAGCACCAGGCCATAGCCATGCACGCGGTAGTCTGCTACCGGCGCCAGTGCCCCCGACCTGCCCTGGCCTTGCTCTGCGATGACCTGCAGGCTGGTCAGCAGCGTGGCCCGGGTATCCGTGAGCCGGTAGGTCACCACCCAGTGAAAGGTGTCGGACACGACCGTGCCTGCAAGCAAAAACACCGGCTCGGCCAACCAGGGCGCCAGGAAGAAGTACCAGACCGGCATCAGGCACAGCAGCCCCAGCACGGATAGCAGCAGGAACAGGGCCAGGGAATGAGGGCGCGTGCTAGCCCGCATATTTCACCAGGGACGCGCCCGAGTGGGCTGTGATGCGGTGCGCTGGCAAGGCGCGACGACGCTGCGGGCGCGTGCCCGCAAGGAGGAGCAACGCCGCCAGCGTGCCGCAGCACCGCTCCATCGGGGGTGTAGCGCTCGGGCCGAATGGGATGTGTCACTCGAACCCAAGAAACTGTGCACGCATCGGGCGTCTCGGGGCATCAAAGAGCGACCTGGTGAAATATCCGGGCTAGCCCGAATATTTCACGGCAATTGGTCGAAGGCGGAGCGAAGCGAGTTTTTCTGTTGATTTTGGGCTGCCAAGTGCTCTGGCCAGGGCTTTGATGTGCTGCAAAAGGCTATGGCGTGGTAACCAGGCACACCGGCC